>NZ_JABBOU010000157.1 GCF_018853465.1 Acidithiobacillus montserratensis
ACGGCAGTTTCCCTGATGGGGATTTCGACGGCATCGGCGCAGGATTATTATGCCCAGTATGGCGGTAAAGCGGGTATCACGGCGCTCATCAATACCTTTGTCGGTAATGTGGCTGCTGATCCGCACATCAATTACTACTTTGCCCATACCAATATTCCTCACCTAAAATATGAGTTGGTGCAACAGGTGTGTATGGCCGTGGGTGGTCCCTGCAAGTACACCGGACTGAGCATGCGTAAGGCCCATGCAGGTATGGGCGTCACCACAGCGGCATTCAACTATCTGGCCCAGGACATGATGGATGCCATGCAAACCCGCAAGATTCCCATGGCTGCCCAGAATTACCTGATTGCCATTCTGGCTTCCATGGAACCGCAAATTGTGACCGCCAACGGCCCCTTGGGTTGATGTATTGTCGGTTTAAACCACATGATCAACAAATGAATGGTCAAAAGACTCCTCCTCCCTAAGCTTTTCGGGAGTTTTAGGCTCCACAAAAAAGTGGAGCCTTTTTTGAAGTCCAGTAGTGAATGATGAAGTAGTAATGGTCGCTTTGACCGCCTAACCACTTGGGAGATTGTAAAATGAAAGATCCGATTGCTATTGGTTTGTTTGGATTCGCGGTTCCGCTGTTTATTATCGGTGCTGTATTTTATGGAATCGTGCCGCTTGCTGGTTTGGGCACCTTGCTGGCACTCTGCTTTGGATTTGGTGCTGCCGCCATGTATGTAGCGGGGGGGTTCACCTACCAGATGCCTAATTCTTATATTGCCACCGTGTTTTTTACCTACGGTTCCTTTTTTCTGAGTTTTGCCATTGCGGCTATCAGCGGTGGCTTGGCGGCTACTATGAAAAGTGCACCGCAACTATTGATGGTCTGGTTCTGGTTGATGGCTTTGATTACCTTCATTTTCTTTATCGCTTCTCTGCGTGCCAACATCGGCCTCGTATTGCTTTTTGGCATTCTTTGTGCCGGATTCGTTCTGATGGCTATATCGGTATCTAACATCGCTGGGCTTTTATTTATGATTGTGGCGCTCATCGGCTTTTATCTGGCCGCTGTTCACGTCATCAACCCGGTCATGGGCAAGCCAGTATTGCCTGTTGGTAGTTTAGCACCGAAAAAGGCCTGAAAAGCCATTCTGTGAAGCCGCCGATTTCGCATCGGCGGCTCTAAAATCAGAGTTGTAAATTACTGCGTGTTGCGAAAATATTGGACACAGTTTGGGTCTAATAATGAAGGGTGAAGTGCTAACTGATAAATTATTTTGAGGTTTTTATAACTATTTATTTAATGTAGATAAATACCAAAATATGTGATGATGTATGCGGGTGCCACATTGTGGTTTGAACCCGACAAGGGAGAAACGCATGAGCAAGAGAATGTTCGCTATCGCTATGGTGATGGCGTTAGTCACAATACCTAAGGCTTGGGCGCAAAACCATAATATGGAGATCCCAAAAAATGATATGACAAGTGCAGCGCATCGCCATTTTTATTACATATCAAAAGTTACGAACCCGAAACATGTGAAAACGATTGAGGAAATCAAATCAATAAGTTTAAATGGCAATGAAACCTCATCACAGAATAGGCCGCGAAAAATCAATCAGAATGGGATGCACGGTAATCTGGCTCTGATGCTGCACGAATTTGAGGCCGCAGGTAAATTTGGTGCTCGGGTTGAACCAGTTAACCTCTGGACACGCATTGCTCAAGGACTCCGTCTTAGCAAAGCGTCCCAAATGGAAATTAAGCAATGGCGCACCTGGTTTTTGAAGCATCAAGGCAAACTCGAACAAATCCTCGGTAATTCCCGCCCCTTCCTTTACTATGTAGTCAATGCAGTTTCCCAGCGGGGCCTGCCCATGGAACTGGCTCTGTTGCCGGCCATT
>NZ_JABBOU010000158.1 GCF_018853465.1 Acidithiobacillus montserratensis
TTCTCCCGCCGTTCCGGCCGTGGCCAGCAGTGCCAGGCCTTCCCGTGCCGCTGTCGGGCTGATGACACCATGCCGCAGGGCGAGGTGATAAAGCACTGCGACACTCATTTCAGTGTCGGGCGTTTTGACCAGCTCCTCCTGTAATTGCGCGGAGGGGCCGCCGTAGAGCAGCAGTTTTTGGATGTGCTCGATATTGGGAAGTGCTGTTTTATCCATCCTGTTGTCCTTATGGCGCCGGGTGTCAGCGCATGCAGTTTATGGCTTTTCGGGGCCGGGCCAGCCGGTGCAGCGCAGTGACCAGAAGCCACCGGACTGCGGGTCGGCCAGTAATGGCCCCAGTTCGGTGAGACCAGCACTGAGTGCTTCCTTGACCCCCCAGGGGGGATTGATCAGCAGGAGACCACTGCCGAAAAGAGTTTCCCGTCCCTCTTCAGGTTTTTGCAGCAGTTCATATACCAGCACCGGAATCCGGCCGCGCAGGGCCTGCCAGAAACGCGTGATCGTACCGCGAATTTTTATGGGATACCAGACAAGATAAGTGCCCTGGGGCCAGCGCCCATAGGCACGCAGCAGAGTGTCGGCAAGAGCTTCCCACTCATCGCGGCGTTCAAAGGGCGGGTCGATCAGGATCAGGCCGCGCTTTTCCGGTGGGGGCATATGGGCGAACAGCGCCCGGTAACCATCTTCGTTGAGGATGCTGGTGCGCGGTCTTTTTCCCAGTTGCTGGCGTAACTGTGCGACGGTTTCCGGCACGCTTTCGCATAAAATCATCCGGTCGTCGGGGCGCAGCAATGCTGCCGCCAGCCGGGCGGAGCCGGGATAGTGCTGCAGTTGTTTGTCCGGATGAATCTGGTGAATGATTTTCAGCCACTCTCCACATTGCGGCAGACTGCGGCGGTCGGACCACAGGCGGGCAATACCGCTGAGATGCTCGCCGGAAGCCCCCA
>NZ_JABBOU010000159.1 GCF_018853465.1 Acidithiobacillus montserratensis
CCCCCACTCAAAGACAGATTCCTACGCGTTACTCACCCGTCCGCCACTCGTCAGCATCCGAAGACCTGTTACCGTTCGACTTGCATGTGTTAGGCATGCCGCCAGCGTTCAATCTGAGCCAGGATCAAACTCTTAAGTTCAATCCATACAATTTGTTCAACTTCCAGTACCAATAGCCCGTCCTTAAACGCACTATCAATACCTAGAGCCTAAACCCCACACATCTCCACTCGGCTGTGAAAGAAC
>NZ_JABBOU010000016.1 GCF_018853465.1 Acidithiobacillus montserratensis
TGGAACGCCATCAAAAGCAAAGTGTACATCATCCGCCACAGCAGAGAACGAATAAAAGCCCAATATCAGGATACCGGCACTCAATAAGCGGATCGGATTGCGACAGCTTATAATGCGGTAACCATCTGTATTTTCAGGTTTACTGGTCAGAAGATCCCCCTGCAACTCCCAAGCTCAAGCTGTTTCGCTGCTGAAGATTCTAACACGATTTTCAGTAAAAGCAGGGGGCAGGGATCAGGGTTCCAAGGAAGGGTTTATCGTCCCTTGTCGTCAGGTGGCACGCTGCGATGGACTTCACGATATTGTGTGACAATGAAGTCTTGACTGGAACTTTTTCGAATCTTGCGTTTTTGCCACCAGAGGAAAAGCATTCCACTGGCGCCCAGAATGGCCACCGCAATAAAGGCGAAAATCGCAAAAAAGAACAACCCAACCAGCAAAACCATGCCCACCATGATGGTGAGCAAGCGCACCCACCAAGGTGCTGTCCGGTTACCTGAAAATGTACTGTATATCATTTCGCTCCCTCGTAGAGATTCTTAACCTAAGAAATGTGACCATGGCGGATGAGGGAAGTTCATTTCATAATTTAACATAATAAACATTATGCGAACTAAAGCTCAGTGCATATATACCAACCAGACCCGTCTTCCATCCAGATACACAAAGGCATATTGCGCCCAGCGCCGAGCTATGGGGTAAGCTTCAGACATACTCATGTCATGCACCAACACGCTTTCTTCCCACCAGTCATCCATACCACAGTAGGCGCGCGAACACGGATAACCTGCTGTGTGCAGATTGCGCAGCAGTTGATGCTGCCGATGTTGATTTTTCCACGGGCTCAACGGTTGTGAATGAGGATTCCAGGCAGTAATCATAACGCCACGTACTCCATAGGCTGGTCCACCAATGCGAAAATCGTATTTACCCGGAATCCGGTAATGACTTTTGCGATAAGCCCTATCCAGTTCCTCAAGAAAAAATGGACAATTTGCCTGCAGATGGATACACCTGCGACCTTTGGAGAGATTGGCGATGAATGATGGAAAAATACTATTTTTCATCATGCTACACGGTTTTGATGGTGTCTTTATAGAGTTTGTTCGGCATCGCCAGAGCCAGGACGAGACTGGGTATCGCGGCTACAAAAGCCAGCAGAAAAAAATCCACAAAGCCCACCTTGGCCGCCAAAAATCCACTGAAACCACCGACGACGGTTGCCGCCACCGACATCAACGCCGAGCCGATGGCAAAATGAGTGGCTTGGTAATGTTCCTGACAGCGTTGCATCAGAAATACCATCAATACGGCGGTACCCAGTCCTGCGGAGGCTTGTTCGAAGGCAATGGTTACCCCGACCCACCAGATGTCAGGAGCAGCCCAGGCCAGCCAGGCATATGCCGGTATGGCTAGAGACTGAATAAAAGTCAGGGGAAACAAGGTTCTTTTGAGTCCCCAGCGCGATATGATGATGCCTCCCAGCAAGGCTCCACCTATACCGGTGACCGTACCGATACTGCCGGTCAGAATGCCGCGCGCCACCAGACCATAACCCAGATGATTCAAAAAAGGCGTCACCATGGCAAACATCATGGCATCCCCTGCCCTGAACAGCAGGATGAAAGCCAATGCCCAAATAATTCCCGGCTGGGACAAATAGGTCTGAAAGGCTTCACGCACAGCCGCCCAGCGCTGCCGGTGGTGCTGTGGACCCACAGAGGGCGGGCTGGGAAGAATCCGATGATGGAGGCCTGCCAGCCCCCACATCATGGCTGCTGCCGTCAAAAAACAGATGGTCCATGATGCCCAGCCCGCCAAGACCACCAACGCGCCGTTTCCAACCAGCATAGCCACCCGATACGCTGCCACCCTGAGCCCGGAAAACCCTGCCTGATCTGATTTGTCGAGAGTCTGGATATAATAGCCATCTACCGACATGTCATGGGTGGCTGACATGAAAGCCATCAGCATGAAGATTTTGGCAGCAAGTTCCAGATTGAGGTGCTGCGCTGGCCAGATCAGCAAGGCGGCTACCGCTCCGAGAATCAACTCCATGATGACCAGCCAGCGTTTTTTGTTCCCGAACAAATCGATGATCGGGCTCCAGAAAAGTTTGAGGTTCCAAGGGAGGCCAAAAAAGGAAAGTAGTCCAATGACTTGCAGGCTGGCCCCCGCTTGAGTAAAAAATTGCACAGAAACCTGCTGCACCAGGGAGAAAGGCAGACCTTCCGCATAGTAGGTGCTGGCTATCCAGGAAAATTTTTTAAGATTTTTTTTCACCGCATTTTCCATAAGAAAAACCCCCGCTGGGCGGGGGTTTCAGGTGACCCGAAAACCGGTCAGGCGCTTTTCGGGGGGGCAAGTGGTTTTTGCGCCAACACCCAAGCCGCCAGTTCTTTGGCTTGAGCGGGTGTTACGCTTTGTGCGGGCATGGGCATACCGCCCCAAACTCCGGACACCCCGTGTTCAATCGCATGGCTCAGAGTGTCTACCGCTTTTGGATTACCCTTGTATTTATAGGCAACCCAAGCAAACGCCGGTCCAACAACTTTGGCCTCAACCTGATGACAGGCAAAACACCCTTTGGCTTCGGCCAGAGACTTGGCTTTGGCCATTTGATCGGTATTCATGCCGGCAACAGCAGCCACTTTTTCAAAATGCCCACTCCCACTCTGCACATCAAAACTGGATGGCGAAGTGGTAGAAGCGCTGCTGGCATCACTTTGGGTAGATCCAGAAGTCTGGTCGCTACTCGTAGCTGAGCTGGTAGCAGAGCTATCACTTGGCGCTGTGCTGGTCTCTTCCTTCTTGGCACAGGCCGCAGCGAGAGTGACCACGCCGGCGAGCACCAGAAGACGTATGATTGGACTGATGTTACGCAAGTTCATCATACTATTACGCCTCCCTCTTTATACTGTAATGAAAAGTCCCGGCGGCAACTTAGTCCGTAGAAGAACCGGAGCTGTCACTGGCAGCGGCATCCGAAGAATCGGAACTGCTGGTGTCGGCGGCAGCAGAGCTGTCAGCACTGGTATCGGGAGCAGCAGATTCCATGGGGGCAGCAGCGGCGCTGGAATCGGTGCTGGTCGTGCTGGCCGGAGCAGCAGATTCAGTCGTCGTGGCAGCACTGCTGGCAGCAGCAGTCGTATCTTCTTTTTTGGCACAGGCAGAAGCCAGGGCAATGGCGCCGGCAACCAGGACAATACGGGCAACAGGTTTGATCTTCGCGATATCCAACATTTCTTTCACTCTCCTCAATGGTTGATACAGAATGACAGCGACAACAGTGCATCATTTATAGCGCAAATGACCCTATCATGTTAGCACTATTTTTTCTTCTGCCAAATACCAGGCATGCGGACCTACACGGTGGCTCTGTATCCCCCTCCCGAGCCACACCAGACGGCTTGCCAGGAAGACTTGGCGATGTTCGTTATTTATGTATAATAATGTGTGATTATATTTAATGAGGGTTGAGGTGATGCCAAAAAATACGCCATCAGTTGATCTCGATGTACTGAAAACACTGAAAATCCAAACGATAAGGCAATCAATCCGTCCGGAATGCTACCAGCGCAGTACTCCTAAGGCCTTATTCAGTTACGCTATTGACGGGCTTTTGTACCTCGCGGCTATAGCCGGTATATGGCTGATACCGTATTGGTGGGCACAACTGCTTCTTGGTCTGGTAGCCGGTTCTGCCGTCGCTTTCATGTTTGTCTGGGCTCACGATGCCGCCCACGGCGCACTGTTTGAAAACCGGCATCTGGCCGAGGTGTTGGGCACCCTGTTCATGCTGCCTTCTTTCAACATGTACCGCCTCTGGGCTTTTGGTCACAACCGCGTCCACCATGGCTTTACCAGTCTGAGCTCTGTCGACTGGATCTGGAGACCGCTGACCCCTCAGGAATATCGCCAGAAAAATGCCTGGCAAAAAATGATCTATCGCCTGGAACGCAGTCCCTACACCTGCGCTTTACACTATCTCCTGCGGGTGTGGTGGCCGGGGATGATTCGTTTCAAGGCCGATCAGAAAAATCGACGCGCATTTACTTTAAGCAAGCTATTGACTGCACTGTTTTTTGTGATTTTTTCTGTGTTGTCCTGGTGGATGGCGGGGGCAATGGGTTTTTTTGCGGCCGTGTTGCTGCCTTTTATCGTTTTCAATTACTACATTGCCCTTTTTGTGTTCCTCCACCATACCCATCCAAACATTCCTTTTTTCACGGAAAAAGAAGAATGGAGTCAGGCTATTGGGCAATTATATTGCAGTACGGTAGTGCGTTGTTCAAAAATCAGTGAGATGCTCATTCACAACATCCTGATTCATGCCCCACATCATGTTGACCCGCGCATTCCATTTTATCATCTGGAAGCTGCTTATGCAGATTTGCGCGCAGCATACGGTCAGTATGTGCATGAAATGCGTTTCAGCTTCAAGGAAGTGCGGCACATATTTCGTGCTTGCAAACTCTATGATTATGAATCCAGACAATGGATGAGCTTTCGTTCCGGGCGCAGCTGGATTGAGCAAATTGAACAAAAAGCTTCCGCATTAAGCACGGCGGCTAAGCCCGTTGTTTACCCGGGCAAAACCGCGCATTGAACTCGTTGATTAATATCCGCTTAAAAAGGATCCTCATCCTGGGTACGCCTTCCTGCATTGGCGGCATGGCTGGAAGCGGTATTCAGGGCTTGCAAATGCAAAATCTTCATCAATCGCATGACAATGGGATACAGTAGTACCGCTGATACGGCCAGATAAACAATGCCGGAATACAGAGCAAAGGCGCTGGCAAACAGTTTTGCCAGCGTGCCATGCATGCTGGATACCGGGCCCATGCCACTCAGGATCATGCTGGCGTTTAAGAGGCTGTTGATCCAGTTGATGTGCCCCAGAAAATGATAACCCAGGACCCCCATCCCCAAAGAGCCCGCCATAAAGCCCAGACCCACCGCCGTATAACGCAACTGGTGCCAGAAAAACTCGCTGCGACTGCGCAGATGAATGGACTGCAGATGACGAGGTCGATGCTCTGTTTGCATGGTCATCAACCGTAATACCGGCGATACCAGTCCACGAATTGTTGTAGTCCATCTTGCAGGGAAGTATCCGGGGCGAAAGCCACAGCCTCCTGAAGTTCTGCCACGTCCGCGTAAGTGGCCACCACATCACCATCCTGCATGGGTAGCCATTCAATTTGTGCTTTTTCTCCAAGACAGCTTTCCAGGGTTCCAATAAAATCCGTCAAGGCCACCGGGGTATGATTGCCGATATTGTAAATCCGGAAAGGCGCGGCGCTGGCCGCAGGATCTTGGGGCCAGGTAGCCTGAGTGTTGGGGATTTTCGGCATAAGTCGGGTGACGCCTTCGATGATGTCATCGATGTAGGTAAAATCCCGCTGCATTTTCCCATGATTGAATACCGGTATTGCTTCGCCCGCAAGGATTTTGCGGGTAAAGCTGAAGTAGGCCATATCCGGTCTGCCCCAGGGGCCATATACCGTAAAAAAGCGCAGACCAGTACAGGGAATTCCGTATAAATGGGCATAACTATGGGCCATCAACTCCCCTGCCCGCTTGGTTGCGGCGTACAGGCTCACCGGATGATCTACCGGATCATGGACGCTATAGGGAAGATGGCTGTTGGCCCCATAAACGGAACTGGAAGAAGCAAAAAGCAAATGTGCCGTCTTTTGGGCACGGCAGCCCTCCAGAATATGCAGAAAGCCGGTAATATTACTGTCCACATAACTGTGCGGGGCCTGCAGGGAATAGCGTACCCCTGCCTGGGCGGCGAGATGAATCACCACGTCAAAATGGGGCCCGGCAAACAGGGTTTCCATGGCAGTGCGATCGGCCAGATCGATTTTTCGGAACTGAAAAGCCGGATGCCCGTCCAGCTGGGCCAGACGGTCTTTTTTGAGGCCCGGATCATAATAGTTGTTGAGATTATCTATTCCTTGAACCGTCCAGCCATCGGCCAGCAGACGACGAGCGAGATGAAAACCGATAAATCCGGCAACACCCGTGATGAGTACCCGCCCTTCCATCAGGACTCCCGCCCGGCGAGCCAGTGGATGTAACGCGCCACGCCCTGCTCTACCGAAAGAAAGGGCTGATTATACCCGGCCGCACGTAATTGGCGGATATCTGCCTGGGTAAAGCTCTGATACTTCCCGTGGAGGGCTTCGGGCATGGAGATGTAACGAATGGTTTGGGCTTTTTGCAGGCTGGCAAGATCGTGGATGTTCTCATCCGCCATACGCCGCATGCTATTGATCACGGTGACTGCCACATCGTTGAAGCTCTGGGCCTGGCCGGTACCGACGTTGTAAATACCGCTGCGGGGATGATCGAGAAAATGCATATTGACAGAAGCCACATCATCCACATGAATAAAGTCGCGGCGCTGTTCGCCATTGTCGTATCCCGCACTGCCGGCGAAAAGATGAACATGGCCATCGAGCCGGTATTGATTATAGAAATGCAGGGCTACGGAGGCCATGCGGCCCTTATGAAACTCCCGGGGACCATACACGTTGAAATAGCGGAATCCATGGACGGGAGCCTCCAGGGTATGCCACATGCGGCGCAGATACTGATCGAACTGAAACTTGCTGAATCCATAAATATTCAGCGGTGATTCCGCTTGCCTTTCTTCGCTGAAACTGCCGGTCATCCCGTACACGGACGCGCTGGAAGCATAGAGCAAAGGAATGTGATGCCGCTGACACCAATGCAGCAGCGTTTTGCTGAAAGCATAATTATTTTCCATGACATAGCGACCATCGGTGGCCATGGTGTCAGAGCAGGCTCCCTCATGAAAAACCGCTTCCACACCACTGAACTGATCTTTTTCGATGGCTTCCAGAAAGCGTTCCGCTTCCATGTAGTCAGCGATTTCCAGATCGGTCAGGTTGAGAAACTTGTCTGCCTGAGTGAGATGATCGACTACCAGAATGTCAGTAATACCGCGCTGATTCAATGCATGAACCATGTTGGCACCAATGAAACCTGCACCGCCCGTGACAATATACATGCGTAATTCTCCTTTTGCGGTTATGATAACAGAAAGTCGGTAACTGCCGAATATAAGCGCGCATCCTTTTTCGGGAATTCGTGCCACGCAATCGCACCCCTATTCATTCAGGATATCCAGACACCACGACCGGCTCGTGGCACTTCTGCTGAGGAGGCCTATGCAAGACCATGGACTACTGATCATCATTTTGCTGCTCGCCACTGGTGTAGTGCTGGTTGGCTTCCTGCGTTTTTTGCGGCTGCCGGCGGTATTTGCCTATCTGCTGACAGGGGTGATTCTCGGTCCCCATGCTCTGGCAGTGGTGCCTGATCTGGCCAGCACTCGGCAGCTCGCAGCATTTGGTGTGGTGTTTCTGATGTTCAGCATTGGTCTGGAATTCAGCCTCGCACAATTCATGAGTATGCGGCGCCTGATTTTTGGCATGGGTATCGCCCAGGTTTTGTTGACCAGTGTTGCTTTTTTTGGCATCGCACTGGCTATTCCTCTTTCCTGGAAAACCGGGGTCATCCTCGGTGGCATCCTGGCCATGTCATCCACGGCCATGGTCATCCGCGCCCTGGCCGAGAAAATGGAAATGCAGTCCCGCCACGGCCGAATAGCAGTCAGCGTCCTGCTGTTTCAGGATCTGGCAGTAGTACCCCTGTTGATTTTGATTCCAGCGCTGGCCGGATCCACGAAAACCCTGCCCCATGATCTCGCCATGGCGGGATTAAAGGCGGTGGTCGTTTTGCTGGTCCTACTGGTCATCGGTCGCCCGGTGATGCGCCCCTGGTTTCAGCTTGTTGCCAATCGTAAATCCACCGAACTGTTCATGCTCAATGTCCTGCTGGTCACTCTGGCGCTGGCATGGATCACTGAACAGGCGGGTCTTTCCCTGGCACTGGGCGCCTTTGTGGCCGGTATGCTGATTTCCGAAACCGCCTATCGCTACCAGGTGGAGGCGGACATTGCCCCGTTCCGTGACATTTTGCTGGGACTGTTTTTTGTTACCATCGGCATGCTGGTGGATTTACCCGCATGGTGGGCAAATCTGGCCTGGGTACTGATTGTTTTAGCGCTGATTTTGTTTCTCAAAGGCTTTCTGGTCTGGGGTCTGAGTCGCCTGTTTGGCTATGAATCCGGGGTGGCGTTGCGCTCAGCCATCGTTCTGGCCCAGGCCGGTGAATTCGGTTTTGTACTATTGGCTTTGGCCAATCAGTATCAACTTTTGCCCGCCCATGTACTGCAGCCGGTACTGGGCGGAATGCTCCTGTCCATGATGCTGGCGCCGATTCTGGTGGAGCGTAACGGTTGGATCGCCCGACGTCTGGTAGGCAGTTATCGTCATCATAGGGATCAGCAGCTCACGGACATTCGTGCAACCGGGCTCAAGGCCCATGTGGTGCTGTGCGGCTACGGTCGGGTGGGTCAGAGTGTCGGCCGGGTCCTGGAAGAAGAGGCCATTCCCTTCGTGGCGCTGGATCTGGACCCGGTGCGCGTGCGTCAGGCCCAGTCAGCCGGTGAATCCATTTTCTATGGCGATGCCAGCCGCCGTGATGTGCTGCAGGCCGCAGGTATTGCCAGTGCCCGTGCAGTGGTCATCACCTACGCCAATGTTGCTTCCAGTCACCGTGTCCTTGCCATCATCAAGGAACTGCGCCCGGAATTGCCGGTGATAGTGCGGGCTCATGATGACAGTCAGCTGGAGAAACTGGAAGCTGCCGGCGCCGATGAGGTGGTACCGGAAGTCAATGAAGGAGCCTTGATGCTGGCCTCCCAGACGTTACTCCTGATCGGATTTCCCATCAGTACAGTGCTGCGTCGGGTCCGACGCTTTCGTCAGGAGCGCTACCAGTTTTTCCGGGGCGCTTTCTGGGGTGGCTCTGAACCGGGCGAGGATCAGACATCAGCACGTCTGGCGTCCATTCCTTTGGGAGAGACTGCTTTTGCCCTGAATCTCAGTCTTCGCGAGCTGAATTTGACCAGCTTCGGGGTCTCGGTGGTCGCCGTGCGACGGCACGGCATTCGCGGCCGCGAACCGGCTCCAGACACGGTGTTGAGAGCGGGAGATGTACTGGTGCTATTTGGCAGCCCGGCCGCCCTCACCAAGGCCGAACTCTATGTGCTTGAAGGCAATACGGTTCAGGAAACAGCGGTGACAGCATGATGGTTCAGACCGCATATTCACCAGAGTCCAATACGCAGGATAGCTGTGCTATGTTAAAGAGATACAGTCCGTTCTGACCACACTAAAAAAACTTGAGAGTGATTTATTTATGACCAACGCCATTGATTCTACCCTGAGTGAAGACCGTCTTTTTGCAGTATCCGCAGCATTTGCGGCCCAGGCCAACATGAACGCCGAACAGTTTTCGGAACTTCAGCAAAAGGCGGCGGAAAATCCCCAACAATTCTGGGCCGATCTTGCCCGCCAGCACCTGCACTGGGACCAGGATTTTCAGACGGTATTGGACGCTTCGGAAGCCCCTTTTTATCGCTGGTTTGGCGATGGCAGCCTCAATGTCGCCTATAACTGCCTGGACCGGCATCTGCAGGGGGCACAACGGCATAAGGCGGCACTGATCTGGGAAGGCGAAAACGGTGAAGTCCGCACCTACACCTATGCCCAGTTACATCGGGATGTGAGTGTTTTTGCCAATGCTCTTCAGCATCAGGGCGTTCATAAGGGTGATCGGGTCGCCATATATATGCCCATGGTTCCCGAGGCGGTGGTGGCCATGCTTGCCTGCGCCCGCCTCGGCGCCATTCATACCGTGGTATTCGGGGGCTTTTCGGCGGAGGCCCTCAAGGATCGCCTGGAAGATACCGCCGCCATGCTGCT
>NZ_JABBOU010000160.1 GCF_018853465.1 Acidithiobacillus montserratensis
AATGTGGCCGCCGGCAGACCCACGGATTTCTGGGACCTGAACCTTCCCGAACAAACTGAAAATTATGTGGCCGAACTGCTGGGTCTGGCCCAGGTCATCAAAAATGCCCAAGCTTATCATATCAGTCTGCCTTACATTCCCAATACCGCCCATGTCGCAGTAGTCACCACACCCCGATCCGTCGCCCTGAATGTAGCCGCCAATTTGATGAATGTGCCGGTGACCGAGTTGCAGCATCTTAATGCCGGTATCAGTTACGGGATGGTGCCCGCCGACTATCAGCTGGTGGTTCCCAAGGACAA
>NZ_JABBOU010000161.1 GCF_018853465.1 Acidithiobacillus montserratensis
ACCGACTTGAAGGTCATTGGCCGAACGGATGTGGTTCCAGCGCATCAGATCCTGGACGCTGACACCGGCACGCTGGGCCAGCCCCGAAAGGGTATCACCGGAATGGACGACGAGATGCTGCTGCTGTGCAGGGGGTGTGTAAGTCGTATTTTCCAGGTGGTGACCCCCATAAATCACCAGTTGCTGACCCACTTGCAGGTCGCTGGCAGAGCGCAGGTGATTCCACTGCTGGATTTGTCTGACACTGACCCCAGCGCGCATAGCGATTTGTGACAAGGTATTCCCGGGATGGACGGTCAAATGGCTGAGTGCCGGAGGTGGCGGGGCAACGGGGCGCGCCACCGGAGTTGCGAGGACAGTGGGTTGCGGACTGGATAAAGCCTGGGCCGCAGCCTCCTGGGGCATGGTCAGTAAGGCGGTTTTCAGGGTGGCGGCCTTGTCCTTGGGAACCACCAGCTGATAGTCGGCGGGCACCATCCCGTAACTGATACCGGCATTAAGATGCTGCAACTCGGTCACCGGCACATTCATCAAATTGGCGGCTACATTCAG
>NZ_JABBOU010000162.1 GCF_018853465.1 Acidithiobacillus montserratensis
GCCATGCTTGCCTGCGCCCGCCTCGGCGCCATTCATACCGTGGTATTCGGGGGCTTTTCGGCGGAGGCCCTCAAGGATCGCCTGGAAGATACCGCCGCCATGCTGCTGATTACCGCCGATGGAGCCTGGCGCGCTGGCAAAAATGTGCCCCTTAAGCACCATGCCGACCAGGCCCTGTTGCGTGAACATGAACACTCCGTGAAACGGGTTATTGTGTTGCGGCGCACCGGTACCGAAATCGATATGCAGGAAGGCCGGGATATCTGGTGGGAGGAAGCCATTCAGGGGCAAAGCAGTCATTGTCCCGCCCTGCCCATGTCTGCTGAAGATCCCTTGTTTATTTTGTATACCTCGGGCAGCACCGGTAAACCCAAGGGGGTATTGCACAGCAGTGCCGGCTATCTGCTCTGGTCCCTGCTCACCACCCGCTGGTCATTTGATCTCAAATCCGAGGATGTATATTGGTGTACGGCGGATATTGGCTGGATTACCGGCCACAGCTATGTGGTCTATGGTCCTCTGGCCAACGGCGCGACTATTTTCATGTATGAAGGCGCGCCCATGTATCCCCAACCCGACCGCTTCTGGGCAATGATTGCCCGCCATGCGGTCAGCGTCCTTTATACCGCCCCTACGGCGGTCCGCGCATTCATGAAAATGGGCGATGAATGGCCCGCCAAACATGATCTTTCCAGTCTGCGTCTGCTGGGGACGGTGGGCGAACCCATGAACCCCGAGGCCTGGATGTGGTATTACCAGCAGATTGGGGGTGGCCGCTGTCCAATAGTGGACACCTGGTGGCAGACCGAAACCGGTGGACACATGATTGCTCCGCTGCCGGGAGTTTCTGCCAACAAGCCGGGTTCCTGCGCCCTCCCCTTGCCCGGCATTGTCGCCAGGATTGTGGATGATCAGGGTAATGCCATTGATCAGCCTGATGCTGGCGGGTATCTGGTCATGGAGCAGCCCTGGCCGGGCATGTTGCGCGGTGTTTGGGGAAATCCCGAGCGCTATATCGAAAGCTATTGGGCCAAATTCCATAACCGCTATTATGTGGCCGGTGACAGTGCCCGCATGGACCAGGATGGCTACTTCTGGGTCATGGGCCGGATTGACGACGTGCTGAATGTATCCGGTCATCGTTTAGGCACGGCAGAAATTGAATCTGCCCTGGTTGCCCACCCTGCCGTGGCCGAGGCCGCCGTAGTGGGTATTCCCCATGAAATCAAAGGCGAGGCGGTTTGTGCTTTTGTGGTGCTGAAACATCAACATCAGGGCGATGATCGGGATGAGCTTAACGCGGCTTTGCGCGTACAAGTCACCGAACTCATCGGGGCTATTGCCCGGCCCGATGATATTCGCTTTACTGATACTCTTCCTAAAACCCGCTCCGGCAAAATCATGCGTCGGCTTTTGCGCGCCATTGCCCGGGGTGAAGAAGTCACCCAGGACATCAGCACTCTGGAGGATGCGGGCACCCTGCAACAATTGGGTGCCCACGAAAAATAGCTGAACGCTCTGATCAGTGGAGGCGGCGCGGTTTAAAAGTGAACTGATCCCCTTCCAGTTCAACATCAATGAGTTCCCCCGGACTGAAGTCACCGCGCAGCAGACGCTGCGCGAGAGGATTCTCTATTTCGCGCTGAATGACCCGTTTCAGGGGACGGGCACCGTAGACCGGGTCGTAGCCCACCTCAGCCAGACGGTCCAGTGCTCCTTCGCTCAGTGACAAATCCATATCCCTTTCTTTCAGGCGTGATCGCAAGGCTCCCATCTGCAGGCTGGTGATTTCGCGCAACTGGACAGCGGTCAGGGGATGGAAAATAACCATTTCATCAATGCGATTGAGAAATTCCGGACGGAAATGATTCTGAACCACGTCCATCACCGCAACGCGCATGGCATCATAATTACCCGCCCGGCTGAATTCCTGAATCCGGTCGGAGCCGAGGTTGGAAGTCATGACAATGACGGTGTTGCGGAAGTCTACGGTACGCCCCTGACCATCGGTCAAGCGCCCATCATCCAGCACTTGCAGAAGCACATTAAAGACATCGGTATGGGCTTTTTCCACCTCATCCAGCAGCACCACCGAGTAAGGTTTGCGGCGTACGGCTTCAGTCAGATAACCGCCCTCCTCATAACCCACATAACCGGGAGGGGCACCAATCAGGCGTGCGACGGAGTGTTTCTCCATGAATTCACTCATGTCGATACGCACCAGCAGATCTTCGCTGTCAAACAGAAATTCGGCCAGAGCCTTGGTCAACTCAGTTTTACCGACCCCGGTGGGGCCGAGAAACAGGAAGGAGCCATTGGGCCGGCGTGGATCGGAAAGTCCTGCCCGGGAGCGGCGAATGGCATTGGCCACGGCCGATACCGCCTCACTTTGACCAACTACCCGCGCCTGCAGACGTTCTTCCATTTTTAGCAGCTTTTCTTTCTCCCCCTCCAGCATTTTGGAAACGGGAATGCCGGTCCAGCGGGCCACGACTTCGGCGATTTCCTCTTCGCCGACTTCGGTCCGCAGCAGCGTTGGTTTTTTGGCTGATGCAGCATCATCCCGGGATTCTGCCGCCAGCAATTGGGCCTCCAGCGCCGGAATGACGCTATATTGCAATTCGGCCATGCGTTCTAGATCGTTGGCGCGACGCGCGGTATCCAGATCAACGCGCCTGCGATCCAGCTCCTTCTGAATCTGGGAAGTGCCTTCAATGCTCAGTTTCTCCCCTTTCCAGACTTCTTCCAGTTCCTGATATTTGACGTCCAGTTCCTTGATCTGGCTTTGTAAAATATCCAGACGCTTGCGACTGGCTTCATCTTTTTCCTTTTCCAGGGCGACTCTTTCAATATTCAGTTGAATGATGCGCCGCTCCAGTTCATCCAGTTCCTGAGGTTTGGAGTCAATTTCCATTTTGATGCGGGAAGCGGCCTCGTCCATCAGATCAATGGCCTTATCGGGCAGATTGCGATCGGGTATATAGCGGTGGGATAACTGCGCCGCCGCTACCAGGGCCGGGTCAGTAATACGCACCCCGTGATGGGCCTCGTAGCGTTCTTTCAGCCCCCGCAGAATGGCGATACTGTCCTCCACGCTGGGCTCATCGACTAATACGCGCTGAAAACGGCGCTCCAGGGCGGCGTCTTTTTCGATGTATTTGCGGTATTCATCCAGGGTGGTGGCGCCGATGCAGTGTAACTCGCCCCGGGCCAGGGCCGGTTTGAGCATGTTGCCCGCATCCATGGACCCCTCGGCTTTACCGGCACCCACCAGAGTATGAATTTCATCAATGAAAAGAATGATTTTCCCTTCACTCTTTTCAAGATCGGTGAGCAATGCCTTAAGGCGTTCTTCAAACTCGCCCCGGAACTTGGCGCCGGCAATCAAGGCACCCAGATCCAGTCCCAACAGGCGTTTATCGCGCAGGGATTCGGGCACTTCGCCATTGACCATGCGCAAGGCCAATCCTTCGACAATGGCAGTCTTGCCCACCCCCGGTTCGCCGATCAGCACCGGGTTGTTTTTACTGCGGCGCAGCAATACCTGAATGGTACGGCGGATTTCATCATCCCGACCGATGACCGGATCGAGTTTACCCTGGCTGGCGCGTTCAGTGTAGTCAATGGTGTATTTTTCCAGCGCCTGACGCTGTTCCTCAGCATTGGCATCCTTGATTTTTTCGCCGCCATGCAGGTCATGTACAGCCTGTTCCAGATCCTTGCTGGTCGCTCCTGCGGCTTTCAACAGACGCCCGGCTTCGCCTTTGTCTTCCAGCAGTGCCAGCAGAAAATGCTCAGTGGAAATAAAGCTGTCACCGCGTTTCTGGCTGATTTTATCGGCCAGATTGAACATGTTGCTCAGATCGCGGCTGACCTGGATCTCGCCGGGCTGACCATGCACTTTGGGCATGCCTTCCAGAGCGCGGTTGAGCTGATTGCGCAGGGCATCCACTTGTACTCCGGCTTTGGCGAGCAAAGGACGGGCAATACCCCCTGCCTGATCGAGAAAAGCAATCAGAAAGTGGATAGGCTCCATTTGTTGATGATCCTGAGCCAGAGCGAGACTCTGGGCATCCTGAAAAGCCTGTTGGAATTTGGTGGTCAATTTATCGGTGCGCATGGATAAGCTCCGTGAAATGAATGTTGACCATCACATGGGATCAGATGATCTTTTTTTCAAGCGTGGGATTGGCTTACAGTCCCTTGATCAAAAATACGCTGGCGAAGAGGGCTAACAGTCCGGCAGCAGCAAAGGTCCACTGCCCCCCCCAGTGTGCCCAGGACCAGCCCGCCGCAAGCGCACCAATGCCCCCGCCCAAGCCATAAACCATGCTGGCATAGAGCGCCATGCCCCGGGCGCGCAAGGCACCGGGAAAACGTTCAGCAATCCAGTGGATGGCCGCCAGATGAAAAGCCGCATAACTGGCCGCATGGAGGCTCTGCACCAGAATGATCCACAGCAAACCCGGCCACCAGGCAATCACACCCCAGCGCAAGGCGGTCAGCACAAAGGCCGCCGTAAACACCAGCGGTATGCCAAGGCGCCGGATAAAGCGGTCACCCCACCAGAAAAAAGCCACTTCACAGAGTACGGCAAAGCCCCAGAGCATGCCGACGCTGGTACTGCTGAGGCCATGGGCCTCGGCGTAGATGGAATAAAAAGCGTAATACACCCCATGACTGGCCTGTTCCAGCAAACCTGCCAGCAGAAAAAACCAGAGCCGCAGATCGCGGAGGACAGGGGTCATGCGTGGCCGCGCTTGTGTGGACGAAGGGATAGAACTTGCATAAGGCAGGTGGCGGCTGACCCACCAGGCCAGCACCAGAAACAGGAGAATGCCCGGTAAAAAAGCCTGCATCCCCAAAGTGCTTATGAGTACTCCCATCCCCAGAGATAGCGCAATAAATCCCAGGGAACCCCAGAGCCGGATACGCCCATAGGAGGCGGAGCGCCGCTGCGCCCAATCCATGGTGGTGGCGTCCACCAGCGGCAAGGTTGCCGCCCAGAAAAAGGAAAAAGCCAGGGTGATCAGCAGAATGGCGATAAAATTTCCGGCACTGAACTCCAGCGCCAAAAATCCCGCAGCAGTAAGCAGGGTGCCGACCATGACAATCGGGCGGCTTCCCCAGAAATGCGCGAGCCAGCCCCAGAGATTGGGAGCAAGGACTTTGCTGAACTGAACGGCAGCCGTAAGAATCCCGATGGCCAGGGGAGTTTGCCCCTGGTCATGCAGCCAGGGTCCCCAATAGGGCATGAATGCGCCCAGGGCACAGAAGTAAATAAAATAGAAGGCTGCCAGCCAGCCTCCTTCTCTTTCAATGCCCATGATGGATCCTGGACCTGCTGCTCAGGAGATGGATGATGGGGGGTTACGCGGAAATGGGCGAAAGCGGGGTTTGAACGTCCCCGTTCTGAGCGCGATGGCGCATCCAGTGATCCATCACGGTCAGGGCGAGCATGGCTTCGACAATGGGCACGGCGCGGATACCCACACAGGGATCATGACGGCCCGTGGTCACCACTTCTGTTGTCTGGCCGTGAATGTCAATACTCTGGCGGGGAATCCGAATGCTGGAAGTCGGCTTGATGGCTACCGAAAGCAGCAGATCCTGACCAGAAGAAATGCCACCCAGCACCCCTCCGGCATGATTGCTCAGGAAGCCCCGGGGAGTCATGACATCGCCGTGCTGACTGCCGCGTTGCTCCACGACAGCAAAACCATCGCCCATGGCCACTGCCTTGACGGCGTTGATGCTCATCATGGCCTTGGCGATATCGGCTTCGAGGCGGTCGAAAACAGGCTCACCCAGCCCCACCGGCATCCCTGAAACCCGGGCCTCTATCCGTGCGCCAATGGAATCCCCTTCCTTGCGCAAGGCATCAAGAAATTCAGCCATCTGTTCTGCTGCCAGAGCATCCGGACAAAAAAAGTCATTGCGGGCGATTTCTGCGGGGTCAAAAGTCTGAGCCTGCACATGCCCCATCTGCGCCATCCATGCGAGAAATTCCACACCCAGACGTTCTTTCAGAAACTTGCGGGCAACCGCCCCGGCGGCAACCCGGGTAGCGGTTTCCCGGGCAGAGGAGCGACCGCCGCCTCGATAATCCCGGAGGCCGTATTTTTGCAGATAGGTATAATCCGCGTGTCCGGGTCGGAACAGGTCCTTGATCTTGCTGTAGTCCTGGGAGCGTTGATCGGTGTTGCGAATGAGCAGACCAATAGGTGTGCCGGTGGTCACCCCTTCAAACACCCCCGAAAGGATTTCCACCTGATCTTTTTCCTGACGCTGGGTGGTATGCCGCGACTGCCCCGGCCGGCGTCGATCCAGGTCGCCCTGGATATCTTCAGGGGCGAGAGGTAGTCCGGGCGGGCAGCCGTCAATAATACAACCGATGGCCGGGCCATGACTTTCGCCGAAGGTGCTGACCCGGAAACATTCCCCGATGCTGCTCCCGGCCATGATCTATTTTTCCATTTCAATCATGGCATAAGCCGAATGATTATGAATGGACTCAAAGTTTTCTGAAGACACAGAAAACCATTGCACACGGTCATCTTCCTGCAGGCGCAGAGCGACATCCCGGACCATGTCTTCCACAAATTTGGGATGATCGTAGGCGTATTCAGTCACATATTTTTCGTCGGGACGTTTGAGCAGACCAAACAACTCACAGGAGGCTTCGCCCTCAATCAGATCAATCAGATCACGCACCCAGATGCTTTCCTGACCGCGCACATGGACCCAGACATGGGCCCGCTGATTGTGGGCGCCATACTCCGAAATACTTTTGGAACAGGGGCACAAACTGGTCACCGGCACCATGACCCCCACCGTCAACTGATAGCCTTTGGGGGTAATTTCACCAACCAGCTCGACTTCATAGTCGAGCATGCTTTTAACACCGGAAACAGGGGCCTGTTTTTGCACAAAAAACGGCAGACGCATTTCCAGCCGTGCAGAATCGGCTTCCAGCCGCTTACACATTTCTTCGACAATTGCCTGAAATCCTTCCACGCTGATGGGGGCATCATGCATGTTGAGAATTTCCATAAAGCGCGACATGTGGGTGCCCTTGAGATGGGCAGGCAAGCTGACATACATGTTACACAGGGAGACGCTCGGTTGGACGGCTCCATCGCGGTCCGCAAATTGTAGAGGATGCCGAACCGCGCGAATGCCGACCTGCTGAATGGGAATGGCACGGGGATCCACCCGTCCCTGAACATCTTCAAGTACTTCTGTAGCGCAAATACGCACGCATACCTCACTTATGAATAGTAGACCAATTCAGTCAGATATTACCTGTGACCTGACTAACGGGCAAGGGATTCCAGCAACAGCTTTCCTGAAGCGGTGATTCCGGCAGCATCCAGACCCAATTCGGCGAGCCACTGCGAGGCATCTCCTTGCTCAATGAATTGATCGGGTAAGCCGAGAATACGCATGGGAAGCATCTGTCCCTGATTGAGCAGGTATTCGGCCACCGCCGCACCAGCTCCACCGGCAATAACGCCCTCTTCCACCGTGATCAGCGCCTGATGGGTTCGGGAGACTTCATTCAACAGCTCATGATCCAAAGGCTTGACGAAGCGCATATTGATAACCGTGGCATCCAGCGCTTCTCCCGCTTCCAAAGCCGCAGCGGCACGGGTACCGAAGGAGAGAATCGCCAGTTTTTTTCCACTTCGCAGGGTTTCTGCCTTGCCTATGGGCAGCTGCCGTTGCAGATTCTTGTCGAGTTCCAGACCCACCCCGTTACCCCGGGGATAGCGCACCAGTGCCGGGCCGGGATAGGCAAATCCAGTATTCAGCATGTCCCGCAATTCCTGTTCATCTTTGGGAGCCATGATCACCAGGTTGGGGATGCAGCGAGAATAGGCCAGATCGAAGGCTCCCTGATGGGTCGCCCCATCTGCTCCCACCAGACCTGCACGATCAATGGCAAAGAGGACGGGCAGATTCTGGATGGCTACATCATGGAGCAGCTGATCATAGGCGCGTTGCAGGAAGGTCGAGTAAATCGCAACTATGGGATGAATACCATCACAGGCCATTCCCGCCGCAAATGTCACCGCATGCTGCTCGGCAATACCGACATCGTAATAGCGTTCGGGATAAAGCTGCTCAAAACGTACCAGCCCCGAACCCTCGCGCATGGCCGGGGTAATGGCCACCAGACTGGATTCAGCACCGCCCTTGTCACAGAGCCAGTCACCGAAAATTTTAGTGTAAGTAGGCGGACCACCGGCCTTTTTAGCCATTTTCCCGTCACTCTGGTTGAAGGGTGTAACCCCATGATAGGTACAAGGGTCGTCTTCGGCAGGACCGTAGCCCTTGCCTTTTTTGGTCATTACATGCAACAGCCGTGGGCCTTCAATTTTCTTGAGGTTTTCCAGGGTGGGAATCAGGGTATCCAGGTCGTGCCCGTCAATGGGACCAAAGTAATTGAAGCCCATTTCCTCAAAAAGTGTTCCGGGCGTGACGAGCCCTTTGACGCCTTCCTCAGCTTTTTTGGCCAGTTCGCGCAGGGGGGGTACCAGGCTCAAGGCCTGACCGGCGCCATCCCTGACGGTATTGTATAAGCGCCCCGAAAGAATGCGGGTCAGGTACTGGGAAACGGCACCCACATTGGGGGAAATGGACATTTCATTGTCATTCAGCACGACCAGCAGGTTGGCATCCAGTACCCCGCCGTTATTGAGTGCTTCATAGGCCATGCCGGCGGTCATGGCGCCATCGCCGATAATGGCGACGACTTCGCGATCGCGTTTTTCCAGCTTAGCCGCCACAGCCATACCCAATCCGGCGCTGATGGAGGTGCTGGAGTGCCCGGCACCAAAACTGTCATAAGGACTTTCATCGCGCTTCAGAAATCCGGAAATTCCATCTTTCATGCGCAGTTGCGAGAAGCGCGAGCCTCTGCCGGTGAGAATCTTGTGGGGATAAGCCTGGTGGCCGACATCCCAGACCAGGCGATCATCCGGGGTATTGAATACGGCATGCAGGGCCACCGCCAGTTCAACTGTCCCCAGACAGGAAGACAAGTGCCCTCCGGTCTGGCTCACGGATTCCAGAAGAAACTGACGAAGCGCCTTGGCCACGCCTTTCAGTTCAGCGCGGGACATGCTCCGCAGCTCATCGGGCATGGGAATGCCCTTCAACAAGTCTGTCATTTATTTCGCTCAACGATGAGGCGCGCCAGGGCGCGCAGGTGATCCGCCTCGTGCTGCCAACCGTGCAGGGCTGTCAACGCTTCTTCCAGCAGGCGGTGTGCATAATTCTGGGCCTCTTTGAGCCCCAGCAGGGTCACAAAACTGGGTTTGTTACGGCTGCGATCCGCGCCTTGCAGGGCTTTCCCGGTCTGCTGAAGGTCGCCGATTTCATCGAGGATGTCATCCTGCACCTGAAAAGCCAGTCCGACCCGGTCGGCATACTGTAAGAGCAGAGCCCCCTGTTCGCTGGTTTCCGTAACGCCGGCAGCGCAGAGAGACAACTGAATGGCGCAGCGGATCAGCATCCCGGTTTTGTGCAGATGCATCTGTTCCAGGGCAGGCAATGCCAGTTCATGACCGACGGCGGCCAGATCAATGGCCTGACCACCCACCATCCCCCGGGAACCCGCCGCCTGGGCCAGTGCCGTCAGCATCCTTATCTGCCATTCGGGCTCTATCCCCCAACCCGGCTCGGAAAGCACAACAAAAGCCTGGGCTTGCAGGCCGTCCCCTACGAGAATGGCCGTCGCTTCATCATAAGCCTTGTGGCAGGTAGGCAAGCCCCGACGCAAGTCATCATTGTCCATGGCCGGGAGATCATCATGCACCAGGGAGTAAGCATGAATCATTTCCAGGGCAGCAGCAGGACGATCCAGTTGTTCCGGAGCGATGCCCAAACACAATCCGCTGGCATAGACCAGCAAGGGGCGAATCCGTTTGCCCCCGCCCAGGGTGCTGTAGCGCATGGCAGCATGGAGGCGGGCCGGGAGGATATGCTCATCAGGCAACAAGTCCTGCAGGACCGTTTCGATGCGGGTGACGGCTTGCTGGCGGAATTCAGCAAATTTCTGGGTGGTTTCCAGAGCTTCCAGAGTCATTTTATGGTTCATCCTGATTCATCGGGGTGGCATTTTCTCCCAGCAGGATCTCTACCGTCTGACGCGCCTGCTGCAGTTGCGCTTCGGCGCGTTTGGCAAGATCCATACCCTGCTTGAAAAGAGCCACTGAGTCTTCCAGACCCAGTTGACCGCCTTCCAGGCGGCGCACCGTGGCTTCGAGAGCATCCAGGGTGCTGGCAAAGTCTGCGGGGGTATCTGCTGAAGCACTGGTATTATTCATGTCATTTTCCATGTTTGCCAATTAAACACTAGGCCCCATATCCGGGGCAAGCGTCAGACATCATAAATCCATACTGGACGGTCGGTCGATCCAACACTACTATTTCCTCTGTTTTTCACTTTCCAAAAGGCTGTACCCCTCATGTCCATCCAAAAAACGGCACAGATGACCTCCCTGCCCAGACAGGAAGGCACCCGCTTTGACGTACTCGGTGCCATCAGCGTGTCGCATTTTCTCAATGATAGCATTCAATCCTTGATGTTGGCCGTTTATCCCCTGTTCAAATCGCATTTTGACTTGAGCTTTGCCCAGATCGGCCTGATCACTTTGGCTTATCAATTGACGGCTTCCATCATCCAGCCGCTGGTGGGACGCTACACAGATGCACACCCCCTCCCCTTTTCCCTGCCCATTGGCATGGTTTCTACCTTTGCCGGATTGCTGTTACTGTCCATAGCGCCCAATTACGGCATTCTGCTGCTGGCTGCTGCCCTGGTGGGGCTCGGTTCGTCAGTATTCCATCCGGAATCCTCGCGGGTGGCGCGCATGGCCTCGGGCGGTCGGCATGGCCTTGCCCAATCCATTTTTCAGGTGGGCGGTAATGTCGGCGCGGCGGTGGGTCCGCTTCTCGCGGCCTTTATTGTGATGCCCAACGGTCAGCACAGTTTATCGTGGTTTTCACTGGCAGCCCTGCTGGCCATTGTCATTCTGACTTTTGTCGGACGCTGGTACCAGCATCAGCATCGCCTCCCCAAAAAACCGCAGGTGGCAAACCGGGAAGCACTTTTACCAGCGAAGCTGGTGAAGCGCAGTATCGCCATCCTGGTCGCTCTGATGTTTTCCAAATTTCTCTATTTGACCAGCATCAGCAGTTATCTGATTTTTTACCTGATGCAGCGTTTTCATATTGCCACCCAGGAAGCCCAGTTACATCTGTTCATCTTTCTGGCCGCTGTCGCCGCAGGCACCTTGATGGGCGGGCCGATTGGCGACCGCATCGGCCGTAAAAAAGTCATCTGGGTATCTCTTTTGGGCATTGCTCCCTTTACCTTGGTTTTGCCTTATGTTGGTCTGACCACGAGTGCATTGTTGACCGTGATTATTGGCTTTTTGCTGGCCTCGGCTTTCCCGGCCATGGTGGTTTATGCGCAGGAGCTGGTGCCCGGTAAGGTCGGAACCATTTCCGGACTGTTTTTTGGACTAGCCTTCGGCCTGGGTGGTGTGGGTGCAGCGCTTCTGGGGGAACTGGCGGATATCTGGAGCATCCAGGTGGTTTATCAGATCTGCGCATTTCTGCCGTTACTGGGCCTGCTCGCCGCTTTCCTGCCCCATATCCCGAGTACCCGGGAAAACGCCCACTAAGCGTCTTTACTCACAGCGGTTGATAAGACAAGCTACGCATTGCCGCCCGCCATGTGCGGGCCTCTTTCTGGAGCGGCTTTGCCGCGAGGTTAGGACGATTGGCTTTCGCTGAACCAAAATTTTACTTTCTGATTCCCGAGGAAAAACCTCATTGGAGCGAGAGCCTCGCCCCATGGCTGGCCCTTTCGGCCATGATCATTGCCCTGGTTTTGTTTCTGCTGATCCATGTGCAGAAACCCAAAATGCAAGCCTTGCATAACCAGACCGAAGTCAACAAGACTTTTCATATCATGCCCTTACCCAACAAATCCTTGGCCCCGAGTCTGGCCAAGCCGCAGAGCGTTCCTCACCCTCGTCCCATTGTGAAGCCCCATCCGCTAAAACATCAGGCGCGGCCACAGGCCGTAGCACGGCCCATACCGCGCCCGATCCCCCGGCCGCAGCCGCCGCATCCCCTGAACCAGGCGCATGTGGCGCCGCAACGGTCACCAGTGCGCGCGCCCAGTGCCCCATCGGTTCAGCAGAACGCTCAACCTCCCGGCCCACCTCACATCAATCTGGGAAGATTGCAGGAGCAGATGGATCAGGCCGCGCGCGAAGCTACCGCCAGTCCGCCTTTACCCAAATTTGAAAATCCGAAAGGGCCGGTTGCCGATTTTTATATTGCCGGCTGGATTCAAAAGCTGGAACGGATCGGCGATCTGAATTATCCCGGTTCTCTGGTCGGTCAGTTGAAAGTCAAGGTGGTGCTGAACCCCCAGGGCAATCTGGAGCGCATCATTATGGTGGATCCCTCGGGCAATAAGGAACTGGATGCGGCAGCAGAGCGGATTATTCGTCTTTCTTTTCCCTATATGCCATTTTCCAAACAGTTGGCAGCCCAGACCCGGAAAATTGAAATTCCCCTGAACATGCACTTTATGGGGGTACGCCGTGTCAGTGCCTGGTAATCCGTCATGAGGAGAAAATTTTGAAAAAACCGAAAATAGGTACTGTGTTGTTCGCCTTGTTTCTCGTACTCTGGGCGGCGGCTATGGTCGCCCTCGTGGTGATAGGATTTACCAACATTCAACCGGCAGGCATCGGCAATGCCGCTACGGCCTCCAGTGCCTCACCGGCCGTCAAGGAGCAGCCACATGGATAGCGTGCGTATGGCCAGAACCCTGGGATGGGCGGGCATCATCCCCCTGCTTATTGCCAATTTCGGGGTCTGGAAAGGTTATGGTGTGGTGGCCTTGACTCTGGGAAATATCTACGCCGCCATCATCTTGGGATTTCTCGGCGCGATTCACTGGGGTCTGGCCATGAACCGTGAGCATAGTGACGATGCGTCCATGCTGATGATCTGGAGTGTGATTCCAGCACTTTGGGGATTTTTTGCACTGTGGTGGTCGGCACCAGTAGCTTTGGCACTGCTGATTCTGGGATTTATCGCCCAGTGGTTTGCAGACTATCGCCTCAACAAACGCTTGCGCCTGCCCACCTGGTTTTTTCCACTGCGCAGCGGCTTGACTGCAGCGGTTGTCAGTCTGTTGGGCTTGCTACTGCTGCAGTTGTATGCCGGATTCTGATTGCGGATGTAAATACCGGACAGAGGCCGATAAACGGCCTCGCGGAGTATCTTGATTAGTGAGCCTGACCCTGTTGGCTGGCGATTTCCTCGCGGACCTTGTCCATGTCGAGGGCAAGCGCCTGTTGAATGACTTCTTCCAGAGCGCTGGCTGGCAGTGAGCCCGCCTGGGAGAAAATACCGATCTGCTGGCGGAAAATAGTCAGGGTGGGAATGGAGCGGATCTGAAAAGAAGCACCCAGTTCCTGTTCAACATCCGTATTGACCTTACCGAAAACAATATCCGGATACTTTTCGGCAGCGGCCTCAAAAGTCGGGGCAAAGGCCTTGCACGGGGCACACCAGGGCGCCCAGAAATCCACGATAACCATGTCATTGCCGGTCACGATCTGTTCAAAATTCTCTTGGGTAAGTTCCACAACAGCCATGCTGAATCCTCTTGAATATCACAATACGCAGAATTGCGCCGGGCAGACGGGACCATCCCGAATGACAGTAAATTGATATATGCTGACCTTAAAGCGCGAAATTGATGGGGTCAAGGCATGACATTGATGGATGAACAGATTCCGGTACTTTCGGTAACGGCACTGAATAGTACCGCCCGGGAAATCATTGAAGGCAACTTCCCGTTGCTGCGGGTCGAAGGAGAAATTTCCAATTTTAGTGCGCCCGGCTCTGGTCACTGGTATTTCTCTTTGAAAGACAGCAGCGCCCAGGTCCGCTGCGCGATGTTTCGGCAACGCAATACCTACAGCCGGATGCAGCCCCGCAATGGCCTGCAGGTGCTGGTACTGGCGCAACCAACACTCTATGAAGGCCGGGGAGAATTCCAGCTTGTTGTCGAACAGATCCAGGAATCGGGTGAAGGCGATCTGCAAGCCCGTTTTGTTGCTCTAAAGGAAAAGCTGGCTGCTGAAGGGCTTTTTGAAGCCCGCCACAAACGCCCTCTGCCGATCTGGCCGCAGCGGGTAGCGGTCATCACCTCGGCGACAGGTGCCGCTCTGCAGGATATTCGGGCCACTCTGGCGCGGCGCTGGCCACTACTTACTGTTCTGGTGTATCCCGTGCTGGTGCAGGGCGAGCAAGCCAGTGCCCAGATTGTCGAAGCCCTGCACAAGGCCAGCACTCGGCGTAGCGAAGAGGTGATCATTCTGGCGCGGGGCGGGGGCAGTGCCGAAGACCTCTGGTGTTTCAATGAGGAAGTCGTCGCGCGGGCCATTCGTGCCTCTACCCTTCCGGTAGTCACCGGAATCGGCCATGAAATTGATTTCACCATTGCCGATTTTGCCAGCGATTTGCGCGCCGCGACGCCTACGGCTGCTGCCGAAGCGGTCAGCCCCGATCGGAGCGAGTGGTTACCCAGAGTGCAGGGACTGTCTGGCCAGTTGACGAGACAGATGCAGCGAAAATTACAGGATGAGGCGCAACGCCTGGATTTCTTGCGGATGCGTCTGCGCCATCCTGGAGAAGGACTCGACCTGGCGCAGCAGCGTTTGGCCGCCGCCCGGCAAAACCTGGCACGGGCCATGTTAATGCGGGAACAATTCTGGACCCGGCAATTTGCTTATCTGGAGGAACGACGTCGGCGCCAGGATCCCATCCAGCATTTGCAGGCGCTGCAAAAACAGTTGGAAGCCAGTCGCAGCAGGCTGCGCCAGATGATGCTGGAGCACTTGCAGCGCAATCAACTGCGCCTGCAACAATCCACTGCCGCACTGGGTTTTCTGGACCCCCTGGCGGTCCTGCAGAGGGGGTTTGCGGTATTGCGGGATGCCTCAGGCAAGGTGTTGTTCAGCAGTGCCGACAGTCGTTCCGGGGATATTCTGGAAGCCACGCTTGCTCGGGGCACCTTGCATTGCCAGGTGCTGGAAGCGGACGCAACAGGTGATTGATGCACTATCATGAAGGACTCCCAGGCTATCGACAAAAGCCAGCCTGTCGCTTTACTCTTCCCACTCGCTGCCGCTGAGTCAGTGGTGTGATTTTTTTAGAACAGGGTAGATGCCCTGCCAATCCGAGGAGTCTTCATGACCAATCCACAAGTCGTACTGCACAGCAACAAGGGTGATATCGTCATTGAACTGGACGCCGAAAAGGCTCCCAATACCGTCGAAAACTTTCTGAGCTATGTGGATGAGGGTTTTTTTGATGGCACGATTTTTCATCGAGTGATACCCGGTTTCATGATTCAGGGCGGCGGATTTACTGCTGACATGCAGCAGAAGAAAACCCACGAGCCCATTCAAAATGAGGCCGAAAACGGCCTGAAAAACCTGCGTGGCACCCTGGCCATGGCGCGCACCAATGATCCCCATTCGGCCACTGCCCAGTTTTTCATCAACCTGACGGACAATGATTTTCTCAATTTCAAGGCCGCTTCCGGCTCTGGTTGGGGTTATGCCGTATTTGGCAAGGTGCTCAGCGGTATGGACGTGGTGGACGCCATCGCCAAGGCTCCCACCGGCAATAAAGGTATGCATCAGGATGTTCCCAAAGAGACGATCTCCATCGACAAGGGAGAACGGGTAACTGTGGCCTGAGCATGTATTCCCTGAATGCAGATTTCGGGGAAGGACCGGTCTGGTTCATTTCTGATCTGCATCTGAGCCCCCAACAACCTGCCCTGACTCGTCTTTTTCAGCAATTTTGCGATACCGGCGCGCCGGAGGGGCAGGCACTTTTCATTCTCGGCGATTTGTTTGACTACTGGGTACACCCGGCGCAATCCCGGGAGAGCACTTATGCCCAAGTCTTTGACCGTCTGCAGCAGCTTGCGACCACTGGCATGCGTATTTATGTCATGGTCGGCAACCGGGATTTCGCCTTGAGCTCGAAGCTGCTCGCTCGCTTTGGTCTGCAGCTGATTCCTGATCCCTGTGCCATCCACCTGGGCACGCAAAATATTCTGCTTACTCATGGTGACCTGCTGTGTACGGATGACCGTCGCTATCAGCGCTTTCGGCGAGTGATTCGTCATCCGCTGACGCGTCTGAGTATCGGCAACCTGCCTTACTCCTGGCTGCAAAAGCTGGCAGCCCAACTCCGTAGCGGTAGTACCCGGGAAGTCCAGAAAAAAGCTCCGGAGATCACCGATGCCCAGCCAGCTGCCATACAATCCGCTCTGCGCGAAGGAATGGGTAAAAACCCTCAGCAGCGTGGCTTTGACGTGCTGGTGCATGGTCACACCCATCGTCCCGTTTGGGAGCAGAACAAGAACGGCTGGCGCATGGTCCTGGGTGCCTGGACTGCGGATGAAGCCATCATCGGTCGATGGGCTGAAGGACAGTGGTCACTGGAGAAAATCATGTCCATATCCTAGACTGCCCTACCAGGGAATGAGGTTTGCCCTGCATCTTCAACGGCACTGACCCGGGAGCGTTGTCATGATGGTCAATCGTGATGAAAAAAGCGTGATGCAGCAGGGGCTCAGTAGTGACGAAGCAACGCTGTTAAGGCAAAAATTCGGTCCCAATCAACTTCCCGCTCCGCCCTCACCGCACTGGTGGCAACCACTCCTGCAGCAATTCCGTAACACACTGATTGTCATCCTCAGCATGGCTGCTTTGCTGTCGGTAATCCTGGGACATTGGATGGACAGTGCCATTATTGGCACTGTCATCCTCATCAATACCCTGCTGGGATTCCTGCAAGAAAATCGTGCCGAAAAGGCGGTTGCCGCCCTGCAATCCTACCTGGTGGAATATTCCCAGGTTCTGCGCGATGGGCATTGGCAGAAACAGCCATCCAATACTCTGGTTCCCGGTGACTGGGTGCGTATTGAAAACGGAGATAGGGTGCCCGCTGATCTGGATTTACTGGAGGCCCATCAACTGCAGGTGGATGAATCCCTTTTGACTGGTGAATCGCTGTCATTGGACAAGGCAGTTTCCGGTCAAAAGCCAGACAGCATGGTGCATGCCGGTACCTTGGTCACGCGCGGATCCGGGATCGGAAAAGTCCGGGCCATTGGGCCGGCCACGGCCATTGGCAAAATCCAGCAACTCATGGATCAAACCCAAACCCAAAAATCTCCGCTGTTGCTCCGGATCAACCGGCTTTCCCGGCTACTGGGCGCTGCGGTGCTCGTTCTGGCTGTCATTGCTGCAGCAGTAACTTGGAAGCGTGGCGACAATCTGGAATTTGCCATTCTGGCAGCCATCAGTCTGGCGGTGGCCATCATTCCCGAAGGGCTCCCGGCAGTGATCAGCATCACCCTCGCTCTGGGTGTTCAACGCATGGCCCGACAGGGTGCCATCATCCGGCAATTGCCGGCAGTGGAAACCCTGGGAGCGGTCACCGTCATCTGCACTGATAAAACCGGCACCCTCACGGAAAATCGCATGGCGGTTGCAGACCTGCGCCTGACTGAAGATAAGCTTGAGGCACGGCGCAGGGCCCTGGAAATCATGATGCTCTGTAATGATGCCGAGATCATGCCCGACGGGCACGGCAGTGGTGATCCACTGGAGCAGGCTCTGCTCCGCTTTATTCTGGAAGAACAAGCGAATTTGCTGCCTGTCCAACAGGCATTGCCGCGCCTGGACACCCGTCCCTTTGACCACGAAAAGCCCTACATGGCGACACTTCATACCGATCGGGTCGCCATAAAGGGCGCACCGGAATTTGTTTTGCGTCACTGCCTGGATTTCCAAAACCCCGAATTTGCCTATTGGGAGGGCGTGATTTCAGAAATGGCTAATCTGGGACTGCGCACCATTGCCCTGGCTGAGGCCAATCCCGCCAATTGGACGAACCTCGATGCGCGAAACTGGCACTGGCTAGGGGTTGTGGCGCTGCTGGATCCCCCTCGGTCAGCAGTTCCGGCAGCCATAGCCGCCTGTCGCAAGGCCGGAATTCGCGTGATCATGGTCACCGGAGATCATCCCCGAACCGCAGCCACTATTGCCCGTCAAGTGGGCCTGAGTACCGAAAATTCGATTAAGGTGGTGGATCATAACCGATGGGTTGCAGCAAGCCCGGAAGAACGTCGGGTTTTGGCACGGGAAGTCAGCGTCTTTGCCCGGGTGCAGCCCGCTGACAAGCTGGAGTTGGTCCAGACCCTGCAAAGCAGTGGCGAAGTGGTAGCAATGACCGGAGATGGTGTGAATGATGCCCCCGCCTTGCGGCGTGCTCAGATCGGAGTGGCCATGGGCTTGTCCGGCAGTGCCGTAGCTCGCGAAGCAGCGGCTATGATCCTGACTGACGATGATTTCGCCCATATAGCCAGCGCCGTCGCCGAGGGCCGTCATATTTATCACAATATCCAGCAGACCATCCTGTTCATGCTGCCCACTAATTTTGCCCAGGGGCTGATCATTTTCATTGCAGTACTTGGCGGAATCACCCTGCCGATTACCCCTTTGCAGATTCTCTGGATCAATACCGTCACTTCTGTCACCCTGGCTCTGGTATTCGCCTTCATGGGGGCGAATCAAACGTTCATGCAACACCCGCCCAGGCCGCTACAAGAGCCATTGATCACAGGGCTACTCTGGCTGAGGATGGGCATTGTGACCGCATTTCTGGTAGCAACGGTGTTTGTGGTTTTTTCTTGGGATAATGCGTCCGCCGGGATCCGGCATGCGCATACCTTCGCAGTCAATATTCTGATGGCCATGGAAGGCGGAGTTCTTCTGGCGATGTATGGGCGCAGGCACCAGGATCGGGGTAATTGGATATTGCTTGCCAGCCTGGGCAGCATAGTGGTATTGCAGGGGCTGTTTTCACAATGGCCCTTTCTGCAAGCTGTTTTTCAGAGTACAGCTATGTCCATGATGGACTTGGGAACCATTTTATTGACCGCGCTCATGGCATGGCTGTTCACCCGACTCAGTATGCGCATCCGGAAAGGCGGAAAACCTTCATCCTGATTCTGATCATGCTAGACTAAATGCTCCTCATGAGACAGACAGGAGATGAGCCATGAACATTGAGCGAATCCAGGGCAAGGTCAAGCGGCCCAAGCCCAGGCTGGGTGTACATCCTACCCGTATCGAAAAAGATCGCACCATCTATAACCGCAAGGTCAAGCACCGTGGTCAGCAGAGGGTGCAGGGAGAGGGGCATACCGTGACGATGGCAGGTCGTCAGCGTATGCCCTTTTCCATGCACCCTGAAATTGCCCATGGCCACATCGCTTAAACCTCAGCCTGTCGAATCCGGTTGGTTTTTGCGCTGGTGGAAAGACTCGCTGATTTTGCTGCGCGCGGCACCCCGTGCCTTCGCCCTGCTTTATCTGGTCATGTTGCTGTTGAACATGGCCTGGCAGCCATTGGTATTGAGTATTCCCATTTCCTGTATAGTGGTAGCCATCATATTTGCCGTAGCCATGGCCATTCATCAGGGCAGTACTCAGTTGACCGATGTGGGCCGCAGTATTCGCGATGTTCCATGGTGGCCCCTGCTGCGACTGATTGTGGAAATTGCCCTGCTGGTAGCGGCACTCCTGCTGCTGATGCTGCTATTTCGGCACTATCTGCAAGGCATTTTCAGTCAGGATCATATTTCCTCGGCAGCAACCCTGCATAACCTGAAATCTCCGGACTGGCAGAAACTCCCCGATTGGTTGCGCTCACTCATCACCAATGCCCTGGGTACGGCCCAGACCATGCTGGGCAACGCCTTTCTGCTCCTGTCTGTGGGCGTGATTGTTACCGGTATCACCCAAAGGGGATACCTGGCTCTGCTGGCCGGTTTTCAGGCGGTTCTGGCCAATGTGCGGGTATGGCTGAGTTTTCTCATTGCCAGCCTGTTACTGCAGGGGGTTATTACGTTTATTTCGGTGCGCCTGCATACCTATGCTGCCGCCCTGCTGGTATCTCTGCTGGGAGTGGCGGTGCTGATCATGGTGGGTCTGTATGGCTGGTGTTTTGTGCGGGAAACCTTTGGATTACCGGGTGCTCAGGTGGCTAAAGCTACCACCGTCACGGCGCGTAAAAGAGCTGCGGCCCATGCTTGAATCTTTCATAATCCTGCAGTAACCCTATGTCCTGGATATGGTTCCACATCTCCGACCTGTGGCTGGGGCTTGCTGCAGGACTGGCGGGATTTGTGGACGCGATCGTTGGCGGTGGCGGTTTGATTTTGCTCCCGGCATTATTTGCGAGTTTTCCCCAAGCGGTACCCGCGAGTTTGCTTGGCACCAACAAAGCCGGTGCCATCTGGGGTACTGGCGCGGCTTTTCTGGCCTATGCCAGACGGGTGCAGATTCCCTGGAAAACCGTTCTACCGACTGCCCTAGCATCTTTGACCGGGGCATTGCTCGGGGCCGATCTGGTCAGCAGCATCAATGATGCGACCTTTCGGAAAGCACTGCCTTTTGTGCTGGCTGCCGTCTTTCTCTACACCCTCTTGAACCGGCAGATGGGAAAGGTTCATCGTCCCCGCTTTTCCCAGCGGACGGCCATCATCCTCGGTACTGTGAGTGGTTTCTGTATTGGTTTTTATGATGGATTTCTCGGGCCGGGTACCGGTAGTTTTCTGGTTTTTGTATTTATTCTCGTTTTTGGTTTCGATTTTTTACATGCCAGCGCCAGTGCCAAACTCGTCAATTTTTCTTCCAATCTTGCTGCATTGGGATTATTTGCCAGCAAATCCCTCGTCTTCTGGCACCTGGCCTTGTTTTTAGCCGCATGCAACATGCTGGGAAGCCTGCTGGGTACGCGCATGGCCATGACCCACGGCAGCGTTTTTGTCCGCCGCCTGTTTATCGTGATCGTGCTGCTGCTGATTACCAAGACGGGCTGGGATGCTTTTTCTGGTTAGAACTTGATTACTTGACATATAAATGTCATAAAATCTTCACAAAACTGTAATATAATCATGCTACATTCGTAACAAAAGAAGTCAAAATTGCCATACTCCCAGGCAAATTTTATCGGAGTTAAGGTCATAGACTTCAGATCCCAGTATGCAGTAGTGGCAATTACCAATAAATGTTGCATCATTCATAAGCACATAAGGAGAAACAGCATGGGCTGGGACATCAGTTACCATCCGATCACCCCGGAAGAAATACAGGCCTGGTACTTCCAGGGACTTCAGGACTCCGATCAGGTCGAACGCTTGATTCAGGACTTTGCGGTGGACGAATTCAACGCCTACAAGATGCTGCAGGTCTTTGCCGAGGGTCGCAAAATTCCGCTACAGGAAGTATCAGACGACTTTGAGTCGACCCACGGATTCTTCGTGGCGATCGTCTCCAGTTTCCTGCGCGATTACACCTACCTGCGTGGCGCGGCTTTTTCCTTTTTGCTGGAATCGTTCCCTAATGCCCAACAATACACCACCGACTGGCGGAGCCTCGTTCCTCCCGCATGGCGTCAACTCCCCTTTGCCAATGGCTTGACCGAAAACTACAGCGTCGGTGTCTATCTCTCGCCCGAGAACTTGCGCCATCTCCAAGCCGATTACGAAACCCGGCCCGATCTGCGTGCCGCCGTCGATCAAGTGTTCGGCGAAGGCACCCGGGAGCTCTTCTGGCAGGCCATCGATGCCGCCCTGTGCGAGGGCCGGGGTCTGCTGGAGGCGACTGAGGTGATCGAACCCAATCCCCAACATCTCGATGACAGCACCGGCTATGGGGACCTGGAACACTGTCGCCCCGAAGGATTGCATCTCTATGCCGCCATCGGCCAGCGCCAGGTCCGGGCGGCGTTGCAGGCCTGGGATGCCAAGGAAAGCCAGGTCATAAGAGAAGTGCGAGACGTTCATCTCCAACAGGAGGAGGACGGAAAGATAACCGCCAAGACTGTCAGCATCAATCCACCCAGAGGCTCCCTCAGCCAGCCGCCTAAAAAGGGGTGGCGCCGCTGGTTACCATTTAAAAAATGATCGACATACCTACCATGGAACTACGCTGCAGGAAATAAAAACCATGTTACTGATTGATAATTATATTCGCACCGTAACCCAAAATTACTTCTGCTTCAACGGTCGGATGCAGCGTGTCGAATACTGGTTGTTCGTTCTGGCTAACCTGATCATCACGTTTGTTTTTGTTATAATCATTGTCCTGCTATCGCTGATCTTCGGAATGAATGGACAAGATCCTGCGGTGTTTGGCGATGGAGGGGCCATCGTTTACGGTATTTTCGTCTTGGCCATGCTGTTACCGAGTCTCGGAGCACAAGTCCGGCGGCTCCATGACGTGGACCTATCGGGCTGGCTCGTCCTGCTCTACTTTATTCCCTACCTGGACGTGATATTTGTCCCGATTCTTCTGGCTCTGCTAACCTTACAAGCACATCCCAATGGTGCCAGGTATGGGCCTTACCGTTGATGCCTGCTCTCTCGCTTATAATAGGCCTATAGTAGATCGATTTACAGGCTGCGGCTGTATACATTCGGCAACAGATATCTTAAGTAAGCAACTCTCCGAAATGCCGGATTGTCGAAGTTGTGCTGATGGGAGAGTAATATTACAAATACCCTGGCAAAGTTGAAAAATACTTTGAGGAGGAAGAAAATACTCAGTGGCAAAAGCTGTCTGGAAGAGTTTGTATGAATAATGGATTTTTGTCCTTTTTTATCTGCATGATCGGCCTGATTGCTCTGCTCGCCGCCCTCCCCCTGTATTTTCAAAAAATCCGTCCGAATGGAGTTTATGGGATACGTGTACCAAAGGCATTGGAATCGGAAGAAGCATGGTACTCCATCAACAAACTGGCGGGTGGAAAAATAGCCGTGGGTGGCTGTATTATGATGACCAGCGGACTCCTGTTACTTTTTCTGCGCCAGATTGTCGGAAAAGAGAATCAGGCACTGGTGATCATGATGGTCATGACCCTAGCTGTGCTGGGTGGGGCAGTGACCAGAATCCCACGCTCTTCTTAAGGAAAGCTGACGATGGATGAAACTGTTAAAAGCTTTAAAAAAATAAAAAGATTATGGCCATTCACGTTTATTAAATATGTCATTATTATTTTTATCATCATCATTACCGTTCTCTTAGCAGGTGATAACATTGTGGCATATTTAATAATAAGGTTAGCCGTTATTCCATTTATTTTACTGATTTATTTAGGATATTATGCGTTCAAAAAACTCTTTAAAGAATGGAGGCTTTGGCAGGTTTGGAAACAACATCCGGTTTAATGACTGGCCATTGCATGCATCCTGTGGAATCATCCAGAAAATCCCACAGGAACACGCAGCAGCATCTACTCTACTTCATTGCGGCGGCTTTTGAGGGCTGCTGGAGATGAATCTCAGCCCCGGCCTTGCCGATGGCCCTTAATACCGACTGCAGGGCGGCTTCGGTGGTATCTTCGCCAAAAGACACTGCTGAGGCAGTTTTCCCTGACTCCAGGCTGACCCGGGCGCAGGCCATGGCGCGGGCTCCGGTACCGGTTCCCAGAGCATGCTGGTCAAACTGCTCCACTTCCGCGTAGATGCCCGCTCCTTGAATCAAGGCATCCACTAAGGCGCCGACGGCGCCGCTGCCCTTGCCCTGCAAAATGCGGGGGTGGGCATCACTGCCCATGACCACCGAGGCGATCACCTTGTCGCCCTCGCGCTGCAGGCGATAGCGCCGCATCTGCCAGTCTTCATGACTCGGTACGAAATGCTGCTCAAACAAGGCATGGATCTGCTTTGCCGAGATTTCTCCGGACTGCTGCTCTGACACCTGTTGGACGATAGCGCTCAGTTCCTGGGCCAACCAGCGCGGCAGGGAAATACCATAATCTCGCTCCAGCACATGACTGACTCCACCCTTGCCGGATTGGCTATTGATGCGCACCACGGCTTCATAATTGCGCCCCAAATCCGCAGGATCAATGGGCAAATAAGGCACCTCCCAGAGCGCCTGTTCCTGGCCCCGGCGGTGCTGCATCCCCTTGCGGATGGCGTCTTGATGACTGCCGGAAAACGCGGTGTACACCAGTTCACCAAACCAGGGATGGCGGGGTGAAACGGTCATTCCCGTAGCGCGGGTATAAACGTCGCTGATTTCAGACCCCATGGACAAGTCAAGCCGGGGATCCAGGCCCTGGGAGTAGATATTCATGGCCATGGTGAGAATATCCATGTTGCCGGTGCGTTCACCATTACCAAAAAGCGTCCCTTCAACCCGGTCAGCACCCGCCAAAACGGCCAGTTCTGCAGCGGCGACGGCACAGCCCCGGTCATTATGGGTATGCACACTGATTTTGACATGCTCGCGTCCGTGCAAATGATCGCAAAACCATTCAATCTGATCAGCAAATACATTGGGCATGGCCGATTCTACCGTGGCCGGCAAGTTCAAAATGACGGGCTGGCCTGTTTCAGGTTGCCAGACGGCCATGACTGCTTCGCAGATTTCCACGGCATATTCCAGCTCCGTATTGCTGAAGCTTTCCGGCGAATACTGAAAAGTCCACTGCGTCTCTGGAAATTGTGCAGCGCCAGCCCTGACCCATTCGGCTCCGCGCACCGCAATAGCCTTCACGCCTTCCCGGTCGAGCCCGAATACCTGCTCACGCTGGACAGGATTGGTCGAGTTATAGACATGCACTATGGCGCGCTCAACCCCCTTGAGCGCTGCATAAGTCCGCTCAATGAGATTTTCCCGAGCCTGGGTCAATACCTGAATGGTCACATCCTCGGGAATACGTCCTTCTTCAATGATTTTGCGCACAAAATCAAAATCCGGTTGAGAAGCTGCCGGAAATCCGACTTCAATTTCCTTGAATCCCATGCGCACCAGCAAATCAAAGATCTCCAATTTTTGGGCCACGTTCATGGGACTAACCAAAGCCTGATTGCCATCGCGTAAATCCACGCTGGTCCAGATGGGGGCGTGGTGCATCCGCCGGTTGGGCCAGCGCCGATCCGGCTTGTGAACGGTCGGGAAAGCCCGATAACGACGATGATTGAAACTGCTCATGATGTCTGCTCCTGCCTATTCAAGATGATGGAAGCACTATACGCTTCAAGCATGGACAGGTGCTTGCGAATTAGCCCCAATGAGCCGATGATAGCGCATGATTATAGCGATATTTAGCGATTATAGGACGGAAAATTGCGCCATGAAGCCTGAAGCACCTCATTCATCCCTGGATCGCTACGATCGTCGGATTCTCGAAGCTCTACAACAAGATGCGGGTTTGAGCAATCAGCGACTCGCCGAAAAAATCGGCCTGTCCCCCTCCCCTTGCCTGCGCCGGGTACAGGCTCTGGAAGAGTCGGGGATCATTCGCCAACGGGTGGCGTTACTGCAACCGGAGAAAATCGGCCTGGAACTGATGGTGCTCATGCATATCAGCATGGACCGTCACACTCCCGAGCGTTTTGAACACTTCGAAAGCACCATCAAGCAATCGCCCGAAGTGCTGGAATGCTTTTTGATCACCGGCCATGATGCGGACTATCAACTGAAAGTCGTCCTCCGGGACATGGCCCATTTTCAGGATTTTCTGCTCAATCGCCTGACCCGGATTGAAGGTGTTACCGGCGTACATTCCAGTTTCATTCTGCGCAAGATCATCGATAAAACCGAGCTACCCCTGTAGGGCTTGAGCTAGGATTCCGCCTGAGTCCAACGTCGCCTGAACGGGTCATAAAACCCTCTCGTGTCGGGGGTGGCACCCGGCAGGCTGCAGATGGCAGCCGCCAACTCCCCGCCCCGGAGCAGGCAGTTTTCAGGGCTTGCTCCCCGCCAGTAATTCCACAACCAGGCGGCGGCAAAAGCGTCACCGGCGCCGACGGTATTTTTCAACGCAGCTACAAAAGTTGCCGCGACCCTGTAAAAATTTTTCCGGTCCCAATAGGCGGCACCTTCAGCACCACAAGTCAGCAACAAGGCACCCAGAGAAAAACGTTCAGTAAATACCTGCATCTTGTCCTGCAAATCCGGTCCGGTAGGCAGCGCGTAGGTTTCCAGCAAACTATCCAGTTCGTCCTCATTACATTTCAGGACCGAAGCACCCGTCATCCAAGTCCCCAGAGATTCCGGCTGCCACCAGGGCGAGCGCAAGTTGATGTCCATAAAGCGCCAGGGACTGAGGGCAGCCAGGATACTCCAGTTTTGCAGGGATTCACCCTGCTCCCGCAAGGCCAGGGAACCATGGTAGAGCCAGGCGATGGGCTCAGGCAGAGTTTCTGGCAGGGGGATGGCATCGTAAGCCTGATGGGGAAGGATATGGAACTGATGTCCCAGCACGGGGTCTGCGCACACTTCTACACGCCCGGTGGGCAGGTGGGTGCTAACGGACAGGCCATTTAACGGCATTTGCCATTGCTGCATATGCGCCTGAATGCAGCGGCCACGCACATCATCTCCTACCTGACTGATGAACAATGCTGTCGTACCCAGGCCCTGCAAGTGCTGCGCGACATTAAAAGGCGCACCGCCCAGACGTTGGCTGTCACCAAAATCATCCACCAGACACTCGCCGAAGATGACTCCGGTAGGTCCTTGGCTATTCATGAGGCATCCGGCTTTTGAGATTCACCGGGCAAGCGCCGGATCACCCGCTGAAAGAAAAAATTGTTGGGGATCACCACAATGGCACCGTCATCCTGCTTCAGTTCCGTAAACATGAGGTTTTCTTCGACCACTTCACCGCTTAGAGCCTCGGGAAAAATTTCAATGCGCTGACCCAGACGCAAGGGTTGCCAGAACCAGATGAAAAAGCGGGCGGTAATGTTGCTGACCATCGCCCACAAAGCCAGCATACCCACGCCAATCACCGCCAGCAGGCTGACAAAAGTCGTCCAGACCGCAGTAACATCCACCGCCCAGACCCGCAAGACTACCACCCAGACCAGAAGCCACAAAAACCAGGTGGTCATCCTTTTGAAGATAATGCCATAGCCATGGGAAATGGTGCGTCGCGCACCCAGAAAAGTGAGCAGATGACTGATCGCCCTGTCATACCAACGCAACAGTACATAACTGCCCAGCACTATGAGTATGGTATAAATGCCTCTATGCAGTAGCCATTTGGGGTCCACATCCATCCCATAAATCGTCATGCTCATGTCTCATTCCTGATACGTGCTTGATAGTCGCACCTTAACGAAGCTGATAGCATACGACAATCCTTTTGCCCGCTTCAAAGGAGCCCGCATTGAAACTCAGTCAAGTCAGTCACCATGGTAATGTCGAATTGGCACTATGGCGCGGCAGGGATCTGTTTTCCCTCCGTAACATCGCCCCACGTCTGTCACTCAGCGATTTGCTGGGGGCTAGCGGCAGTTTGCGTAACGATCTGGAGCAGCGGCTCAATCGTGCCCATTCCCAGGATATACTGGATCCTGAACAACTGATTTTTTTACCGCCTTTGCCGGAAACCAGCAAAATCCTTTGTGCCGGCCTGAATTATCAAAGCCATGCCACTGAAGTTGCGGCGCCTGTGGCAGAATTTCCCAACTTTTTTACGCGTTTTACCGATACTCTGGTGGGCCATGGTCAGGCCCTGCGTATTCCGGCAAACTCTCAGGAACTGGACTACGAAGGCGAACTCGCTGTGGTCATCGGCAAAACCTGCTATGGACCCTTGACGGAAAATCAGGCTCTGGATGCTGTATCGGGTTACACCATTTTCAACGACGCCAGCGTCCGGGATTTCCAGTTTCGCGCCAGTCAATGGACACTGGGTAAAAACTTCCTGGCAACAGGCGGTTGCGGGCCGGTACTGGTCAGTGCCGATGAGTTGCCCCCGGGGGCCAAGGGATTGAACCTGCATACGCTGATAGATGGCACCGTCATGCAGACCGGCAATACCGCCGACCTGATTTTTAATGTGGCCGCGTTGATTCAGGCGCTGGCAGCAGTCACCCCCCTGCATTGCGGCGACTTGATCATTACCGGAACCCCCGCCGGTGTAGGTTTCACCCGCCAGCCACCGCGTTTTTTGCAGCCGGGAGAACACTGTGAAGTCCGCATCGAAGGCATCGGTTCTTTGATCAACCCGGTAGTGACCGCCTGACGGCGGGTTGAATGCCTAACGATTGCGCATGAAATCCGCCGTGCGCTGCAGAGATGTCTGCATATGTTCGTACAGTTCCGGCGACATTTCCTGTTCCTGCATAGCGCGAAGCATACACGCCATCCACTGATCCCGGGCCTGATCATCCACCGGAAAACTGGCATGGCGGGCGCGCAGGCGCGGATGTCCGAATTTCTGTACGTACAAGTCCGGTCCACCCAGCCATCCCGATAAAAACAGGAACAGCTTTTCCTTGGACTCAGACAAATCCGCCGGGTGCATCTCCCGCAAGGGACTGCGCCATTGGGCTTCGCTGTCCATCAGATCATAAAAGCGATTTACCAGGGCCCGGACGGCGTTTTCACCACCCAGCAGGATGTAAGGCGAAGTATCAGGTTCAAGAATCACAAATTACTCCAGATAGGTATAACCATGCAGACCATCGGCGAATTGCTGCAGAAATAAATGGCGCTGCCCGGCGTCCAGATCCCCAGCTTGATCGACTTTTTTCTGAAAACGCGCAAGCAGATCCGGTGCCGAAAACTGCACATAATTCAGTACCGACTCCACCGTATCCCCGGTCATGGGCTGCTCCAGCAACATCTGGCCCTGCGCGTCAAAGAGCACATTGACGGAATCCGTATCGCCGAAAAGATTGTGCATATCGCCGAGAATTTCCTGATAAGCCCCGACCATAAACACTCCCAATATATAGGGTTTGTCCGCATCTACAGCATGCACCGGCAGGGCTGGCGTCAAGCCTTCGGCGGTCACATAGGCATCAATACGCCCATCGGAATCACAGGTAATATCTTCAATGCGCGCCCGCCGGGTGGGCTCCTCCTGGAGGCGCTGAATGGGCATGATGGGAAAAATCTGATCAATGGCCCAGACGTCGGGTAAAGACTGAAACAGGGAAAAATTGACGAAATATTTATCGACAATTTTTTCGTCCAACTCATCGAGAATATCCCGGTGGGCGCGATTGTGGGGGTCCAGAAAACGCCGCACCTGCCAGATGACCCGCGCATACACTTCTTCGGCCCGGGCTCTTTCTTCAATCGCGCTCATCCCCAGATTGAACTGCTGATGGGCTTCGCCCAGCAGATAAATGGCTTCCTGATAAACTTCCAGCGCATCTGAAGCCTGGGCGTTATCGAGGCGCTGGAGCAGGCGTTGCCATTCTTCCGGCATTGCCTGCACAGAAGCTGCGGACAGGGGATGCTCCCCCGCCGCCGTTTCCACATCGGTCACATTGGTCAGCAGAATGGCATGATGGGCGGTCAGGGCCCGGCCTGATTCGGAGATAATATGGGGCTCCGGCAGATTTTCCTGACGCGCCACATCCGCCAGGGCACTGACAATGGCATGGGCATAATCGGCTATATGATAGTTGGTAGAGCAATAAGCACGGGAATGGGTGCCCTCATAGTCCACCCCCAAACCACCGCCCACATCCACCACCTCCAAATTAGCGCCCAGGCGGCGTAATTCGGCATACAGACGCCCGCATTCGCGCATCCCGCCCTTGATGAACTGAATATTGGGAATTTGCGAACCCAGATGAAAATGCAACAACTGCAAACTATCCAGGGCATTTTCCTGGCGCAGTTGGGCCAGGAGTTCGAGCATGTGCGCTGTCGATAAACCGAATTTGGATTTTTCTCCGCCGGTATTCTGCCATTTGCCGGCACCTGCAGAAGCCAGTCGCGCCCGCACGCCGATGCGGGGTTGCACGCCCAGATCCCGGGATTCGCTGAGAATCAGGGGGAGTTCGGAGATTTTTTCCACCACCAGATACACCCGCAAACCCAGTTTCTCGCCACTCAGGGCCAGACGAATGTATTCCCGGTCCTTATAGCCATTACAAATCACGGTGCCACCCAGGGGCATGAGGCCCAGCACCGCCAGCAATTCGGGCTTACTACCCGCTTCAAGACCCACCTTGCCCGCCCCGGCCCGCAAAATTTCTTCCACCACCCGGCGCTGCTGATTCACCTTGATGGGATAAACGGGGGTGTAGCCACCCTGATATCCGGTGTCTTGCATGGCACCGGCAAAAGCACTGCGCAATTTTTCGACTCGATGCCCCAGAATTTGCGGAAAACGCAGTAGACAGGGCAGGCCCAGCGAATGTTCACCGAGTTCCGCCGCCACATCGGCCAGCCCTATGGCCGGGCTATCTTCACGCGCTTCCGGGCGCACGACCATCTGCCCATCGGCGCCCACATCAAAATAGCCCTCACCCCATTGCCGCAAATTATACAGATGACAACTATCGGCCACCGTCCAGTTCATGCCCGCATCCCCCAGAAAACGCCTAGCGCAGTCTAAGGGGTCAGCAGCCTGGCCGACAAGTCATCTACAATGCTTCATTCGCAAAATCAGCCAGACGTGAGCGTTCCCCGCGACGCAGGGTGATGTGCCCGCTGTGCGCCCAGTCCTTGAAGCGATCGACCACGTAAGTCAGTCCCGAGGTGGTTTCCGTGAGATAAGGCGTATCAATCTGGGCGATATTCCCCAGACAGACGATTTTGGTGCCGGGACCGGCGCGGGTGATCAAGGTTTTCATTTCCTTGGAGGTCAGGTTCTGGGCCTCGTCGATGATGACGAATTTTTCCAGAAAGGTCCGGCCACGCATGAAGCTCATGGATTTGACCCGAATCCGCTTGTTGAGCAGGTCCTGGGTAGCACTGCGCCCCCAACTGCCCGCCTCATCACTGCTGCGTGCCAGAATTTCGAGGTTGTCTTCCAGCGCCCCCATCCAGGGCTGCATTTTTTCTTCTTCGGTGCCCGGTAAAAAACCGATTTCTTCACCCACCGGTACTGTTGCCCGGGTAATGATCACTTCGGAATAGCGTTTATGTTCAAATACCTGATCCAGAGCGGCCGCCAGAGTAAGCAGAGTTTTACCGGTCCCGGCGTGGCCCAGCAGGGTCACAAAATCAATATCCGGATCCATGAGCAGGTTCAGAGCAAAATTTTGCTCGGGATTGCGGGCGACAATGCCCCAGACGGCGTGACGCTCGTGCCGGTAATCGGTAATGCGCTCGATAATGGCATGTTCCGGATGCACCTCACGGACAATGGCTGCGAAATCCTCGGTGTTTTCCTCCCCCTGATTCAGGGCAATAAATTCATTGGCATGCCAGTGCTGAATCGCCGGACCGCTGATCTTGTAGAAACTGCGGCCACTCTCCTGCCAGGCATCCAGATCCCGACTGTGCTGCTCCCAAAAGTGTTCGCTGAGCACTTCCGAACCGGTGTACAGTAAATCCGCGTCTTCCAGAGCACGGTCGTTTTCGTAATCTTCCACACGAATACCGAGGGTACGGCCCTTGATGCGCAGATTGATGTCCTTGCTGACCAGAATGACATCTTTTTCGGGATGGCGGTTCTGCAAAGCCAGAGTGACTGCCAGAATCTCATTATCGGCCTTGCCGCCGGCCAGATCTTCCGGCAAGGCTTGCTGATAAGCCGCCGTCTGAAAAAACAGGCGACCCTGGGCATAAGGCAGGGGTAGCCCCTGATCCAGATCCGCCGTATCGGTCAACAGTTCATCCAGTCTGCGGCTGACCTGACGCACGTTACGGGCTTGTTCACTCAGGCCTTTTTTATGCTGGTCCAGTTCTTCCAGCACAATCATGGGCAGTAGAATGTCGTGCTCCTGAAAACGGAACAACGACGCAGGATCATGCATCAATACATTGGTATCGAGAATGTAAAGACGCGGTTTATGATGTTCGCCGGAAACCGTTTTCCTGGCATTCATGGAAGTTTTTTCACCAGATCAAGCATCGCCGCTGCGTGACCGGCAGCTTTAACCTTGCGTTCCACATAGGCAATTTTGCCCTGACGATCAATAATAAAAGTACTGCGTTCGACGCCAATGCTGGTTTTGCCGTACATGTTCTTTTCCTTGAGCACGTCAAAAGTCTGGCATAGTTTTTCATCCGTATCCGCCAGCAGGGGGAAAGGAAAATGGTATTTGCAGGCAAATTTTTCATGGCTGGCGAGACTGTCTCGAGACACTCCGAGAATTTCCGCCCCGGCCGCCTGAAATTCAGGATACAGCGTCGTAAATTCCTGGCCTTCCGTGGTGCAACCCGGCGTATCATCTTTGGGGTAGAAATAAAGCACCACGATTTTTCCCAGCAGATCCTTGAGACTGATGCTGGCTTGCTGACCATAAGCAGCCGCCTGAAATTGCGGGGCATCTTGACCGACCACGATATTTTCTGAGGACATGAGAAACTCCTGAGTGGACCTGTTGAAAATCTAGCGCGGCAGATGCCTCACTGTCCAGCAATGCGCCTGCGTGTTCTCTGTATAACCCACTGCTTGATCAAGCACAGAGGTTCTTGTGGTCGAAATGGATTTTGTTGCTGCTGATAGGCCTCATAGGTGCTTGCGCCCATACAGGGGCTGCTCTAGCATGAACCCATGAATAATCATGTCCATGACACGCCTCTCAAGCACAGCGATGCGGAAGTGACCCGACTGCTGCGGGAAGCGGGTCAGCGAGTTACCCGCCTGCGCGTGGCGGTCTATAAAGCCCTGCTCGAAGCGGAGCAACCCCTGAGTCATCCGGAAGTGCAGCAGCGTCTGGAAAACAGCATGGAAAGCCCTGTAGATCGGGTCAGTTTATATCGCAACCTGGAATGGTTGGTGGATATTGGACTCGCCCACCGCATCACCGCCGATGACCGGATCTGGCGTTTCAGCGCCCGGCGCCAGGAACATTCCGAGCAACATCCCCATTTTCATTGTGTGTCCTGTGGACAGGTATTTTGTCTGCCTGACAGCCAGCTTGCCGCCCCCAAACTGCCCAAGGATTATTCTGTGATCGAAATGGAGTTGGTGGTCAATGGGCTTTGCGCCCATTGTGGCCGAAAAAAATAGCGCCATTGCGTGGACATGTGCCCATATAAAATGATGCTGCGGTATTTTCGTCATGGGTGTTCCGAAACCGCCTATGCTGGGTTCATACAGACTGGAAGCGTTGATATGAATAGATTAAAGTATGATTTATGCTTGTTGGGGTGGATGTGAGGGGATTCCTTGTGTAGTTATGTGCTTGGGCATCCGGATACATTTAGGTTGTCATAAACAGACAGAGGAACATGGGATGCTTAAAGCATTGGTAGCCCGGAGGGGTGAACGAAATTTAGGCGATGTGGGTAGGGCGGCTGTGATGTCGTCTAAATTACGTTAGGTGCTACAAGGAGCCACGATGTCGGTCGCACTCTACTACTCACCTGGAGCGTGCTCATTTGCCCCTCATGTGATTCTGCGCGAGGCCGGTGTGTCATTTGAGCTTCGCAAATTCTCCACCGCCGATCGCAGCAATTACTTACCCGAGTATCTCGCCGTTAATCCAAAGGGGCGTATTCCAGCACTTTTGATCGACGGCTTTGTCCTTACCGAAAATCCCGCCGTGCTTGCCTTTCTTGGGCGTCGTTTCCCAGACGCACGCCTGTACCCACCGCCGGGCACTGAGCCTGAGGCGCGTTGCCTTGAGTGGCTGGCGTGGTCCTCGAACACTGTCCACGTTGCCTTCGCTCAGATTCTGCGGCCAGAGCGCTTCGTATCCTCGCAAGATGACTACCAGGCAGTTCAAGCGAGTGGACACCAGAACTTTCAACGCTGCCTTGCCGATATAGACACCCATCTGGACGGCTCCGATTTTGCGGTGAAAGGACAATTCACCGTGGTTGACCCATTCTGGTTGGTTTTCTTTCGCTGGGGCGTGCGTCAAGGCTACAACATGAAGTCCAGCTATCCAGCGTACACGCGTTACGTCGAGTCCCTTTCCCAACGACCATCCGTCGTCGCCGCGCTTGAGGCCGAAGGCATCTCGCTGTGGGCGTAGCACCTAACCGGCCCATCGAGACGGACCTTCGCAAGCGGGCTTCGCCAGCCTGCTCGGCCGCTCATGGGCGACGTTAGAACTTGACTCAGCTGTCAGGTCCCTCCCCCGCCCTCACTCCAGATTTCTGCCTGGGCTCGGGAAACCAGCGGTGCCGCAAAGCGGCAAATATGCTTTTCACCTTTAGGGGTCGGTATTTTCAGTAAAGTGCCTGAGTCAATATCTTCGGGATTGCGCAGTTGATTGATATTCATTAGATGCGCGACTGAACTATGATACTGCCGGGCGATTTCTGCGAGATTTTCTCCGGGTTTGATGGTAATGCGCATGATTGGACCATGCTGACAGGCGGGCGCCACATTCATTTCCTGGAGGGCATGGCGCATGGTCACCCGGAATACGGGTGCCGCTTCAATCCCTCCAAAATTCCACTTGAAATGACTGCCGCGCAGGGAAACGGCCATGACCAATTGGGGATGATTACCGGGAGCGAAACCTACAAAAGTGGCATTGGTGGTGTGGCCGTAAAAACCGCCGTGACCGTTGGCCATATTGGCCGTACCGGTCTTGCCCGCTACATGATAGCCGTCAATGGCGGCCAAAATTCCGGTGCCTCCCGGTTCGGCTACGCTCTGCAACCAGCCCCGGAGTTTTCTCGCTACCCAGGCGGGCATGATTCTGGTGGCTACCGGTGCCTGCCCCATCACCAATTCTGGCCGCATATGGTAACCGCCATTAGCAAATGCCGCATAAGCGTCGGCCAACTGTAAAGTGGTGACGCTGATGCCGTAACCCAGGGCAATGGTGGCATGGCGGGCCAGACTCCAGTTCCGCCAGTCGGGCAGCACACCCGCCGTGGCATCCACAAAACCCAAGTCCGGCTTACGCCCGAATCCGGCACTGCGATACATGTGATATATGATCTGCTCCGGGGTTTTGAGGGCAATTTTTGAGGCGCCGATACAACTGGAATACTTGAGGATTTTTTCAATACTCAGAATATGGTGGCGGACATCGTCAGTAATGGCATAACCATCCACTATCAGCGGATGAAACACGTTGAAACGGGCATCGGGCTGCACACTATGGCTGGCGAGCGCTGCCGCCACCACAAAGGGCTTCATGACAGAACCCGGCTCAAAGGCCTGATGTACGGCATTATTGGTATAATCAGCAGGATTCGTACAAGCACCCAAGGCGTTGGGATTACAGCTGGGGGCGCTGACCATGGCCAGAATCTGTCCGGTATGCACATTCATGACCACCGCTGAACCGTCTTTGGCATGAAAATGATGTAGCGAACGTGTCAAAGTAATATAAGCCCAGTACTGCATCTGGGGGTTGATGGTCAGCCGCAGGGGATGACCGAAATGGGCCAGCTGCTGCACCTTGGCGACATGCACAATCTGCCCGTGCCCATCCACCAGCGCCAACTCCCGGCCGGGGCGCGCTCGGAGCCAGGTGTTATAGCCTCTTTCCAGCCCCGCAGCCCCCTGATGAGCTTCATCCACCAGTCCCAGCAAGGGGGTTGTTACGGCCCCCAGCGGATAATAGGTTCTACTGGTGTTCTGCACATAAATCCCCGGAACCTGCAGTTTTTGCAAAGCGTTGCCGATGCGCGGGGCCACCTGACGTTCGATATAAGTATAATCGGCCCCACCGCTGGCCACCCGACGGGCAAAATCCGCCCGGGAAAGATGCAACACACGACCCAGTGCTGCCCACTGGTCATGATGCTTATCGAGAATGGCCGGGTCTGCCCAGATGGTCACAGCATGTACATTCACCGCCAGGGGCTGACCATTGCGCGCCATGATAATGCCCCGGCTGGCAGGTAAAGGTACCGAACGCAGATAACGCATTTGCCCTTGCTGGCGCAAAGTGGATTGATCCAGCAACTGCAGATAAATATCGCGCAACAGCATGACCGAAAAAGCCAGCAGTAAGACCACAATCACCAGACGCGCACGTCCCGCCGGAAGAGATTTTACCGGCCTTTTCATGGGTTATACCGTTTACAGACCGACAATATTTTTTCCTGAAAATAACAAATAATTCTTAAGCGCCAGAAGGCAAGGATCAGGCAGGTCGGTGCTGACCGGAAAAGTGGCTTCAGCCTCCTCCGGAACAAGGGCATGGGAAATATGTCTTTGCATAAGACTAATATGATATGTAAGCCTTGGGAAAGTTCCCTATCCTCATCTTGGCAAGCATTCAGCATGGCAGGGGTTGGAACGTGAACGCAAAAAAATCGGGAAGCGAATGGATAACCCCGCTCCGGTTTTTTGCTATGATGCTTTCGGCAAAATCGACCTTTTTATGGAGTCCGCCTGTTTTTATGGCTTTGAAGCAAACTCTGAGTAATTCACGTTTTTATTTTTTATGTGGCCTGCTTTTTCTGGGTGCGTTGGCTCTGTTTGCCTATCACAGTGGCAGCGGCAGTCTTTGGGACATTGATGAGCCCAACAATGCCCAGGCCCTCAAGGAAATGTTTGCCCGGCATAATTTTGTCGTCCCACTGTTCAACGGAACCTTGCGGGTCGCCAAACCGGCCCTGAATTACTGGTTGATGTGGGGCGGAGTAGAGCTTTTTGGCATGAACAGCTGGGGTCTGCGGATGGGCTCGGTGCTGGTGGGGGCACTGTTCATCCTGTATCTGACCATGTCCACGCGGCGTTTGATCGGCCCCGGACCGGCCCTGTTGACGGGTCTGATTGCGGCCACCATTTTGCACAGTCAGATCATATTCAGGGCGGCGGTGCCCGACCCGTTACTGATTCTTTTTGTCAGCATGAGCCTGATCAGTTACTTGCGGGCCTATCAGTTTCCGGATGAACGCACGATCAGTATATGGCTCAGCTATGCGGCCATGGCCCTGGCCACGCTGGATGAGGGACCCATCGGCTTTCTGATCCCCGGATTGATTATCGTCGTCTTTTTGTTGCTGCGCGGGAACCTCTCCTATTTGTGGAAAGAAGGCCGCCTGCAGTGGGGTTTGCCCCTCTTTTTGCTTCTCTCCCTGCCCTGGTACGTAGCCGTGGGGGTGGAAACCCATTGGCGCTGGGACCTGGGTTTTCTGCTGCGCGCCAATATCAGCCGCTATAATGCGGAAATGCAGGGACATCGCGGTCCATTCTTTTACTACCTGATCACTATTCCCCTCGCCCTGCTACCCTGGTCCATTTTTCTGCCCCAGGCGTTGTTACCCCTGTGGCAGAAACGTCGGCAACTCATTCAAGACCATCCCGTAGATACTTTTCTGATCAGTTGGTTGTTGGTCTGGGTGATTTTTTTCAGCATTTCCGCCACCAAGCTGCCCAATTATGTCTGGGAGGCTTATCCGCCCCTGTTCATGTTTCTGGGCGTCCGCCTCCATCAAGCACTCACCGGGGAAAAACCGCTGCAGCGTTCGGGCCTGTATGGATCTTTGCTCGCACTCTTCCTGGTGGGAATGACTCTGGTGATGGCCGGTACCTTCATTGTTCCGGTCAAAATCCCGCCCCTGGGTTCTTTGTATTATCTGGGGCTGCCCTACGCCCTGTCCGCCCTGATAGCCATGCTCTGGGTCTGGAAAGGGCAAATCGGGCGTTGGCTCAGCACCCTCACCATCGGGGCTGCTGCTCTTACCTTCTGTCTCATGACCTATACCGAACCCGCCCTGAATATACTCAAACCCTCAGCGTTCATGGGCGAAAAAATCCGCCAATATCAAGATGGGAAGCCCTACAGCATTGCCGCCTGGCATTGGTTTCAGCCCAATTTCCTGTTTTATGCCGGACGCGGCAACATGATCCTGCATCGCCCCAAACAAATCAGCGAATTACTAACCATTCTCCACCATAACCCCGCTCCTTTGTATCTGGTCCTGCCCAGTCGGGAGGTTCCAAACATACGCCAGCTCTTGCCGGATAATCTCACTGTACAGACCATTTATGTCAGCTACGAGTTATATAACCACGAAAACCTGACCTTGCTGCGCATCAGCCGGATAACGCACTCAACCTAATACGGCGTGATAGACAAAATCCACGCGACGGTTGCGCTGCCAGCATTGCGGATCATTGGCATAACACAAGAGATTATCCTTGCCGAAAGAAACCATCTGGATTCTGCGGGCAGATACACCATCCGCTTCCAGAAGGCGGGCGACGGCTTCGGCACGGCGGTTACCCAGCGCCAGATTGTATTCCTGGGTACCGCGCTGGTCGCAGTTACCTTCCAGACGCACATCCACATGGGGAAATTTCAGCAGAAAGCGAGCATTATCCAGAGCAATATGACGACCATGTTCATTGACCTGACTGCTGTTGGTCGCAAAATGGACGCGCAGATGAGTGGGCAAGGCAGCCAGTTCCGCATCGGATAAATAGCGGTTGCTCCCGCCTAATGGTCCGTTGATGTTTTTGCTTTCCACTTTGGGTGCCTGATAACTCCGGGTAGGCAGAGGCGCCATAGGGGTGGGGGCTTGCACCCGGGCCACCGGACCGGGTGAGACTTCCTGGGCACAGCCAGCCAGAAGCAGGCTGGCCGGAAACAGCAACCATAAGGATTTCAGCACAGATAGGCGATTATGGATAAGCGGCATGTTTTCCTCCTGTTAAGCAGGATAATTGTGACCGCCGCCACGCTCCTAAGTTTCAAGCTAGCTTTAGTGTTTGTGCGTCATTCCACCCCCAGAAGCTCGAGCAATTGCCCTTCATCCAGCGTCTTGATACCCAGTTTTGCCGCCTTTTCCGCTTTGCTACCCGCTTCGGCACCCAGCACCAGATAATCGGTTTTGGCGGATACTGAACTACTTACCTTGCCGCCAGCGGCTTCAATGCGAGATTTGGCCTCTTCCCGGGTTAAGTGGGGAAGCGTTCCGCTCAAGACAAAAATACGCCCGAGCAAATGACCGGCACTTTTGGGCGTTACTTTCTCCCAGTGCAGACCGGCAGCGCGCAGAGCGGCAATCACTTCCTGGTTATGAGGCTGGGCAAAAAAATGCAGCACCGCTTCGGCAACAATCGGCCCCACATCGGGAATATGTTGAAGCTGCTCCAGATCCGCAGCCATCAACGGGTCCAGATCCCCGAAATGGTTGGCCAGGGCCTTGGCCGTAGTTTCCCCGACCTGACGGATGCCCAGGGCATACAAAAAGCGCCACAGCTGCGTGTCTCGGGAAGCGGCGATTTCTTCAAGTAAATTCTGCGCCGATTTCTGCGCCATGCGCTCCAGATCACATAGAACCGTCTCATCCAGCCGGTAAATATCCGCGACGGTTTTGACGATTTCCCGTTCCACCAGTTGGCTAATCAATTTTTCACCCAAGCCCCGGATATCCATGGCCTTGCGCGAAGCGAAGTGGCTGATGGCCCCCATCCGTTGTGCCGGACAATAAATACCGCCCATACAGCGATGGGCGGCCTCGTGACTGAGGCGCAGCACTTCCGAGCCGCACACCGGGCAGCGCGCGGGCATCTGCCAGGGTTGGGTATGCGCAGGTCTGGCGTCGAGTATCACCATGACTACTTCGGGAATCACATCGCCCGCCCGACGCACCAGGACCGTATCACCGGGCCGGATATCCTTGCGCTCCACCTCATCCTGATTGTGCAGGCTGGCGCGACTGACCATCACCCCACCCACTTGCACCGGACGCAACTGAGCCACCGGAGTGATGACCCCGGTCCGGCCCACGGAAGCGAGAATATCTTCAACCACAGTCTTTTCTTCATGGGCCGGAAATTTATAAGCAATCGCCCAGCGTGGCGCCCGCGCCGTAAAACCCAGTTGCTCCCGCTCTTGCAGAGCATTCACCTTGAACACCAGACCGTCAATTTCAAAGGGCATTTGTTCACGCTGATTCTGCATTTCCTGATAATATTCTGCGCACTCAGACAGATAGCTCACCTTCTTCAGGTAAGGAGTCACTTCAAATCCCCATTCCGACAGCTTAGCCATTACTTCAAGATGAGTGGGCGCCAGCGGCGCTTGAACCTCTCCCCAGCCCCAGGGGAAAAAAGCCAAAGGTCTTTGGGCGCTGATCCGCGAGTCCAGTTGCCGTAAACTTCCTGCCGCTGCATTACGCGGATTGGCAAACGGGTTTTCGTTTTGACGCAGCCGTTCGGCATTCAAGCGCGCAAAGGCCGCCACCGGAATGACCACCTCCCCCCGCACCTCCAGAATATCCGGCCAGTTATTCCCTTGCAGCTGTAAAGGGACATTACGAATACTCCGGACATTAGCGCTGACATCTTCGCCGGTCTGCCCATCCCCACGGGTTCCCGCCTGCTGTAGTTGTCCATGTTCATAGCGGATATTGACCGAAAGACCGTCAAATTTGGGTTCAGCACTCAAACTGACCTGCTCCTGTCCCAAACCCTTGTGTACCCGCGCCAACCAGTCGGCAAAACCCGCCGCATCAAACACATTATCCAGAGAGGTCATGGCGACCTGATAATGGATTTCGGCAAACTGGCTGAGTGGCGCAGCGCCTACCCGTTGGGTGGGGGAATCAGGGCTTTGCCATTGCGGATACTGCGCTTCGAGTTGCTGCAATTCCCGCAGAAGATGGTCATATTCAGCGTCACTGAGAGTGGGGGCATCTTTCTGATAATAAGCGGCATTGGCATCTGTCAATTGCGCCCGTAAATGCATCATCCGTTCCCGATCTTTTTCATGCGCCGATGCCACCGTAAACTCCTTCAAGTTGTCCAGCGTGAATGTTCCGGCGAGCATATCCCAATTGCCCTTTCTGGTATAATCCATGCTAACACCCCTAATCTGACGGAGAAAAAATGGCGCTGACCCTCTTTGACCTGGATAACACCCTGCTGACGGGCGATTCCGACCACGCCTGGATGGAATTTCTGGGAAGTCGCGGCATTGTCGATGCCGAACAATTCAACCGGCGCAATGATCAGTTTTACGCGGATTATGTGGCGGGCCAACTGGATATTCGGGCTTTTCTGGATTTTCAATTAACGCCACTGACCGCCCATCCCCGCGCTCAACTGGATGCCTGGCACCGGGAATATCTTCAGGAACGGGTTTTACCCATGATCTCCAACCGTGCCCGGGCACTGGTGGAAGATCATCGCCAACAAGGCGATCTGCTGGTCATCATTACCGCGACCAACCGTTTTGTCACAGCGCCCATTGCGGAGGAATTCGGTATTACCCATTTGTTGGCTACTGAAATTGAAGAAAACGCAGCAGGCGATTTTACCGGAAAAACGGTCGGAACCCCTTGCTTTCAGGCAGGCAAAATAGAGCGCCTCCGCCACTGGTTGCAGGAACAAGGTCACGACTGGCAGCAAAGCCTGCAGGGCAGCACCTTTTACAGCGACTCGTATAATGATCTGCCGCTGCTGGAAACCGTTGAGCATCCTGTGGCGGTGAACCCTGACCAGCGCTTGCAAGCCCATGCTGCTGCTCAGGGCTGGCCGATTCTTTCTCTACATGACGCGTGATCTCCATGCGAAAAATGCGTTCCTGATCGACTCTTTTGCCAATCCATTGATATGGGTGCAGGAAGTTCATAAAACTGTCATATTTCTGTGATAGCTTAAATGACAAAGAGGATCATAACCGGTAAAAATCGGTTCAGGAGCCGCAATGTCGAACCTGGAGAACCCTGCACAGGACTGTCCCTTATTACTGTGCAGGGATATTAGTAAAAGCTACGGACAGACCGTCATCCTCCAGAATATCAGTCTGGAATTACCGGCTGCCCAAATTGTAGCCTTACTGGGGCCCAATGGGGCAGGTAAGAGCACCCTCCTTACCTGCCTGACTGGTCTTGTCCTCCCCAATCAAGGGGACATCCAAATATTGGGGCAAAATGTTGCCCAACTGGATATTCAAAGGCGCATTCAAACCGGCTACGTTCCCCAGGAATTCTCGGGATTTTCCTGGTTGCGGGTGCATCAACTTCTCGACCTGATTGCCGGTTTCTATCCCGCCGCAGGTCGACACTGGAAAAAACTGGAAGACTGGGCAGATCTGGATCCCGCGAAAAAGGTCCAGGAACTTTCCGGAGGGCAACGGCAACGCCTGGCCATTGTGCTGGCCATGCGCCACCGTCCCCGGGTGCTGCTGCTCGATGAACCGGTTTCCCAGTTGGATCCACAAGCCCGTCAGGATTTTCTCAGCCTGCTCCATGAGCATGTGCAGGAGCGGGAAGCTGCCGTTTTACTGTCCTCCCATATTGTGTCAGATCTGGAACGCATCTGCTCACGGTTTCTGGTACTGCATCATGGTCAGGTGCTGGCAGACTGGCCCCGTCACACTTTACAGCCCGGGGAAACGGAAACCCGCTTTCTGGAACTGACCCGGGAGGTATCATGAGCGGCATCTGGCGCTGCCTGCATCCGCGTCTGCTGTTCCAGAATAACCTGAACCTCTTTGCAGGCGTTGGCTTTTTTTTGGCGGGTTCAGCGGGTATTTTTGCGCTTAAAGCGGAACATCCACACGCTTTAAACGCTTTTTTTTCGATATTAGCCTTGTCCTTATTTTTCATCGCATCGGGTTTTTTGCTGCACTACTGGCGCCTGATTTCCGAAGACCTGTTACGTCTGCTCCCCGACTTTCGCCGACAATCCAGAAACCTGTTTTTTGCCCTGCTGCTGACCATCATGATCCTTTTTGGGGTGGAAGTGCTGCAGATTCCCATCCTTGCGCCCGGCGCTTACCTGTTCAGTACCTATATTGTTTTCTGGGCTGCGATATTTGCCCTGTTGTTGAGCCTTGGGGGCTATCACAGACAAGATCGCAAACCCTGGCAGATTTTTCCCCTGCTGACCATCTATCCGGTACTGTATTTTGCTCCTGCCAGAAAGGCATTTCTGGCCATACCGGCTTTTCTGGATTGGACGCTGGGGACAGTCCTGCTGCTGCTCATCGCGCTTTTGATGGGAAAAACCCCGCAGGAGTGGCAGGAATACGGGAGAGCATTCTTACATTTTCCCAGGGAATTTCGCCTCCGTGGGATAGTCTGGGCAAATTTCTGGCGCTGGATGCCCGGCTCCTGGCATAGTCCCATCCTTGACACGGCGCGACGCCCTCTAGGGATTCCGGCAGTTCTGTTGATCCAACCCCTGGTCCCGCTGCTCATTCTTGGACTGGAATATCTGCGCTTGGGTGCTTTGCATCTGCCCCTCTTTTTACCTTTCATCCCGGTGCTATTTTTGATTCCGGTAATGACCTGGGGCGCCTGGTCACTGCGGGTATTTGACTGGCAATATCTGATGCTGACGGGCCGTTTTGGTGGCAACCACGGGCAGGCCAGCACGCAAATCCTGAAAAACTATGCCGCCCATACCAGTTTGCTGGGTCTGGCACTGCTTTTCTGGCCTGCTCTGATGCTCATCCTTCTAGGCTATCCTGCCCTGCAAATCAGCATGATTTTGTGGATTTTATATTGCGGCATACTGGTCATGGCCTGGGCACCCATGGGCGCCATCGGATTGGGAATCACGGGAATCTGGCAGCAACTCATTATGATCCTCTCTTTTATACTCGATGCCTTTCTGGTGGCGCGCACTGGACACTACTGGTTTTATCGTCATCTCATTCATGTGCCCTTTCATCTCCGTGGAACAAGCGTGTTATTGCTTCTGGCGCTACTCAGTGCGGGCCTTGCTGCCTTTCTGGCGCGCCGCAAATTGCAACATAGTGACTGGAACCTGACCCACTATACGGGCAAAAACGTTCCGCTTTTACAAGGCATCCAGCAATCAGCAACCATGGCGGGGAACAGCCACATTCCGCACAAATCCCTCTATCTGCGCTGGGGACCCTGGTCCGCCTTATTACTGTTTCTCGCATTTTTCCTGGGCCAGGCCATTATTGCCGTTATCATCATCATGGCGCGAGACTTTGTACTCGGCATACAATTAGGCATCCATTATGCCGCTCTCCACGAAAAAATACCCCATCTGGTCGAGCAAAAAGCCTTCCATACCATCAGTAGCCCATTGCGCATTTGGCTTGGCATTTTCGGTTATAGCCTATCTGCGCTGGCGGTATTGGTTTTTCTGTTGCGCACCTTTCCTAAAGCCGCCTGGCGCAGCGCCAAAAAAATGGTTTGGCCTAGTGTGCACCATTCCGTCCCTCGGGCTATGGGCTGGCCATTTTGCTGGCTCTGGGTCTCGGACTGATCGCGCATCTGCTTTTTCAGGCTTTTCCACCACCCCACCACCTGAATCCCCGTTCCCTGGGTCTTTTTGAAGGACTGAAAGGCACTGGATTCACCCACTATGTGGTTTTACTACTTTTGATCGTCATTGCCCCCTTTGCTGAAGAAATCATTTTTCGGGGCGCCATTTATACCGGCCTGCGCCGCCGCTTTTCGGTCATCTGGTCCGCAATTTTTGTGAGCCTGCTGTTTGTCCTCGCCCACATACCCAGCAAGGTTGAGCAGTTTCACTATCCACCCGCGCTGATTATTATTGCCTTATTGGCAGCGGCATTGATTTTTCTGCGTATCCGTTATCGTTCCCTCTGGCCGGGAATACTGCTGCATATGCTCTGGAACAGCAGTGGATTTTTATTGCTGCTCTGGCACTGATGATTGCTCGGCGGCAGCCAGAGTTGCGGCTACACTGACGGGGACAACACGGGAAATACCCGGCTCGGTCATGGTTACGCCGATGAGTTGTTCCCCTACCTGCATGGTCAAATTACGGTGGGTCACGATCAAAAACTGGGTTTGCGCCGCCATTTCCTGAACCAGATGGCAGAAACGGCCGACATTGGCATCGTCCAGAGGCGCGTCCACTTCATCCAGTACGCAAAAAGGGGCGGGATTCAGGCGAAACAGGGCAAACACCAGAGCGATGGCGGTCAATGCTTTCTCTCCACCCGATAATTGCTGCAGGCTGGCGTTGCGTTTTCCGGGGGGTTGCGCCCGCAACACCAGGCCCGCATCCAGCAAATCGTCTCCCAGCAGACTGAGGGCTGCCTGACCGCCACCAAAAAGAATGGCAAAGAGAACCTGCAATTCCTGATTGACCTGTTGCAGGGTATCAGCAAAGCGGCTGATGGTTTCCTGATCCATGGCCGCCATGGCTTCTTCCAGGCTGTTGAGAGCGCTTTCCACATCCTCCATCTGGGCCAATAAATTGCCCCGGCGCTCTTCCAGTTCCTGCAGTTCTTCTTCGGCCGCCAGATTGACATTACCCAGACGCTGAATGGCTCGGGCAATGCGTTCCTGTTGGTCTGGCATTGCACCGGGGTCGGGGCAGGGTCCGGGATTCTCGCCGAGCTGCTGCGCCAGTTCTGCGGCGCGGAGGGCATTTTCTTCCAGACGCACCTGCACTGCCGCCATTTCCTGTTCGGTCAACGCCAGATTTTTTTGGAGATCACGCAGTTGGGTTTCCAGGGGATGGCGTTGCTGCTCCAGCGCGCGAATCTGTTGATCCAATGTCTGGGCAGATTTCTGCTGATCTTGCACAGCCGCCTGCTGAGCCTCCCGACGCGCCTGAATACGCGCCTGGTTGGCTTGCAAACCCGGCAGTTGTTGCTGTAGCCGTTCCAAATCCTGCTGCTTGCTGGATCTGGACAGCGCAAGATGTTGTTCCTGTTGCTGCAGATCATCCCGACGTTGCTGCGCGGCCACGGATTCGGTTTGCCATTTTTGAATCTGCAAGGCCTGTTGCTGACGTTGCTCCCGCAACCGCCCAAAGGCCGTACGCAATTCCTGCACGCGGCGCTTGTCCGCTTCAGCCGCTTGCTGGGTGGCGCGCAGGGCCTGCTCCTCTTGGCTCCAGTGTGATTCTTCAGTGGTCAGCGATTGGCGCAACTGACTCAGGCGCGCCAAAATGTCGGCTTTTTCCGCTTGCAACCGCTGCTCTTCGGCCTGACGCTCGCTCCGTTGCCGTTCTTCCGTTTCAACGCGACTGCGCAAACCCACCAGCATTTCCCGTTCTTGCGCCAATTCCCGTGCGGCCTTCTGCGCTTCCTGTTCACTTTCCCGCAAGGACTGCTGAACATTGCGAAGCGCTGTTTCGACTTCGTTCAGGGCCGCTTGTGTAGCCAACGCCTGGGTTTCGGCAGCAGCCAGCTGTTGTTCGTTTTCTTCCAGCTCGCGACGACATTGCAGCAGGCTGGCCGCATCTTCCTGTTCAGGAAAAACCACGGCCAAGGGATACACGATGACCCCCTGGGGGGTAATCCAGGCTTCTCCGGTCTGCAACTGCCGCCGCCGGGCAAGGGCTGTCGGCAAATCGGGTGCAGTACGCAAGCCGCGCAGCCAATCTTGTACCCCGGCCTGCAGCGCATCGGGAATCTCCAGCATTTTCAGCAGGGCATCGGCGGCAACCGGGATGGGTGTTGTGGAAGATTCCCACAGCGTTGTTGCAGTCAGTTCTGTAGCATCTCCCTCGGGTTGTACCCGCGCAAACAGGCGAGCCTCCAGCACCCGTTCAATGGCGGCTTCCCAACCCTTTTGCACCTGCAGGCAGTCCATCAAAGCCGTTTGACCGGCGCGCATCTCAGGTCGGGATTTTTGCAGGCGTTGCAGCAGACTGCTGAGTGCCTTCTGCCGGGCGCGGTATTCCTGAACCGCACTTTGGGCATGTTCGCGGGGTTCACGTAACTGTTCTTGCCGTTCCTGCTGTTGCTCTGCAGTCTTGCGCAAAGCCGTCAGACGCTCGTGGACAGTACTCAGGGCCTGATCGAGTTGTTGTACCCGCAACTCGGCAGCTTCCAGGGCCGGGCGTTCCGAGGGAATACTCTGGGCAAGACGGCTCAGGCGCTGCTCCAAACCCTCTACTTGTGGTTCCAGTTCACGGAGTTGCGCCAGCAGGACTTCTTTTTTCCGGCGTACATCTGCCACATTTTGCTGCGCCTGCTGGCGCAACTGTTCCTGCTCTTCCGCCTGATGCTCCGCTGCCTGTCGCGCCTTGCGGGTCTGTTCTTCTTCCTGGGACAAACTCTCCTGACGCTCCAGCAATGCCTGCAACTGCTCCTGCCGCCGGGTTTCGCTGTCCTGTTGGCGTTGTCTTTCCTGCTGGATTTTTTGCTGTTGCTGATCCAGTTGGGTTAACTCGGTCTGCGCTCTTTTAATATGCCCTGTGCTTTCTTTGAACTGGTGTTCGGCTTCACTGAGTTCAGCCTGCACGGTGTACAAATCCGCCTGGGCAGCGCTCAACTTTTCCTGGGCACTGCGCGCCGCTTCGCGCAAACTCGCCAGTTGCTGCTCCACCTGCAGGCGGTGTTCATCCAGGCTTAGCTGTTGGCCCAGCACAGCATCGCGGCGCAGAATCAAGCCCTGGGCTTCACTTTCCAATTCCTGCACGCGTGCGGCCACAGTCCACCATTGCCATTGGCGTTCTTCCACCCGCAGGGCGCGGAGTTTTCGCGCCGCTTCTGCCTGTTGTTGCAGGCGTTGCCAGCGCCCGTCCATTTCACCATGAATATCGCGCAGACGTTGCAGATGCTCCCGGGTTTCCGCCATGCGTTGCGCCGTTTCCCGGCGTCTTTCCTTATAGCGACTGATCCCACCCGCCTCTTCGAGCATGGCGCGCAGATCATCGGGGCGGGCTTCGATGATGCGGCCAATGGTCCCCTGCTCGACAATGGCATAGGCGCTGCTGCCGAGACCCGTACCGAGAAACAGATCGCCCACATCGCGGCGCCGGCAGCGCGCGCCGTTGATCCGGTAATGACCGTCGCCCTTACGGTCGAGACTGCGTTTGACGCTGATTTCAGCCACCTCGGCAAAGGCGCCCGGGGCACTGCCGTCACTATTATCAAAGCGCAATTCCACACTGGCCTGGGAGGCAGCCGGACGACTGCCGCCACCATTGGAGATGACATCACTCAGGGTGCCACCACGCAACTGCCGGGCGGAGGATTCGCCCAGCACCCAGCGCAGGGCATCTACGGTGTTGGACTTGCCACAACCATTGGGCCCGACGATCACCACCGGATTGGCGCTGATCTGGATACGGGTATTTTCGCGGAAAGACTTGAAGCCTTGCAGAATAATGGCCGAGAGGCGCATGAACGGTCTTTTTTGAGGTAATATACCGAGCTGTCGAAACTTTGATGATGAGGATTAAGCCATGCCCAGTCAACCCAGCAAAGCTCTGGAACGCTTTCCCAACCCGCATCCGGAAAGAGATTACGTCGTCCACATGGATATGCCGGAGTTCACCTGTCTCTGCCCCCTCACCGGGCAACCGGATTTTGCCCATTTCCTGCTGGATTTCATTCCCGGCGAGTATAATGTCGAACTGAAATCCCTGAAGCTGTATCTCTGGAGTTTCCGCGACGAAGGCGCTTTTCATGAAGCCATGAGCAACCGGATTGCCGACGACATCATTCAGCTCATCCAGCCGCGTTATTTGCGCCTGCTGGGACGCTGGTATGTGCGCGGCGGCATCAGTACCGACCTGCTCATCGAGCATCGCCAGAAGGGCTGGGAAAACCCCGAAATCCTGTCCCAGTTACCCACCGTCCACTGGACCCGCCAGCAACCCGGTTACTGAAACCATTACAGATGCCTACCTACCTGGGGGTGGATCTCGGCACATCCGGCCTGCGCGGTGTACTCCTCGATGACCACCTGCATCAACTGGCCAGTATCGCCCTGCCCTATCCCGGTCTTCCCCCCGAAAACTTCACGGACAGCCAGACCTGGTTGTCGGGCCTGGAGCAACTGACCCGGCAGTTGCGTCGGGCCCATTCCCGGGGCTGGGCCGCCTTACGCGCCATGAGTCTGGATGGTACCTCAGGCACACTGCTGCTCTGCAATCAACGGGGTCAGGCTTTGGGGCCGGCACTGGCTTATTCCGATCAACGTGCCATAGCAGAGGCCGACTGGCTCCAGCAACAATGGCCCGCAGGTGGCGTCTGCCTTTCACCCTCCAGTTCTCTGAGTAAACTCTTATGGTTACGCCATCATCATGCCGACTTCCAGCAAACCCGCTTTGTGCAACATCAGGCCGATTGGGTAGCGGCGCAATTGACCGGAAGGGGGGGAATTGCTGACCGGGGCAACCTGCTGAAAATCGGTCTTGATCCGCAAACCAGAGCTTATCCTGCAGCATTACTGCGCATTCTGGAAACATTGGACATTGATCCGGCCATTCTGCCTCACGCCGTAGTGGAAGGCAGCACCCTCGGTCGGGTTCAGCCACAATGGGCGGAACGGCTGGGAATGAAGACTCCGGTGGAAGTCCGTGCCGGTTGTACCGACAGTGTTGCCGCAGCGCTGGCAGCGGGCTTGAACTCTCCCGGAAAGGCCCTGACCAGCCTGGGCTCTTCGTTGGCATTCAAGTTCGTTCACCCCACTCCACTGAACACCCGGGGCTTGTACAGTCATTATCTGGGCGATTTCTGCCTGCCTGGGGCAGCCTCCAATGCTGGTGCCGGAGCGCTGTTGCGGGTTTTCCAGCCGGCGCAAATGGCTGCACTGGAAGCGGCTCTCCGCCCCGCCGAAGCAACGGGCCAATTGCTCTATCCGCTCATCAACAGTGGCATCACCAATGGCGAACGCTTTCCGATTCGAGCGCCGGGATGGCCGGGCAGTAATCTTCCGCCAGAGCCCAATGCCCGCAATTTTCAGGCCATTTTGGAGGGATTGAGTTATATAGAAGCCTGGTCCTATGCCCTTATGGAAACTGCGGGCGGAAAAATCTGCGGACCCATCCGCAGTGTCGGCGGAGGTACACGCAACCATGCGTGGATGCAGATGCGTGCCCATATACTCAAGCGGCCAGTGGAGATTCTCCCCGACGCCGATCCGGCCCGGGGAGCGGCGCTACTGGCCGCCAGCGCTGATATGGGGGGTATAGCTGCCCTGGAACAGACCGATATTCTTTCTGGGCAGGTGTTTTATCCGGAAACCGCAGCGGTGGAACGCTATGCCCACCATCTTCAACAGTTTCAGGCTGAATTTACGCGTTTCAGCGCCTAAAATTCATAGGCCAGATTAATGGTAGTCAGCGTATTCAATGGCTTGTAACCCGGTTGCACCTTCGTGTTATAGGTAGCTATAAAAGCCAGGCGCAAATTTAATGGCCCATATAAAGGACTGGTCAGGGCCAAAATCGAGTTATAGGTATTCGCGCCATTATCCGCCAGAATGGCATCCACCGCTTCCGACAAATGGGCGTGGGGACTGAACTGCCAGAGATATTTTCCATAAAGGCGGGCAATGGGATGGTTACTGTAATTGCCGCCAATGGGATGGGACTGGCGCACACCGGCACCGGCTTCGAGGCGCAAATGCGAAACCCGGTTCAGCACAAAAAAATGCCCATAACCCAGCGTTTCATCTGCCCGAAAATAATAGCCATCAAAATGATTGCGGTGATAATTGAGATTCCCAAAAAGATACTGATTGAGGGCGAAATCATAGCGGGTCTGATTACTGACATCGAGGCGGTCTGCACTCACCTCTCCCTGAGAGGTGGCATAATTATAGAGGAGTTTGCTCTGATTCGCCCAAGGCCCACGGTGCCAGAGCAGGTTGTCATCCGTATTCAGATTCAAGGCCTGACTGGTTCCGGTGCTATTACTGAATCCCAGGCCAACACTGCCCGACCACTCCGGCTTTTTAGTGAACGCGTTCTGGCCAATGGCGACAGGATTGACATCCGGTACATCCGCCATGGTCACCACAGGAAAACCCAAAAAAGATGACAACACAGCCGTCATCACCCGCTGTTTATTGAAAAAACCCATAAATTCCTTGAAATGAACAGATTATACGGAAGAATCGAGCAAAAGTTGGGCGCGTTGGGCGACTTCCGGCGGACCGAAACGGGCAGCGGCCTTCCACCAGTGAATCGCCTTATCGATATCGCGGGGCACTCCCCACCCGTGGGCATAAGCCTCACCCAGCATCAGTTCAGCCTGGGGATTAATATTGTAAGCGCCCTTTCGCCACCAATGGGCCGCCTCTTGAAAGTTTTGGGGGACGCCATCGCCTGCGGCATAGGCAAGACCCAAGCGATATTGATCCGGCCCGTAACCATTTTGCGCACCGGCCATCCACTTGGCCAAAACCTGGGGAGTTACACTGGCAGTAGGAGCAGAAGCCACCGAGGGATCCACACTGGCGGCCATGGCCGTCGCAGGCAAAAGCAATAAACCGGCACACAGAACTTTTACAGACAGACGTGAAATCAACACTAACCTCCAACATAATGGTTATTGCCCAGCCTAAGCTTTTTCCCTAAGCTTGTGAAGCATGTTGATTCATTCAGATCAATCCATTCAGAGAAGAACAGTCCTTGAGCGAAGCGCAATCCCCGGCAGAACATCTGCATCATCATCCGACAATCCGGCACCATGACCACGATCATGACCATAGTCATGCCCACCCGGGACATCATCATGGTCATCACCACGCTCCCCAAAATTTTGGTCGGGCTTTTGCCATCGGTATTTTCCTCAATGTTTTTTTTGTCATCGCCGAAGCGTTTTTTGGCATCATCGGTCATTCTCTGGCTTTGCTTGCCGATGCCGGGCACAACCTCAGTGATGTGCTGGGCCTGGTCATGGCCTGGGGTGCCAGTGCTCTGGCGACCCGCCCGCCATCTCAGCGTTACACCTATGGCTTGCGCAGCAGCTCGATCCTGGCAGCGCTTGCCAATTCCTTGTTTTTGCTGGTGGTTACCGGGGGAATTGCCTGGGAAGCCATTGAGCGTCTGCTCCAACCGAGCCCTGTGGACAGCGGTGTGGTCATTGTTATCGCTGCTCTGGGCGTAATCATCAACTCCGCCACTGCCCTGCTCTTCATGTCGGGCCGCAAGGGCGACCTCAATATCAAGGCGGCCTTTTTGCACATGGCCGGAGATGCGCTGATCTCTTTGGGTGTCGTGCTCGCCGGCATCCTCATGCTGTATCTGCATTGGTACTGGCTGGATTCAGGCATAAGCCTGGTCATCAGCGCGCTCATTATTCTGGCCACCTGGTCCTTACTGAAAGAGGCCGCCCGGTTGGTTCTGCATGGCGTCCCGGATAACGTCAATACAGATGCGGTGCGTCAGTATCTGCGCAATCTGCCCGAAGTCGCCGCCGTTCATGATCTGCACATCTGGGCCATGAGCACCACTGAAACGGCGCTTACAGCCCATCTCGTCATGCCCCGGGGTTATCCTGGCGATGCTTTCCTGACAGATGTCGCGACAGCACTGCGGGAACAGTTCGCCATAGTCCATCCCACCCTTCAGGTAGAAACCGGGGACGCGGCCCATCCTTGCGCCCTGGAACCCGAGCAGAAAGTATAGGTCGCCACTCAAACTCCTTCTATGGCCGCCCAGTACTGTTCTTCCGCGCCTATTTTTTTAAGATGTTCGCGCAGGGCTTCGCCTCCCACGGGGTGGCTTCTGCCCTGATCGCGACGCAATAAATCGGTCAACGGCAGGGCCGGAAAATATTGCAGGGTAAATTCCCTGGCACCCAACTCGCGCAGCCAGGTCGCTTTTTTTCGTAATTCTCCGGTATCCAGGTGGGTATCGGCCAGAATCAAGGCATGACACTGTTTCGCCAACTCCTGCACACGTTGTTCCCATAACCACTGCACCTTGTTTTCCCAGGCCTGATTCCAGTCCGTCCAGGAAAATGGCTTGTCGGCTTCGGCCTCAAACAGTTCTACCCGAATCATGTCCCTTTCAAGGATGCAGATGCGCAAGGAAGGATGGCGAGCACGCATGGCTTCCGCCCAGGAGCTTTTGCCAGAAGCCGCCGTACCTACCGTAAAAATGATCAACGGAAAATCCTGCTGATCGGTTGATGGGGATGAATCACTCATCAAAAAATTCCTTATTATCAACTACGCTCTTGTTAACCAGTCGGCAGCAATTCAGCAGGGCTGCAGATACACACGGTCTGCAGCGTCTGTAAGACCTTGGGGCGAAGCAGCCTTTATCAAATTACCCGTATTGAACCACAATGAAACAAAAAAAACGGCATTCCATGCATTTTATGTTTGTAATTGCCAGCGGTAACTAGCGCAGCCAGGGCTCCTGCCTTTCCGGCACTTCATCATCAAAACTTTCATCCTGCGCGGTGGCCAGAGCCCAGGTCAGCGCTGCAATCCAGGCCAGTATGGTCCAGCCCAAAAACACATTGAGCAGCATGATCTTGATACGTTGCGGACAAGCCATCAACCATGCCAACAGAGTCGGTAGCAAATACACGCCCAGCAGCACGATAAAAGCGATGATCAGCAGTACGACAAACCCGGTAGTGCTGTTCGTCATCCAACGCAACACGAAGCACCTCCACAACAGGAATGCCTTATCATATCGTGATTTCGCCCGGGAAGGGAACATTCAATGTCCAACGTGCGACACCAGCGAGCCACCATATAATAATATAAGGCCATAAAAATATTTATATCAATATTAACCATATGGTTTTATGAGAAATTCTAGAAAATATGAAAAAAAAACGCTTTGAAAGAAATTTGTCATCAAACTGTCGTATTACTGTCACATTCCCCTGTTATCGTATTTGCCACTAAAGGTATAGAACTCTACGAAGCATCCTTGCAGTGAGCGTCTGCGAGGAATGGATAGAGGATAGCCCATGCAACACGCAGTACTGCAGGACAAAAACTTCTTTGTTCGTCGTATGACCAAGTTCCGAAACCTGCTGTTCGGATCAGGGGCAGCTTGCGTATCCGTTTGCAGCAATTTCGCATTACTCACTGCCTCTCCTATTAGCTTGCCATTTCAAGCGCACCACAACATGGAGCCAATCATTTTATGAATCTGCAATATCTCATTCACCTCGCCAATTATTCGGACGGGGTTTTGTACATTCTGGGTCTGATGCTGCTGGTGGAGCTGGCGGTCATGGTCGATCGTTTCTGGTATTTGCGGCGCACGATTCTGCGCGGTCTGGTGTTTGTCCAGGAACTGGGGCGCCACGGACGTCTGGATCGGGAAGCCTTGAATACCCTGGCTGAGGATGCCGGAGATTTGCCCGAGGCCGCCCTGTTACGCACCGCCGCTGCCCATAGTGGTCAGGTCAAGGGCGAAGCTCTGGCCAGCCGACTGGAAGAAAGTGTGCTGGTCATTGCCCCGAAGCTCGACCGGCGCCTGTGGCTGCTGGACACCATTATTACCCTGGCTCCGCTGCTGGGGCTGTTCGGCACCATCATCGGCATGTTCCATGCCTTTTCAGTTCTGGCCCAACCCGGTCATGCCCCCATGCAGGTGACGGGGGGTGTGGCCGATGCGCTGGTGTCCACGGCTTCCGGCCTGTTCATCGCCATGCTCGGTCTGCTGACCTTTAATGCCTTCAACAACCAGGTGCGCATGATTCTGCTGCAACTGGATTCGGTCAAAACCATGCTCATCAACCGCATGGATGGTCAACCGGTGGTGACTTTTGATGCCGAAGGCCGTCCCAACGCGGAAGCCGTGCCGGTGGCGAGGGCGGGATAATGGAAAGGCGCTACTTCGAGCAGAAAAAGGGGCGGGTCGAAATCATCCCGATGATCGACATCATGCTCTTCCTGCTGGTGTTTTTCATCATGATTACTCTGCAGATGATCCCCGACAAGGGGCTGAATCTGCAGTTGCCCACCTCCAGCGAAGCCCAGAGCCTGCCGCGCCCGCACTTTACCATCAATATTCAGAAAGATGGTTCCGTGAATGTGAAGGGCCATCACTATGATCTGGACGCCCTGCAGCAAATGCTCGCCAGTGATGGCGATCCGGGCAAAACCCAGATCACCATCGCCGCCGACAAGGGCGTGCCTTTTCAGGATTTCATCCATGTCATGGACCGCTGCCAGAAGGCGGGGGTCAGTGATATCGGGATTGCTGCGAAAACGAAATAGCAAAGCACTAATGGAAATGAATTCGTTTGATTCTGTCACACCCCACTACGATATGGAGCTAAAATGCGCAAAACGTCTTATGTATCGCGGGCAGTATTAAGTGCAGTGATTTTTGGGAGTGGTTTTATCTTGTCCAGCCAGGCAATTGCCGGTGATGCTGACGACAACACCAAGCCTGCAGTTAATGTTGGCGAGGTAAACAGCTCTAGTTCTGCAAAAACTATCAGCAAGTATGATAAAAAAACTGCTCCCCTACATCAGACATTGACCAATAAGCAGGTCTTCAATTCAACGCAGTCTGTAGTTACGCTTACTAAAGAAAATAAGAAAATGGTTAGTCCCAATTCCGGTGTTGCGGAATTGCTGGCCACTGCACCGGGTGTGCACATTATGAGTGAAAATCCCCAGAATGGATCTGGACGATACAATATCACCATCAATGGGATGGGTATCGGCTGGTGGAGTGGTAATACTTATCGAAATCAAATCAGTGTATTGTTTGATGGCATCCCCATGAACAATCAGATTACCAATGATGGGCAGTGGAATTCCAGCCAGATACCTCTATTAACCATGATTCATGGTGTAAATGTTGTTTATGGGCCTGGCAATCCCCAGACTCGATGGTATGACAGCATGGGGGGAACCATAAACTTTGTACCTTTACAGCCCAGTAAGCGACCTAATGCCAAAGTGAATCTTTCATTTGGAAGTTATGGCAGCAAAACGGCAAGCTTTTCGTTAAATACAGGGGAATTTTATGGTTGGTCAACAGTACTGGCTGGAGGATATACAGCGGCAAACTCCTTTTTCCAAGGACCCAGTACTTGGCCTCAGCATTCATGGGCTGTCTATATGAAGACTGCCCACCCTTTTTCAAATGGCTTATTCACATTGGGATTTTATTATGAAAAATCCGATGCTACCCATAGTCTCACAGTTCCAGTTACACCCATTCCAGGCTATACCGTAAATGGCTATGGCAAAACCGGTCAATTATTGAGCCAGCAAACCAGTGGATTCTACTATGTTCCGTCTGCCGACCTTTGGTACAAAGATGACATCGTTGACTCATGGATTCTGTATTCGCAGCAACTATTTGATCTAGGCGGTGGATGGCACCTGAAGAATACCCCCTGGTACCGCCATGCCTATCGTTTACATCAGGCCTACTTCAATTACGGAGCTACTGATTATAATCCTGAAGCTGCAGAGCATTATGCACCAACCAATAACTCTTATGGAGATCGGCTTGATGTGACCTTGCATTCCCATTACAACGATGTTGCCCTGGGCGGCTGGTTGTCATATCAGCAATATAATACCAACGAAGATCTTTGGAATCCGTATTTAGGCACATCTCAACAAAATCCATACGTATATAACAATGTAGAAATAAATAGTTTCTTCAGCAATTTATTTGCCCAGGACACGATAAAACTGTTATCTGGGCACCTACGTATCACACCTGGGCTAGCCCTCGCTGGTTTCTATACATCGATGAGTGACTTGGAAAACCCAGATACCAAAGCGCATTATCTTACGGCCACCCCTGGCGCAAAAACTAACTTTACTCGTCTAGAACCATCTGTCGGGATCAATTATAAAGTGACAAATAATGTGTCTGCGTATGCTAATTATAGCACCACTTATCAGAATGAAACCGATCTGGCCTATGGTGCGTATTTACAGAACATCAAGATTAATGCTGCTGATATTCCTATTACCAAGGCAGAGGATTATGAAATAGGTTTGCGCTATCATGATAAAGCTCTAAATGCTGGAGTAAACTATTATCACGATTATCTGACAAATGTACTTAACGGAGTATCAGGATCTATTACACAGTTCAACGCTTCGGGTTACAACCTTGGAAATGCGGTATATCAGGGGGTAAACGCTTATGTAAAATGGAAGCCGATATGGCAGTTGTATTTATACGGTTCTGCCAATGTACAACATTCCTATTATACCAGCGATCATAACAATAGCGGTGTTTCATTTAATGGCAGAAGACTGGCAGGGATTCCACATTATTCCTTTAATGTTTCAGTCTCTTATAAAATAAGGGTGCCTGGTGGGTTGATCGAACCAACACTTACCGATCAATATTCTGGTGGACAAACCTTATATGACAACGTTTCTGGCGGCCCGACCAATCAAACCGTCGATGCATACAATCTAGTCAACTTATCGACAAGTTATAAGACAGTGGCGCTGAACCATGTGATTCCCGGAGTTAAAGAAACCTCTTTTACTTTTGGCATTTACAATCTGTTAAATAGAAAGTACCAGTCTGCCATTTATCTGGCTACTGGTGGCTACGATCCCACAGAGCAGCCCTCACTATTTGCTTATGCCGGCGCACCGCTGCAGGTATTCGGCGGAATCAATGTCAAGTTCTGAGCTAGGAAACAAGATGCGCCAGTCAATCACTCTCGTTTTTTTGGGCTCCTTATATCTCACCTTAGGGCTGGTCCCGATCCATGCCGCTACGGAACGCTGGAAAGGGCCATTGGCCCAGGCTTCTATGGCTTGCTTGCAACAGAATGCGGCTGCTTTGGCAACTATCCAGCAGAGCGCTGAGAAAGGTGAATATGAGGGAGTAGTTGCTTTAGCTGCCTATTGGGTCTGCAAATCTGACTCTTCCCAAGCAAAACCCTGGCTAGAGAAGGCCAGCGGGATGGGCAGCGGTTGGGCAAGCCAAGTCCTTGCCCAGTATTTGAGTAAAGAAAGCCCCTCGATGAATAACACTCAAAACTTACTCATTTATCTCACCCGGGCAGCTTTACAGGGCAACGCCTGGGCGGCGCGAGAACTGGGAGTGATATACCTCAATGGTGCTGTTGGCTTAGCGGCCAACCCGGTAAAGGCGTCTTATTGGGCGCGATATGCCGAGGACGTGAAAGAAATTGTCCCTGACGTTTTCTATTTGGCTGAAAGCTATGCCAAGGGCTGGGGTGTACCCAAGAATCAAGAGAAGGCCAAAGCGTTGTATGCAGAAACTTTCACGACTTTGCGACAAGCGGTAGCCCAGGGCGATCCCTATGCCGACATGTTGTTTTATCTCGCTTATAGCAAGGGCTATGGGGTCAAAAAAGACCCCAAAGAGGCCTTACACTGGGTGCAAAAGGCCGCCCAAAAAGGGTATCCAGAGGCCGTCGCAGCTTTGAAAGCTTTGTCTAATGGAGGCAAATAACATGAATCATGGAAATAATGGTTACAGCCGTCGCGATTTTCTTAAAACCCTTGCTGTGGCGGGTGCAGTAACAGCTACCTTACCTTTGTCCATTCAACGCGCCCTGGCAACACCTGCCTATTCAGCCAGTGGAAGTATTGAAGATGTTGAGCACATTGTTATTTTTATGCAGGAAAACCGCTCATTCGATCATTATTTTGGACATTTATCCGGGGTTCGGGGCTATAATGATCGTTTCCCATTATCCATACCCGGCGGTCGAAATATCTGGGCACAACCGCGTCTAAGCGATCCCAGCGCCTTCATTTTACCTTACCATTTGAATACCTTAACGACCTCGGCGCAGGTGATCGGCGATCTGGATCATAGTTGGTATAGCACCCACGCGGCCAACGCTGGTGGTCTTTTCAATGCCTGGCCGCTGGCGAAGACAGATCGGACGATGGGTTACTATCTGCGGGAGGATATCCCCTATCACTATGCGCTGGCAGATGCTTTTACGGTTTGTGATCATTATTTTGCTTCTCTGGCAGGTCCCACCCACCCCAATCGTGCTTACCAGTGGACTGGAATGGTGGACCCCTCCGGCAAGGGAGGTGGACCTCTGATCAATAACAACGATTACATCACAGATCCAAAAAAATTTCCGCCGGTAAAGTGGACCACTTACCCTGAGCGACTACAGAAAGCTGGTGTCACCTGGCAAGTCTATCAGGAAGGCACCAATCTGAGCTTTGAAAAACCCTTCGAGGGTAATTACGGCGACAATCCGCTGCAGATGTTTCAGCAATATGTAGATGCTTCTAACGATTCACCTTTGCGCAAGCGCGGAATATCTGTACGCGGCTTACGCAAATTCCGTGAGGACGTCCTTCATGATCAGCTTCCGCAGGTTTCCTGGATTGTGGCTCCGGCTGCATATACAGAACACCCTTCCTATGCCCCTGCTTACGGAGCAGTCTATATTGCCCGGGTGCTGGAAGCCCTGACGGCCAATCCCAAGGTTTGGTCACGTACGGCGCTCTTCCTGAATTATGATGAAAACGACGGCATTTTCGATCATATCATCCCCCCCCAACCTCCGACTCCCGTGCGCCCGGGTAAGAGCACGGTCAGCACGGCGGGCGAAGTGCATGATATGGTCAATCCAGGGCAGGCCCCGCTGTTTCTTCCCGATGATCTTCCTTATGGTATGGGACCACGGGTACCGATGATCGTCATTTCTCCCTGGAGTCGGGGCGGTAAAGTTTGTTCCGAAGTTTTTGACCACACCTCTGTACTTCGCTTCGTTGAAAAACGCTTCGGAGTGTCAGAACCCAATATTACCGATTGGCGTCGTGCTGTGGCAGGTAACTTGACCTCCGCATTCGATTTTTCACGAACGGATCTGCGTAAATATTTCTTGCCCAGCACGACCAACAATTTTGCACTGGTGGAACGTTCCGTAGCCGAGTTACCTCTGCCTCAGGTACCCACTGCAGGATCACAGGATAAAATCATCTCCCAAGAGGTCGGTCAACGCCCGGCTATGCCTATCGACTACCGACAGACTTTGCAAATACAAGCCGATGCGAATGGTTACAGCATCCATTGCCAGAATCCCTCAAGCCTTGGAATTTGTTGTTGGGCCTACTGGGATGGCAGCACAACGCTTCCACAACGTTACACTATCGGTAAAGGGCATTCTCTGGAAGATCATGTCACTTGGCCTAACGACGTTCCCGCGGCTATGACAATCTACGGACCCAATGGCTTCATCCGCAAATTGAAAGGACAAGGTCAAAGTCATTTGATGGTGTCAGAGGAATATTTGCGCAATGGCAACATCCGTATTGTTCTACATAACCTAGGCCAGGATTCTCGGCAGATTCAAATCCATGATAAGGCCTATGGAGCCGAACCCCGCAACCTGCACCTCGTCGCTAATGCGATACAGACAATGGATTTTCCTCTTACCGCCAGTGACCAATGGTACGATCTTGAGATCAAGGACAAGTCCCATACTTGGCGTTTAGCTGGTCATGTGGAGACTGGTCACATGAGCAAAACAGACCCGGCCAATAAGGAACCCGTCTTGCAACTCTGAGTTTGGCTATTTGGGATAGTCTGGAATCAATGGACAAACAGATGAATATTACGTTTGAAAAGCCAGATCGAAAAGGGACAGATCATAATGAAAAGACGTGATTTTCTTAAAAATTTAGGCATTGGCGTAAGTCTTACGGCATTTCTAGGAAATTCTGTTTCCCGAGCAGCTTTGCTTCCAGCAAACAATCGCTCTGGAACATTGGAAGATGTAGAACATATTATTGTTTTTATGCAGGAAAATCGATCATTTGATCATTATTTTGGCCACCTCAATGGTGTACGAGGATATAACGATAGATTCCCACTGACGTTACCAAACGGCAAACCAGTCTGGTTTCAGGGGCGCATGAACGACCCGAGTAAACATATTCTTCCTTTTCATCTGAACACACAAAAAACCTCTGCGCAATTCATACAAGATCTTGATCATAGCTGGGCTTCTCAACATGGTGCCATTGCCGGTGGCCTCATGAACGCCTGGCCATTGAATAAAACTGACATGACGATGGGGTATTTCGAGCGCCAGGATATTCCCTTTCATTATGCTCTTGCTGATGCTTTCACGGTTTGTGACCATTATTTTGCATCTATTCCAGGACCCACTGAACCCAATCGTTGTATGTTATTCAGTGGTACTATAGATCCTGACGGTAAAAATGGCGGACCATTAATTGATGATGCTAATTATTGGCCTGGCAATGGTCCTAATGGCTACCATAAAACCGAGCCATTTACTTGGCCAACTTATGCAGAACGTCTACAAGATGCGGGAATATCCTGGAAGGTGTATCAAGAACAATTGCATACGATCAACCATAATCCTATGACCGGATGTTATGGTGATAATGCACTGATGTATTTCAAGACCTTTGCTGAAGCACCGTCCAATTCTGAGCTGTATCGCAGAGCGGTCACTGAAGGTGGTATCAAAACACTCAGAGATGATGTGTTGCATGATCGCTTACCACAAGTATCCTGGATTGTTACGCCGGCAGGGTATTGCGAACATCCTTCTTATCCTCCGGCTTATGGTGCAATGTATATTGCACGAGTATTGGACGCATTGACAAGCAATCCGGATGTTTGGGGAAAAACTGTCCTGCTTCTGGACTACGATGAGAATGATGGCTTTTTTGACCATGTGCCGCCCCCACAGCCGCCTACACCGGTTCGCCCGGGGAAATCAACTATCAGTACAGAAGGGATGATGCACGATCGCGTCAAAGCAGGCTGGCCGGTACTTTATAATCCCGATCAATTGCCTTATGGACTTGGACCTCGCGTGCCAATGATAGCCATATCACCGTGGAGCAAGGGCGGTTATGTATGTTCCGAGGTATTTGATCACACTTCCGTCATTCGCTTTATTGAGAAACGCTTTGGAGTGAATGAACCAAATATTGCCGCTTGGCGACGTGCTGTATGCGGAGACCTGACTTCTGCATTTGACTTCACAAGGCCAGACGAACGTCAGGTTTTTTTGCCCAGCACGGCGAACTATGTAGCGACGGTACATTATGAATCTACTTTGCCTGCTCCTGTGGTGCCTGAGGAGCAAGTTTTAGCTATTCACCCGCAAGAAAACGCGCTGAGACGGCGGCGACCAATTAACTACAACACCAGAGTGGAACTGAAAGCAACCCGAAATGGAGTCCAGCTCAAAATACATAATTCCTCTCCAATAGGGGTAGTATGTACCGCATATTGGGATGCCAGCTACGAGCTTCCATACCATTATACCGTTGGTAGTCATGATCATCTTGAGGATGAAATAATCATCCCCAAAGACCACAAACTGGCTTTCACATTGTACGGGCCAGATGGATATGTGCGCAAACTATCTGGCACAGGTCCAACCGGGTTAGTAATAGACGAATCGCCCCAAAATAATGGAGATATTGCACTTCATTTTCACAATCACAGCTCAAACTTTCAGGCTGTACACATCAGTGACTGTAGTTACGGTCAGGCATCAAGATTCTTGAAACTGGATAGAGGTTCAAGCGCTCATATTATCTGGCCATTAGCAAAAAGTCACCATTGGTATGATCTAGAAATTAAAACTGAGACGCATACTTGGCGTCTTGCCGGACACATAGAAACAGGAGAGGCAAGTTTTTCTGATCCGGCAAATATTAAACCAGTATTAATTTAATTAAGAAGTAAGTAATTTTATCGCACCCAACCATTATCTACATGAGGAATTTATGAAGCATCTTTTTTTATCCAGAAAAGCATTAGTCATGGCTCTGTTTTCTACAGGAGTTATCGGCATAAGCGATTTATCAACAGCTTATGCGGATAACATAACAACATCTCCCGCCATCAATGTCGGTGAAGTCAATGGCCAGGCACCAGGTGCTTCAGAGCGAAACAAGGGCAATAAAAAGAAAGTTGATATTAACTCACCGGTACAAAAAGTACATATATCTCAGCGAAATATTGAAGATAACACGCCATCTGGTGGCAGTGTTGTGGAAGCCATTGCTGCTACCACGCCCGGCTTCCAGGCGCGCCGTACTGGCACATCTAGCGGAGCAAACAGATATCAAATTCGACTGAATGGTATTCAGATTGGCTTTGATGAAACCGGCCAGGCAGAAATGAATGGTAACCAGGTGCTTATGGATGGAATACCTTTGAATAATCCATTAGCTTCATATCATGGATTTTCTACGGCAGAACTGCCAATTTCTTCGATGTTTTCCGGTATCAATGTCGTCTATGGACCTGGTACCGCCAAACAGCACTGGTTCGACTCCATGGGGGGTACCATTGATTTTCAGACGAAATCTTCGGGTGAGAAGCCTGCGGCTTTTGTGGACATCGGAGCTGGCAGCTTCAATGCCTATAATGCCAGTACTGGCATTTCCACCGGTTCAATGGATGGCTGGAAAACCTATATCGCTGGAGGCTATACCAGAACAGGACAGGCGCGTGTGAGCCCTTCCCTCACCGGCCCATCCGAGAGCTCCGCAATTTTTGTCAAAACACAAAAAAAATACCAGGATGGTAAATTCACCATGGGATTTTATTTCAATCATACCGAAGAAAATCGGCCACATCTGATCCCCGTATATCCATTTGCAGGTGGATCCGTTAATGGAAATGGCGTGCAAGGCCCTGCCTTAAGTCAGGTTACCTCTGGTTTTTACTATACCCCCTCCAGCGATCTCTGGAGGAAACATGAAAAATATATTACCTATCTGGGTTATTTAAAACTCACCACGGACTTATCCAAAAATGTTAAATTTCATAACGCCGTCTGGTATCGTGCCGGCAACCGTCTTAAAGTCCGGGTAGATAATTACCCCATGGCCCCGAAACTGAATACGGAATACTATCCTACTTCATCAGGGAATTTTGGGTATCGTGGCGATTTCACTATTGACCTCCCCTATAATAAAATCGATGTCGGTGGTTATTATCAGCAAACCACCTATGATTCAGCATTCGCGGGATACTCATCCTTTATACCAGGATTTGAATTAGGCAGTAACAACCCGCTTTATTATCGTGATGATCATGATCATTGGAGTGCAGCCAGCGCTTTTCTGCAAGATAAAATTACCCCAGTCTCATTTATCTCCATAACTCCTGGCCTTAACCTCATCAATTATCACATTTCAGTGAATAATGTGACCTCTGTTTCAGCTGAAGACTTGTATCCCGGCGATACTCTCGGAGATTTCCCCAAGGTTCCCGGCGATACCGTAAACTTTACCAGGCTTGCACCCAGCGTCGCCATTAATGCGGCCATTACTCCGTCACTCCACGCCTTTGGAACATGGTCACAAAATTATCAAACGCAAATAGATAGTGCTTATGGAGAAGGTGCCTCGCATCCGGTAATTGCTCCAAAAAAACCTGCAAAAATCAATTTCCTCATGGCCGGGTTAAAGTATGTGCATGGGCCATTGGAAGGACAGGTTTCATTTGTGCACCAGAAGCTCAGTGATCTGGCGGTACAAATTACCCAGGCAGAGTCACAAAATATTATTGTTGAACCCGCCAATGAAACCATCAACGGCGTGAACTTTCTGTTAGCCTATGGGCAACGCCTAGGCTTCAATGCGCGCTTATTGGGAAGCATATTACATGGAACAGAAAATACGGTAGATGCAGCAGGTCAGGCCGTAAATGGTGCCAGAGTCACCGGTTTGCCCACCTATAACATCAATTTCGGTTTGGGATACCGCTTATATGCTGACCAGACATTGTGGAGTATCAGGGCTCTGGATAACTATCAGTCAGCGACCTACTTGTCCAGTGACATCACTGCTTCGCCAACGACACTACAATTGCCATTTTCTGCAGTCAATCTGGTGAATTTGTCGTTATCTGCCCGTACTACCATGTTTGATCACGACATTCCCGGCCTCAAACTGATGCGCGTCTCGCTCATGTTGGATAACCTGCTGAACCGCAAATACAACGTCCAGGGATATGTTTCTGCGGGCGGCAATTACGGAGCAGGCAGCGAGGGAAGCATTCTGGCCAGTCCTGGAACTCCTAGGGCAGTATATGCCTCCATTACTGCTTCTTTTTAATCTTCCTGATTAACGTATTTTCTGGTGATCGCATAACCCTGCATTTCGATTCGTGGTGCAGGGTTCTTATTATTTATGCAGGAGAACCCCATGCAAGCAATCCATACCCACTTCGATAACCTCAAAATCAATTCCCGGCATCGGCGCATTGTCATGGCGGCGGGGCTGGGAATTTTTCTGGATGGTTATGACCTTTCCATCATTGCCGTAGCGCTGCTCCTGCTCAAGCCGCAATGGCATCTGGGCCCTGCTCAAATGGGTCTGCTGGGAGCTGCGACCCTTGCCGGAGCGGCGCTGGGTGGCCTGATTGGCGGACGCATAGCGGATCGCTTCGGCCGCAAGGTGCTTTACCTGATTGATGTCGCCACATTTTTTATAGCGGCCATAGTTTCCGGTTTTGCCTAGGATGTCACCTCTCTGATTGTTTTGCGTTTTGTGCTTGGCATTGGCGTCGGCATGGATTATCCGCTGAGTTCCAGTTATATCGCCGAATTCATGCCCAAAATGCAACGCGGCAGTGGGCTTTCCTGGGCTTTTACGCTGTGGATGATCGGTGCGGCGGTTTCCGCCGTCGTCGGACTGCTGCTCTTACAAACCGGCCCCGATGCCTGGCGCTGGATGTTCATCAGCGGCGCTCTACCAGCGCTGGCGGTACTGTGGTTACGCCGCAATCTGCCGGAAACGCCGCGCTGGTACATTGCCCACAACCGGCCGGAGGATGCGATTTGCGTCCTGCGTCAGATTTCTCCGGGCGTGGATGAGGGTACTTTGCGTGCGGCCATGGCAGATCAGCAAAAAGACGAACGTCCGCTGCGTGCCTGGGCCACCCTGTTTCAGACATCCTGGCTGCGCCGGACCCTGTTGATTCTGCTTCCCTGGATGATGATGGATATCAGTGGATACGGCCTGATTATTTACCTGCCTACTCTCCTCGGCAGTTTTGGCGTTCACTCCCACACGGCGGCGCTGATATGGAACATCATTTTTGATCTGGTAGCCCTGGGGGGCATTGCGTTGCTGGCTTTGACCACCCGCAGATTAGGGCGACTTCTGCCCCAGAACATCGGTTTCGCCCTGGATGTCCTGTTTCTCGGAACCCTGGGCCTGGTAGCCTTGTTTACGGCTCCGCCTCTCTGGTTACTGGCCATTGCCTTGTTCGGCTATACCTTTGCCAATAACTTCGGGCCGGGTTCAACGACCTGGTTTTTGCCCGTAGAATTATTTCCGACGGATTTGCGGGCGTCCGCCCACGGCCTGGCGACGGCCTGTTCGCGGGTGGCTGCTGCCACTTCGGTGTTCCTGCTGCCTTCGGTACATGCGGCGGTTGGCGATGGCTGGTTGATGCTGATTCTTGCCGCGACCGCACTGCTGGGACTGATGGTCACCTTGCTGCTGGGAAAAAATATGGAACCAGGCAACCGCAGCCTGGAAGAAATCAGTACAAGCAAAGAAGAACTAGCCCTGCAATCGGCTGCTTGAACAAGCGGCGCTCCAGACCTGGGCCAAGGCGCGGCAACCATGGATTTAACGAAAGCCCCGACCCGCAAATTAGCTTACGTCCCCGCAGCGCTGGAGCAAGATGCGCAGAAGCCTACGGTGTTTGATCAGGCTGCTCCTTCCTGATAAGATATAGTTGTCTATATGACTTACGGAACAGCATGGATCACAAACCCAAGCAGGAACAAGCCCCCCGCCCCCGGCGCGCCCTCTGGATAAGCGAACTCGCCCAATCCAGCCTGAAAACGCTGCAAGCCATGGCGGCTAACGTATCTCTTTGGCCTGACTATCAGCTCCTCGAAGGCCCGGAAATCGGCACCATCCTGATGCATGGTCCTATTGCCGGCAATGGCGGTACTTTTCCGGTGGGCGATTGTACGATCACCCGTTGCCGGGTACGGGATACCCGGGGTTATGAAGGATTTTCTTGGATATTGGGGCAGCAACCCGAAATTGCCCTCTGGGCGGCCCGCTGGGATGCCTTGTTGCAAGATCCTAACCATTACGCCACATACTGGAAAAACATCGACCAGTTGCGTCAGGAGCGTATGCAACGGGAACAAAACACTGCGACCGCCATGCAGAAAACCCAGGTCCGCTTTTTCAGCATGGAAAACATGCGCACATGAATCCAGAACAGCAACAGCAGGTTTTCCGAACCTTACTCACTGCCATGTCTGCACCGGGCCAAATCGCGACCATTCCTGCTCATTCAGCCCCTGCACCTCTGTCCCCTGCTTGTGCCGCCATTTGTCAGACGCTACTGGATGCGGGCAGCCCTGTTGCCCTCGTAGGCATGTGCGCTGCGGTAGCGCCCTGGCTGGCTACCCACTGCCGTGCCCCCATGGTTTCCATGGACGCGGCGCATTTTGTGCTGGGCACAGAAAAACACTGGGACTGGGAATCCACCCCGGTGCCTATGGGCAGCGAAGAAGAACCCGAGCAAGGCGCAACTCTCATTCTCGAACTGGACAATCTGGACGCTGCTAAGCCCCTGCAACTCACGGGGCCGGGCATCGCCAGCACCCGCCGCATCGCCCCCGATCTGGGCGCAGGGTTCCTCACTTTCTGGCAGAAACAGCAGTCCCGGTATCCCCGGGGCGTGGACCTGATATTGTGCTGCCGGGAACAATGCCTTTGTCTGCCCCGATCCGTCAGCATTTGCCGCTTAGAGGAGGCATAATCCATGTCTTATGTGGCCGTAAAAGGCGGTGCCCGGGCCATTGGTGCTGCACATCAACTTATCGCAGATACGCTTTATCCCGAAAATAACGCTTCCGATACGCCCGTAGATCAGCTCCATCAGCAACTGGACCAGCAATTGCGTCTGGGCATTGATCGCATCATGGCGGAAGCCTCTCTCTATGATCGCGACATTGCCGCCCGGGCATTGTTACAGGCTCAGGGAGACAGCATCGAAGCGGTGTTCATCGTCCGCGCATACCGGGCTACCCTCAGCCGTTTTCTCGATGCCGAGCCGCTCAAGATCTCCGACAGTCAGCCCCAACGCCATATTTCTGCCGCCTTCAAAGACGTTCCCGGCGGCCAGCAGTTAGGGGCCACTTATGATTACTCCCATCGCCTGCTCGGCTATTTCCAGCATCTGCCCGCGCCGCAAAGCGCTGCCGAGCCATTCATCAAGTCCGAAGATGCTGCAGCAGAAACCAGGCATTCCGGGGTCATGCAACTCCTCGAACAGGAAGGTTTCATCGAAACCAGCACCGCCGCTCCGACAGAAGAAAACCGCGACATCACCCAGATTCCTCCCGGCTTTCCCGCCAGCCGTGCGCAGCGCCTGCAAACCCTGGCGCGTGCCGACGAAGGATTCCTGCTGGGCATGGCCTATTCCACCCAACGCGGTTACGGGCAGAATCATCCATTTATTGCTGAACTTCGTCAGGGCAGCGTGAATGTGGAAATCACCCCTCCGGAACTCGGTTTCACTATCTGCATTGGCCAAATAAGCATGACCGAATGCCAGATGATCAACCAGTTCCACGGCGATACACCGGAACAAGCCACTTTTACCCGGGGTTACGGACTGGTCTTCGGCCATAATGAACGCAAGGCCATTGCCATGGCGCTGCTGGATCGGGCCTTGCGCGCTCGGGAGTTAGGAGAAAAAGTCCAGGCACCGGCCCAGGATGAAGAATTTGTGCTCAGTCATTGTGACAATGTCGAAGCCACCGGTTTTGTGGAGCATCTCAAGCTTCCCCATCATGTGGATTTTCAGAGTGAAATAGCCACCCTGCGGGCGCTGCGCGCGCATCCGAAAAATTCCCCGACGGAGCATTCCGATGGACTATAATTTTGCCTACCTCGATGAACAGAGCAAGCGCGCCATTCGTCGCAGCCTGCTCAAGGCTGTCGCCATTCCCGGTCATCAGATTCCTTTTGCCAGCCGGGAAATGCCCCTGCCCTATGGCTGGGGAACCGGTGGCATCCAGCTCACTGCCGCCATTATCGGCAAAGACGATGTGCTCAAGGTCATCGACCAGGGGGCCGACGATACCACCAATGCGGTATCCATCCGCCAGTTTTTTGCGCGCGTGGCGGGAGTGGCCAGCACGACCAAAACGCGCCTGGCCAGCATCATCCAGACCCGCCACCGGATTCCCGAAACAGCCCTGCAAGGGGGGCAGATCATGGTCTATCAGGTGCCCATGCCCGAGCCACTGTTCAAACTGGAACCGCGCCGTACCGAAACCCGGATGTTACATGCCCTGGGGGATTACAGCCTGATGTATTTGCAGCTCTACGACCACATTACCCGCTACGGACGAGTTGCCATCGGCTATGATTATCCGGTCATGGTGCATGATCGTTACCTGATGTCGCCCTCCCCCATCCCCGCCTTCGATGTCCCGAAAATGCACATGAGCCCCGCCTTGCAGTTATTTGGCGCGGGGCGGGAAAAACGTCTTTATGCAGTTCCTCCCTACACCCGGGTCGTGCCGCTGGCTTTTGCCGATTACCCCTTTGCGCCGGTGCAGGCCCAGGCACCCTGCGCCATTTGTGGATCGAGCAGTTCCTACAAGGATGAAATCATCCTCGACGATAGGGGTACCCGGCAGTATGTCTGCTCGGATACGGACTACTGCGAGCAGCACCCATGCTGACGTCATCCAGCCAGACGCACACTCCCACACCCACCACTGCGCCCGGCCCTGCGATCATAGCGCAAAGTCTGCATTTTCGCTTCGGCAGCCAGATGGTCCTGCGCGACGTTTCTCTGGAAGTCTTCCCCGGTGAAGTCCTCGCCATTGTCGGCGAGAGCGGCTCCGGAAAATCAACCCTGCTGAACCTGCTCTACGGCAACCTGCAACCCTGCCAAGGCAGCGTACACGCCATCGGCAACGCCGGGCTCCAGCCCTTGGCAAGCCTCAGCCAGCAGACACTCCGCCAGCTTCAGCGCAGCCGTTGGGGATATGTCTGCCAGAACCCCCGCGATGCCCTGCGCATGGCCATCAGCGCCAGCGGCAACATCATCGAAAGGCCCATGGCCATGGGCCTGCGGCATTATGCCACCCTGCGCCAGGAAGCCCGGCACTGGCTGGAAAAAGTGGAAATCGACCCGGCCCGTCTCGATGATTTACCCGGGACTTTTTCCGGAGGAATGCTGCAACGCCTGCAGATCGCCCGCACCCTCATCAGTCAACCCGCCCTCCTCTATCTGGATGAACCGACCAGCGGCCTGGATGTGTCGGTGCAGGCCGCCCTGCTCGATCTGCTGCGCAAACTGGTCAGCAACGAGCAGATGGCGGTGCTGCTGGTCACCCACGATCTGGCCGTGGCCCGCCTCCTCGCTCAGCGCATTGCCGTCATGCGCCGGGGCGAAATCATCGAAGCAGGGCTGGCCGACCAGGTGCTGGATGACCCCCGGCATCCCTACACCCAATTGCTGGTCAGCTCGGTACTCCCGGCATGAATATTCTCGAAGTCGAAAATCTCGGCAAAAAATTCGTCCTGCACCTGCGTGGCGGCTGGCATTTACCGGTTTTGCAGGGGGTCACATTCACTGTGGCTGCGGGGGAATGTGTGGCTATAACCGGCGCTTCGGGCAGCGGTAAATCCTCCCTGCTGCGGACCCTCTACGGCAATTATCGCAGTGACAGCGGCACGGCGCGGCTGCGCACCGGGCAGGGCATGGTCGATATTCTCCAGAGCTCCCCCCGGGAAATCCTCGCCCTGCGCCGCCATGTCATGGCTTACGCCAGCCAGTTTCTGCGGGTCATCCCCCGGGTATCCACCCTGGAAATCGTTGCCCAGCCCCTGATGGAGCAAGGCCTGGACCAGCAGGTGGCCGGGGAGCGTGCCGCAGCCATGCTCAGCGCCCTGAATCTGCCTCGCCATCTGCATTCATTGCCCCCCGCCACCTTCTCGGGAGGAGAACAGCAACGGGTCAATCTGGCCCGCGCTTTTGTCGGCCAGCACCCCCTGGTGATGCTGGATGAACCGACCGCCTCACTGGATGGTGACAATGCCGCTGTGGTACAAAAGCTGATCATGGAGGCCAAGCACTCCGGGCGGGCAGTACTGGGCGTTTTTCATGACCCGGCCATGGTCCGGCAGGTCGCCGACCGGCAATATTTCATCCCATCCCTATCGGAGCATTCCCATGAAAACCCTGGCCTTCAGTAATTTTCGCATGGTGCTGGCAGATCGGATTGTCCACGGCACCCTCGAACTGGACGAGAATGGCACCATTGTTGCCCTGGATGAAGACCCCCGCCCCCGCTCCGGCAGTGAAGATGGGCAAGGCGACTGGTTGCTGCCGGGATTGGTGGATGTCCATACCGATAACCTCGAACGTCAGGTACAACCGCGCAGCAACGTCCGCTGGCCGTCCCGCTCGGCCTTTCTGGCCCATGACAGCCAGTGCGCGGCGGCCGGCATCACCACCGTCGCCGATGCTCTCTGTGTCGGCGATGCCGGTTTTGAAAGCCAGCGCATCCAGACCCTCCGCGATGCCATTGTCGATCTGACCTTTCTGGAAAAACAGGGTCTGCTGCGTTCCGACCATGTCCTGCATCTGCGCTGTGAACTGCCCACCCCCAACATGCAGGCATTATTTGAAACCGCCATGGCCCAAGCGCCGATCCACATGATCAGCCTCATGGACCACACCCCCGGCGTTGGTCAACACGCCAATCTCGACAAATTCCGGGAAAGCCGGCGCGGCGACGGTTACAGCGAAGCCGAACTGGAACAGATGATTCAGGAATCCCAGCAACGCCGCGAAACCTATAGTGAAAAAAACCGCCAGTACCTCCTGCACACCCTGCAGGAAATGGCCACCAGGCAGGGCATACATTTGCAGATCGCCAGTCACGATGACCGTACTGCCGAAGAAATTCAGCGCAATGCGAAAGAAGGTATCCGCATCGCCGAATTTCCGGTGAGCATGGAAGCCGCTCAGGAAGCCGGCCGACTCGGCATGGCCACGGTTGCCGGTGCGCCCAATGTGGTGCGCGGCGGTTCCCATTCCGGCAATGTCGCGGTGAAAGATCTGGTCGCGGCTGGACTGGTGCAGGTGCTGGCTTCGGACTATGTGCCCCATGCCCTGCTGGAGGCCGCCTTTGCCCTGACCCGCATGGGCCTGACCGATCTGCCCGGCGCGCTGCGCATGGTCAGCCTCGCTCCGGCGCAAATGCTCGGTCTGGAAGATCGCGGCGCCATCGCCGTCGGCTTGCGCGGTGATCTGCTCCGGGTCGGCAGCGCTGCCGATCTCCCCCACTTGCGCGCCGTCTGGAAAGCCGGCGAAAGGATCGCCTGAAGCCATGCGCGTCGCCGTTTATTACTTGCCGGAAGCCGACGACCCCCTCTGGCAGGCGGGCTGTCGCTGGCTGGGCTGGAACCCCGAAACCGCTCTGCCCTGTCTCCGCCCTGCCGTGGCTGGCCTTGCCGCAGCCTCGCGGCGCGCCAGCCGTTACGGTTTCCATGCCACCATCAAGGCCCCCATGCCCCTGCAGGGCGAACTGGACAGTCTGGTCCAGGCTCTGAGCAGGGAACTGGCTGCTTTTCCCGCTTTTACCCTGCCGCCGCTGCAATACACCCAGGATGAAGGCTTTGTCGCCCTGCGCCTCAGTCGGGCCTCACCGGAACTGGCCAGACTCGCAGACACCTGTGTACGCAGCCTCGAACCCTGGCGGCATCCCTATACTGCTGACGAGCTCGCCGCCAGAAGCCGGAAACTGCAGCATGAGCGTCAGCGCCACTATCTGGAGCAATGGGGTTATCCTTATGTGTTTGAGGAGTTCATCTTTCACATGACCCTCAGCGACCAACAATCCGACAGTCGCCTGCTGGAAGCGGCCCAAAGCTATTTCGGCGATCTGCCGGCGCAGCCACGCTTGGTCCGCAGCCTGGCCGTCCTCTGTGAAAGCCACCCCGATGCCCCTTTTACCCTCCTCCAGCGCGTACCTCTCGCATCAGGGCTCACGCCCGGGCTCGCATCAGGCTCCGAATGAAACTGGTCCTCATCGCCGGTCCTTCCGGAGCCGGTAAAGACTCGGTGATTCGTGGCGCAGCGACGCTGCTGAAAGACGACCCCCGCTTTTATTTTGCCCGGAGAATGGTCACCCGCGACTATCCCCAGCCGGGAGAAATCCCTGTTTCCACAGAAACTTTCGACCAGCTCACGGCCTCTGGTCATTTTGCCAAAACCTGGCAGGCCCACCAGTTATCCTACGGATTACCCCGCGAAGAAATGCAGCCCGAACATCCCGCTGTGCAGATCCTCATCGCCAATGTATCTCGCACGGTGCTCCATGAGCTACTTGCCGAATATGGGGGACATGTTTTATACATTACTGCATCACCCACAGAAATCCGTCGCCGCCTTGAAAAACGCCACCGCGAAAGCCCCGCATCCATCCAGGAAAGAATCGAGCGCAGCGTGTCCTTGCCGGAACACCTGCCCATGACCACCATCCACAATGATGGACTCCTGGAAGAAGCGATCGAGCAATGTGTGCAAAGCTTGCAGAGCCTACTGGAAGTCAGATGATACATCCCCACAAAGGGCACTTTGTCCCCGGCATCACCATCTGGAAACAAATCGTCGATGATCTCCAGGCGCGCATTGATTCCGGTGAGCTCGTCGTCCATCAAAAGCTGCCCGGCGAAGCGGACCTGGCCGAAGCCTACGGCGTCAACCGCCATACCATGCGCCGCGCCCTGCAGGAACTCGCGGCCCTGGGTAAAGTGCGCATTCAGCATGGGCGCGGCACTTTTGTCGCCAACAATGTGTTTGACTACGAACTGGTAGAACGTCCGCGTTTTTCCGAATGGGTCAAAAAATATAACAAACCGGGGCACAACCAGATTCTCGAAGCAGAAATTCTCCTTCTGCTTGATCTGCCGGAGTTGCCGCGCATTCAGCAGTATGGCGTTTTTCCCGAATTTCCCCGGGTAGCCATGGTCAAAACCCTGGGGTTGGTGGGAGAAGAACCCATCTCCATCGCCAGACACCTGTTTTTTGGCGAGGCACTCCTGGCGCTGGTAGAAGATTTGCGGGCCGGAAGAGGTATCACCGAATCCCTGCGGCTCCATGGCGTGCACGATTACACCCGGATGCGCTCCACCATTTCTGCGGCTTCAGCCTCTGCCCAGGATCGTCAGCTCCTGAAACTCGACAAGGGCGAAACGGTTTTTATCTGTGAAAACGTCAACATTGATAGTGACGGGGTAGGGATTGAATTTTCTACGGTGATTTATCCTTCGGCACGGGTGCGGCTGGTGTACGAGCCGGGTTAGCCTGATCTTCCCGGGCATAAACCCCCGCCTCCGCCATTTCCGCGCCGAACAAAATGCTGGCCCAGGCCACATAGAGCCAGAGCAAAAATACCGGGAATGCCCCCAGTGCGCCGTACACCGTTTCAAAAGTCGAAAAGCGCAGATACTCCGACAACCCGAACTTGTCCAGCTCAAACAGCAGCGCCACGGTAATGCCCCCCAGCAACGCATCCCGCCAGCGCGGCGATGCAGCGGGCAGGATTTTGTAGAGCAAGAGCATCATCACGGTCACCACCAGAAAAGTCAGCAGATGACTGAAAAACGGCGGCAGTACCGGAATATCCCCCAGAAAGCGCAACAGCGGCTGCAGCGGTCCTAACAGGGGCAGGAGCAGCGCCACGCTCAACGGTGCCACTACCAGCATGGCCAGATAACGTAAAATCCGGCACCACCAGCAATGGGGCTGCACCCCCCAGATGGCATTGAGATGACGCTCCACGGCGTGCAACAGAAACACGGCAGTGAGCGACAAGCCCAACACCCCCAAGAGCCCCAGTTGTGCGCCCCTGGCGGCGAGCAGATTGACTTCATGCAAAATGGTATAGCCCGTCTGCGGCACAAAACTGCGCAATATCAGCCGGTCCACCTGGGCGCGATGAATGACGCTGAAACCCACCAGGTTCCACATACTGAACACCAGCACTGCCAGAGGAATCAGACCAAATAAAGTGGTGTAGGAGAGCAGACCGGCGCGATCGATGCAGTCATCCTTCCAGAAGCCATGCCAGGCCCGATAAACCCGAAAAAACAAGCGCAGCGGCAGTCCGGCCCGAGGCGCAGGCCGGGGGCGTGGCGCATCTCCCTTTTGCTTGAAACATTGTTGGCCCGGCTTCTGCTCAGGGGTCACGCACCGGCCTCCGTCTCCAGACATTGACGTACAAAAGGAATGGTCAATTGTCTTTGCTGCGCCCAACTGAGGGCGTCCAGTTTTTCCAGCAAAATATCCAGAGCGCCCATGTCCCGGGTCTGGTGGCGCAACACGTATCGCGCCACTTCCTCATCCATGCGCAGCCCCCGGCGCAGAGCCATCGCCTGCA
>NZ_JABBOU010000163.1 GCF_018853465.1 Acidithiobacillus montserratensis
TCGGCGCGCTCAAAAATGAAATGCAACACCTGTGGTCCAAAGGGGCCGGAGGTGGAAGATGGGCAGCAAGTACCAGCAGTTGAGCATGGATGAGAGAAATCGATTACAGAGAGGATTGAACCAAGGGATGAGCCTGCGGGCCGTGGCGAGAGAGTTACAGCGCTCCCCAAGCACCTTGAGTCGGGAGTATCGCAGAGGCTGGGTGGGCAACAGTTATGACGCCGTAGCGGGGCGGGAGACGGTGTGGGCAAGGAGGCGGCGGGGAACGCGCAAGCTGGTGGCCGGTAATGCCTTGACCGAACGGGTCACCGCCACCATCCTGGAGCGGAAGTGGTCGCCGGAGCAGGTGGCCGGGAGGCTGCGTTTGGAACATCCCGAGGACAAGTCCCAACAGGTTAGTCACGAAACGATCTACCAGTACATCTATGCTCACCCCGCAGGAGAGCTGAAGGCGGCACTCATCGAGGCGCTGCGCCAAGGGCACCAGAAGCGCCGCCCCCGCAGTCGAGGCAAGGACCGCCGCGGTGGCATACGGAACATGCGTTCCATCCGCGAGCGGCCCGCAGAGGCCGAGGGTCGGGAGGTACCCGGCCATTGGGAAGGGGATCTCATCAAGGGGGCTTTCAACGGCAGCGCCATCGGCACACTGGTCGATCGGAGCAGCCGTTTCGTGATCCTGGCACGGGTCGATGACGCCACAGCGGAATCGATTCTGGAGGGCTTTACCAGGCGGCTACGCACTCTGCCCAAAGCGTTTCGACAGACCCTGACCTACGACCAGGGGCGGGAGATGGCCCGGCATCAGGAACTGGAGCAACGGGTGAGTATTCGGGTGTTTTTCGCTGATCCCCACAGTCCCTGGCAACGCCCCACGAACGAAAATACCAATGGCCTGCTGCGGCAATATTTCCCCAAAGGGACGGATCTATCGGGATATTCGCAACGGCACTTGACGCGGGTAGCGGAAGAGCTAAACAATCGCCCAAGGAAATCTTTGGGATTCCGAACACCAGCCGAAGTAATGGCACAACAAATCAGGCAGTTAAACAGCGGTGTTGCACTTCAAAATTGAAACCGCCATC
>NZ_JABBOU010000164.1 GCF_018853465.1 Acidithiobacillus montserratensis
AGGGAAGGCGCGGGCGGGTGGCAGGTGGCACACACCCACCGACCGCCGGGCACTGTCCAGAAACGCACTCCACGGCATACCCGGCAAGCGGCCATTGCTGCCACGCTGAGGCCAGTAGAATCGTCACGGGCGAGCGGGGTGAGTTGGTAGATCTCCACCTGTTGCGCGGCTCCTAGGGGGTTATTTTCCGCCAAGGCGAGAAGCCCTTCACGATGCTGCCGAATCGCTGCCCGGTGCTCATCGGTGAGGCGGTCAGCAGGTGCCACCCGTAGGCGGCCACCCTT
>NZ_JABBOU010000165.1 GCF_018853465.1 Acidithiobacillus montserratensis
CATCAGGCGCACCGCTTCAGGTACATGGGCATCCGCCTGTACCTGGGCACGGACCAGCGCGGCATAACGGGCCAAGGCCGCCTGCTTTGCCGCCATACTCGGTGCTGGTGGTGGGGGAGGCGGAGCCGGAGGAGTGACGGGCGGCGCTGGTGGCACCACCGGCGCGGTTGGCAAAGGTGTTTTGGCCATAAGGGGTTTAGGCGCCGGCGTATGGTGCACGACTGGACGTGGTTGAGGAATAGGCTTGGGCCTTGGAATCGGCCTGGGTTGAACCACGGGTTTGGGCGGCGGCGGCACCGGTATGGGTTTCGGCTTGGGCGGTGCCGGATGCACCATATGAATAGCGATAATTTTCTTCACCACCGGCTTGGGCGGTGGTGGTGCCGAACTGATCCAGAGCAACCCCGCCAGCAGGGCCACTTCCAGCACTGCCCCCACCAGCAGCGCTTTGCCAAAATGTCCCTCGGACTTTTCCGGCCCCCGGGGCGACCAGGAAGAATTACTTACCATGGTATTCATATTCAATCCTCAGCGAATGGCATTGCCCGGAAACGTGAAAAACACTATCCCGGGCGATGGCTTTCATGAGGATACTGACTCCCTCTCAGGAATCAGCACCCTGTTACATGACCTAAAAATTAGCCGTCAGGCTGACATAAAAGGTCCGTGGAGCGCCGGGCAAACCAATCAGATCACCCTTGGTATTCGGTCCATAAGTCCCGCCACTGCTGATATACTCATAACTGTTGTAACGATTGCCCAGTACATTGAGCAAATCCACATCCACGCCCACATTCCTGAAATAAGCCATGTGCATGGGAATCTTGCTGTGCAAGGCCAGATTCAACAGGGTGTAGGAGGGCAACTTTGCCGTCGCCGAAGGAGATTTGGTAATACTGTCGTAGAGCGACTGGGGGCCGGTGTACTGCACCCAGATACGCGGCTCCAGTAAAACGCCTGCCACAAAGCTTTTGGCGTAAGCACCAATATTAAAGGTCGCATCTGGGACATTGGCTACGGGCAAACCATCATAGCTTTTACCCTTCACTGCATAATTGCTGAAATAGGCCTTCTGGAAAGACATATTGGCAAAAGTGTGCAGCCAGTAGATCGGATTATCCACAGCATAAATATTGACTCCCTCATAATCCGAGGTACCGAAGGCATTGATCACGTCACCATTCGACTCGGTAATCGGCAGATACTGGTCAGAGAAACGGGTGAAGTACCAGTTGGCACTGAAGAGGAAGTGATGCAGGTAACCGTCATGGGCCACATGCACCTTGAAACCTGCCTGGTAGTTCTGTCCTTTTTCCAGAGACAGGGAGCTCGCGGGGAGTGCCTGGAAAGGACCACCACCGCCACCAAATGCCGGCGTCTGATAAGCCTCACTATAACCCGCAAACAGCGCCAGATGATGAATGGGCCGCCAACTGATATTTACCGAAGGTTCCACCGCGCTCAGACTGCGAGAATCCGCAGGCAACTTGGCCTGGTTTCCCTTGGGATACAAATTGCTGGATTCTGGAAAGGTTTCCGTAGTGAACGGCGTATAATTCAACTGAAACTGCTCCACCCGCACTCCAGGGGTAATGTCCACGGTAGATATGGGATGAATCTTATCCTGGAAAAAGGCGGCAACATCGGTCACGTCCAGAAAATTACTGCGATATTTATCATTCGGCACAAAGCGCGATGCATTGTAGGGCGCATATTGGCTGAAAAAGGCATTTTTAGAGTTTTCCCGGGTTTTGATGAAATATCCACCAAAACCCAATGTGTTGTAGGGTAACTTGCTATTGAACCAGAGTTTGTCTCCGTAAGTTTCACTATGGGGATCATTGTATTCGTTGGTATTTGGTGCACCCACAGCAAAAGCCGCATAACGATTATGCAAGCGGTGTCCATAGCGATACCAGATATCATTGTGCAACCAGGTGGCTGAACCAATATCCACATTCAGCTTATTGTAAAACATCCAGGTACTGTTGCTGTCGATTTTATACGGAGCTGCATTATAAAAGCCGGAGGTTTGCTGGCTATACAATGGTCCAGGTATCGGCTTTCCCGTCTTGTAATCAAAACCGTTAATGGTCGTGCCCGAAGCCGCCGAAACCGGAATATCGTAAGGCTTGTAAGCCGAGCCTTTGGCGAGATAAGCCCCGAAGCTGTCGTCGCCGGTCCGGAATCTCTTGCGTATTTTCAAAAACCAGGCGTAACTATGACTGGGTAAAACCACACCGGAAGGACTGAGCAAGCTGGTGCCCGAGGGTACCCCGATGAAACTGTTGCCACTGCTGACACCACCCGCCAGAACCGCAGAGAAACCATCAAAATTTCCCGTCCGCACGTCAAAGTGAATATTTTTGAAATTATCGCTACCATAACTCATACCAATACTGGCACCGGGTTTGTTGGTCGGCTGGAGCGGGACGAAATCAATGCCACCACCAATATTGTTATACCATCGGTTTTCCGGGTTACCCGGACCATAGGTCACATGAATACCCTGAATGATAGAAGGTTGATTCACCTGAGGGGACTGCCAAAGCCCGGTAGCCGGATTGTTCATGGGGATGCCGTCGAATGAAATGGCAATACTATGTGCCGCCTCGGATCCCTTGGGATTACCCCAGCCTTGTTTAATGCCATCAATACTGATTTGCGCCTTGGCGGCTCCCGTACCGTAGCTGGCCAGCGTACTCACCCCGGGGGCAAAATTGAGCATCTGGGCGCCACCAGCTCCCGGGCCTGCAGCTTCAATTTCCTTGCGTCCCAGAACCTTAGATGAAATACCCGATTTGAAGATATGCTTTTGCTTGGGCAACAACGGCGTGGACTCTGCATAGGCCGATTGAGTCACCGCATTGCTGGAGACTTCACCCACTGCAACAGCACGATGATGCCCATGATGACGGGCCCGTGCGCTACGGGTCTGGGCGGTGACACCCGCATGAGCCAGTGGCATCGTCCCCAAAAGGCCGGTCGCGGCCAAGGCAAGTAATAACGGTTGCTTGCGCGTTTTACAGTACATTTTTTCTTACTCCTGTGTTGATTTAACGGTTTAAATATTTCTATTTGCTTGTTTTTGCAGCAATCCCGATATCACTGACCCCCGCCTTCTGGCAACGGTCCATGACATGGATGAAATCCTGAAAAGGCACGCCCTTGTCGGCGGCGATGGTGATCTGGGTTTTACCCGGATCGCCATCACTGGCGAGCATTTGCTGCAGGGCGTCCAGATCATAGTGATGGCCCTTCACATTCACGGAACCATCTTTCTGAATATTGATGGTAAAGTGCGGGCGCGGCAGGCTCTGGGCTTCGCTGGAGGTGGGCAACTGCAGATTCAGCCCCTTGTCGGGGATCATCTGCAGAGTAATCATGATGAAAAATACCAGCAGGAAGAGCATGATGTCGATCATCGGGATGATTTCGACCCGCCCCTTTTTCTGCTCGAAGTAGCGCCTTTCCATTATCCCACCCTCGCCACCGGCACGGCTTCCGCGTTGGGACGGCCTTCGGCATCAAAAGTCACCACCGGTTGACCATCCATGCGGTTGATGAGCATGGTTTTGACCGAATCCAGTTGCAGCAGAATCATGCGCACCTGGTTGTTGAAGGCATTAAAGGTCAGCAGACCGAGCATGGCGATGAACAAACCGGAAGCCGTGGACACCAGCGCATCGGCCACACCCCCCGTCACCTGCATGGGGGCATGACCGGGTTGGGCCAGAACTGAAAAGGCATGGAACATGCCGATGATGGTGCCGAACAAGCCCAGCAGCGGGGCTAAAGTGATAATGGTGTCCAGCAGCCACAGGCGCCGGTCGAGCTTCGGGGCAATGACCAGCACACTTTCTTCCAGTCGGCTGGCCAGAGCTTCGCCCTTGACCTGACCACTATGGGCAGCGGCGGTGCGTAACAGGGCGGCCTCGGGCAAATCTCCGGCATCCTCAGCCAGGGTATTCAGGGCTTCCCGATCCAGACGTCCGTGGCGCCCCAGTTCCTGGACAAACACCAGACCGCGCAGAATCGTGCGCCGCAAATACCAGAAACGATCGACCATGACCGCCAGCTCCACCAGCAGCATCAGACCCAGAATGTACAAAACCCCGTCCGAATAATTGGCGAGGTGAATGAGATAGGAGAGATTCATCAGAGAGCACCTTGTAACAATGAAGGTGCTACCATAACAAAGTAATGTGACAGTTTTATGAAGCTTTTATGACAAATTTACATCAAATCAAATTTTTTCCGGCAAATTTAAACGATAACCAAAACCATGGACGGTTTCCAGCCATTCTCCGGCACCCGCCTCATCCATGATTTTACGCAATCGATGTACCTGGGCGGCGATGGAGTTTTCCTGAATGAATTTTTGACCATCGCTCAGTATATGGGATATTTCTTGAGGGCTGAAAGTGCGATCCGGGTGCAGAGCCAGATAATGCAAAAATCGAAACAAACGACGACTCAGGCGAATTTCAGCACCGTTTAACCATACCCGACTACTACCCGGATTGATCCAGATATGCGGCTCTTGCCTGACTTCCGTGGATTCCCAATGTTGCGTGTTTTTTAACAGGGCAGCGACTTGTGCCAGAAAAATGGATTCTGCAACAGTGCTGGACAAATAAGTACTCGCCCCGGCATCCAGCGCCGACATGGCATGTTCCTCGTCATCCTCACCCATAACGAGTATGGATATGTGTACACAGCCTGGCAAAGCGAGTAATTCATTCAGCCAGGGAGCCATATCTGGTGACCAGTCTTTCATGATCAGTAATCCGGGCTGCCAGCGTTTGAGGGTGTTGGCAACTTCCACCGCATGGGCCGCAAGGACTTTGACATGTGCACCTGAACGCTGCAAACGCAAAGTCAGCTTGTCAGGAGAAGGCTCGGAGGCCAGCACCAGTATTCTGGATCCGGAAATAGGATTGACTGCCTCGGCTCTGGCCGCCGTCATTAATAATAAAGCATCACTCAAATGCAAGGCATGATGCAGTACCCCACCGATCAGGGTATAAAACATATTCGCTCCTGATAATTTTAGGTTATCTAATAAATAATTCCAGCATTGCCATTTTCGTAAAACTATTTTCTAAAAAAAGGCAGGCGTTCTTCGCCTGCCCGCACTTCAGTCAGCTTGCTTTCAGGAAGACATCATTCCTGTTGGTTTGTTTCTGCTTAAAGAGACCACCACATCTTCCCCACTGGCTTCCTCGAGAGATTTCCCCGACGGCTCCTTGAGGCAGAAAGCTGTCAGTAATAGCCCCGCCAGAGAGAAAAAGAAGGTGATCATCAAAGTGCCATGTAAACCATAATCATGCAGCAATATCGGGAAAACCAGGGCACCCAGAAATGCACCTACCTTTGCCGTTCCAGCAGACAAGCCATGTCCGGTAGTGCGTAAATTCACCGGAAACAGTTCGGCAGCCAAAACGAAAGTCGTCGTATTGGGGCCATATTCCGCAAAAAAATAGGAAAGGCCATACAAAACCAGGAAAACCCCCACGGACTCCGTCAAAACCGGGAATGCGCCAATGAGCAGAAACATCAGCCCCATGACAAAGAAGCCCAGCATCTGCAGCATCTTGTGTCCCACCCGATCAATCGTGAAAGCGGCAAGAAAATAACCGGGAACGGCAGCAATGGCGAACACCATCAAACTCAAGGCCGTACTGGTCACCACATCCGCATGGGGAGCAATATGGGCCATGATCATGGGCGTCGAAATTGTGTTCCCGTAATAGGCATAGTCAAACATGAACCAGCCACCCGCTGTACCGAGCAGAGTCAACCAATAGCGGCTCAATGGCTGCTTCACCAGCTTGTCTTGCACCGTAGCCGTTGCGGTACCCAGACTGAATGAAGCCAATTGCTTGCTGGCCGCCGCCGCATCCCCCTTGACGCGGGCCAACCAGCGCGGAGATTCGGGAAGCGTTCTGCGGATATAAATGACAGCTGCAGCGGGTAACGCGCCCAGCCCCAACATCAAACGCCAGGCCAGATCATGGTTCACTCCTGCAGCCAGCAAGGTCAGGGCGACCACCGGGCCCGTCACCAGACCGATGGCCTGGGCGGAAAACACCAGACTGACCATCCGTCCCCGGGACTTGACGTTGGCATATTCGCTCATCAATACCGCAGACAGAGGATAATCTCCGCCGATGCCCAGCCCCAGAATAACGCGGGCGATCAACAGCACCGTCACATCCGGCGCGAAAGCCGACAACAGAGCACCCACTGTCATCAATAAGGCTTCGAGGCCGTAAATGGCTTTACGGCCCAAACGATCAGCCAGGGTGCCAAATACATAGGCACCCACAAAGGTGGCAATCAGGGAAATGGAACCAACCAATCCCACTTCAGCAGCACCCAGATGCCATTGGCTTTTGATGAGCACCAGCGCGATGCCAATGATGAAAAGGTCGTAAGCGGAAGTAAAAAAGCCCATGGCGGATGCAAACATGGCTTTGAGGTGAAACGGACTGAAACTGACAGAGTTGAGAGCCTCTGCCACATTGTTTTGGGTTGCAGTGTTTTGCGGTGTTGCCATCGTGGTCTCCTTTCTAGTCTGGACCTTACGATAGGCTACACCCCGAATATGACGATTTTATGAACTTTTTATGACACTTTTGTGACAGGCAGACTGCCCGGCAAAATTACTGGAGCGGAATGGTCTCCTGGGCAGGCTGCTGCGGAGGCGTCGCCACAGCGGGCGTATTCGCCTGGGGAGTGGCCATGCCCACGGGAGCAGTTGCACTGGCAGCCAGGCCCAGATGCTGCGACAGCAGTTTCTGGAACTGCAAGGACTGAGGCTTATTACCGAAAGTACCAATGCGGATATTCGCCTTGGTAACCTTGGTCGCCATGGAAGTCAGAGTCACCCGAACTGTATCACCTTCAGCAGTACTTCCTTCCAGCACATAATCTGAAGGAGTCTTACGTATTTCACCATTGTAGCGAATGCCCATGTCGGCAAATGCTGCCTGGGAGGCCGTACTCACTCGATTCATGGAAGCCGGGTAATAAGCATAAAAATTGGCAACGCCGCCGTTTTCCACATAAGCCACCGCTCCGCCACCAGCGCCGGCAGCCAAAAGTGCCACGCAACCACCTAGAGGCAAGGTTGCGATTACTGCGGCCAGAGCCACCAGGGAAAGACGTTTTTGATTGACCATGTATATGCTCCTCCAATCGGCCAAAGCAGCCAAATACAGAAAAGCCCGGATGAACCGGGCCTATTTCATTCACAAATTTGGTACCGAGAGTCGGACTCGAACCGACACGATGTCACCACCACCGGATTTTGAGTCCGGCGCGTCTACCAGTTCCGCCATCCCGGCAAAATAGCTGTTGTATTGTACCCCTATGTCCCATGACCATCAAGAGCTTTACGACCGGACTAGGTGAACCTTGTCGGACAGCACCGCTAACCTGTCACAAAAGCTTCACAAAACTGTCATCATAATGTCACATTCGCCTTGTATATTAGCCTCACATAACAAAACAACTGAGCGTCAGTCCGCTACTACCGTACAAAATTATTAATTATTTTCCTTCTCTTAGCGAGGGGGAATGATTAGTTTTGTCCTGTGAATTTTATAGCAATCACTCACGGAAGGGAGCTTACTTCATGATCATTCTACGTCGAAAAATTCTTTATCTTGCCATTATCAGTACTACGGCAAGCCTCAACAGCATCGTTGCGACGGCTGCTGATCAGTCCTTGGGCACGGTAACCGGCACTGCTTCCGCCAACAACAATTTTTTTGGTAGCGCGCCCAATGTCAACACGGGTGGGACACCCAAAAGTGACATCCAGCGCATCCAGAAGTTCAACAAGAATGCCACCAATCAGGAAACCCTGATTACGCGCGGCCAATTTGAAATGCTGGCACCTACCGACTCCTACACCCAGGTACTGAACAACATGCCCAACGCCATGGTCGTCAGCAGCGGTGACAGCATGGATGGAGATGATGTTTACATCAACGGTTTCGGCAAATCCCTCATCAATTTTACCCTGGACGGTATACCGTTGAATGACAATGACAGTTATACCTACTATACCAATGAATTCATTCCTTCCGTACTGGTTGCCGGTACCAAATATTACCCCGGTGCTGAATCTGCAGCAATTCCCGGCCTCTCGGCCTTCGGTGGTTCCGTAGAAACCTTCAGCCTCAAGCCTTCTCCCTTTCCTTTTGTGAGGCCGATCGTCGGCGCCGGATCCTTTGGCAAATACAATGTCGGTGGACTCATTAACACCGGTCTTTTTGCCAAAAATTTTGCGCCTACCTCAGCCTGGTTATATGTCAACAAAATTCAGCGGGATGGCTACTTTCAAAACAACGGCGCCCTGCAGAATCAGTTTTTATTCAAATCTGTTACGCAAATTGGTCCTGGTGCCCTGACCCTGTTTTTTTCACAGAACAATCAGCGTTTCAACTATTACAACGGCGCCACAGCAGCCCAAATAGCCCAATATGGTCAGGATTACAATAGCTATACCAGTAATCCCTTGCTCCCAGACGGCAAAGCCAATTACAACTATACGGGATACAACTACAATCAATATCTGAACTGGTTAGGTTATGCAAAATATGAAGGCGAGCTTGGCAAGCTCAAGTTTTCTGATCAGTTGTATTATTATTATGGAGATGGTTTCAGCGCCAGTGCGACCACTTACACCCAAACTTTGCTGACCCCTTCGGGTACCATTGGCAGGTTTTCACCTGCACGAAATGGCGTTTTACTGCGCAATAGTGTCAATAATACCCATCGTTGGGGCAACCTGGCAAAAATCGTGTATCCAGCAGGCCCGGTCAGTACCGAGCTGGGATTCTGGTTCAACCACAATAACACTTTGCATGACTCCAGATATTTGAGTGCCAGCAACGTCTATCTGGGTTCCTCTTACAGTGAACCCGTAGTCACCAACACCTACCAGCCTTATGTGAATCTTACGGTCAGGCCTGTCAATGATTTGACCCTCTCCGCCGGTTTCAAGTATCTGTATGTCACGCGGGATTTTAAAAATACCGTAGCGCTTGCGCAGAACAAACCCGGGCAATTCAATGTCAATTTCGGCTCAGTACTGCCTTCCGTCGGCGCCAATCTACGCATTAATGATCACTGGCATGCCTTTGCCAACTTCACCCAGAACACCAACCCGCCGGGATATAACCAGTTTTATACGGGCACCTATAATGCTGAACTCAAGCCGCAAAAGGCCAGCACCTATAGCGTCGGCACCCATTGGGATGTTGGTCCTTGGAGTTCCAGTCTCCAGGCTTTCCGTGTGGATTTCCAGAACTATATTTTGAGTACCACCATCCTGGTAGGTTCGCTCAATCAGACGGTTCTTGCCAATGCTGGAACCGCCATCAATCAGGGGATTTCCTGGCAAAATAACGTGGTTTTGAATGATATATTCAGCGCTTATGCCAATTTTGGGATTTTAGATGCCCGCCTGACATCTTCTCAACAACCTTTCCCCTACGCCCCCCATCACACTGAGGCACTAGGATTGATCGCTCGCTATCACGGGCTGCGGGCGACAGTATCCCTCCATGAAATGGGGCAGTCCTACTACAATCTGGGTGGTAAATTTCTGCCCTTGGGGAGTCGTTTCTTCGCGGATGCCTCTTTACGTTACACGTTCAGAAATGCTCCCCTCGGACAAGCTCTGGGCTTCAAGAATGTCACGGCCAGTCTGAATCTGAACAATCTGTTTGATCGCCGGTTTGTGCAGAGCTACACCGGCAGCAGCAGCAATCCTAACCTGAAGCTCAACCTGCCCACCAACGTGTACGCAACCATTCAAGCCACTTTTTAAACAAGCGTCATCTGAACTCATCTCTCTGGAAACATCCAGAGAGATTCATTTACGAGAGATATACACATGGACTTTTCAATGATTGCCAGTATCGCCGCCAAATCCGGCGGCATCCTCTACATCATGCCTTTTCTGCTACTGATTGTATTATGGGTGAGTATTGAGCGTTTTCTGTTTTTGAACCGCATGAGTCGTCTAGGTGAAAAAACCGCCCTCGCTCTGGAGCAACTTCCCGACATTAAGGAACAAAATCTGCGCCCACTGGCAGAATCGGCGGAGTTTCCATTTCGCGCCCTTCTCCAGGTCCCTATCCGCTTTCCAAATATCAAGGACAGCGCACAGCTTTCGGAAATATTACAGGAAGCCGTCATGCGACAGGTTCCTCTGCTGGATAAGCGCCTATGGCTACTGGACACCACGGTCACTCTAGCGCCACTCCTGGGCCTGCTGGGTACCATCATCGGTATGTTTCATGCGTTCCAGATACTCAATAATGTGGCCAACAATCCTACGGCTATCACCGGCAGTGTCGCAGAAGCCTTGATGGCCACAGCGGCAGGCTTGGTGATCGCCATTATCGGCCTGGTCAGTTTTAATGGATTGCAGAACCAGATGCGCTTTGTCGTGCATCAGATGGAAACCCTGCGCAGTATGCTCATCAACCGTTTATCGGGTTTGGACCATAGTCATGCCCTGTCCAGCAGTGAAGTGCAGCCCGTCATTTATGCGGCAAAAGAGGCTTGAGCCATGCAATACCTGGAAATGAAAAAGGGGCGGGTCGAGATCATTCCGATGATCGATATCATGCTCTTTTTGCTGATTTTCTTTATTATGATCACGGTACACATGATTCCCAGCCAGGGGCTGCCTGCCCATCTTCCGGGCTCCAGCTCTTCCCAGGAACTCCCCAAACCCAAAGTCATTCTGACCCTACATGCCGATGGCAGTCTGGAGTTCCAGGATAAAAGCATCAGCCTGGCGGAGCTTGAAGCCCAATTACGTCAAGGGAACCCCTCGGAAACCCAGGTGACCATAGCCGCAGACAAGGGTGCGGACATACAAGCCCTGGTTAAAGTGATGGATGCCTGTCGTCATGCGGGGGTTACTGCCATCGGCCTGGCCGCCAAACCGGTGTCATGATGGCCACAGATCTGCGATTGCTCGGAGAACTGGTCAAAGCACCGACGGCTCATGGTCAACACAAAGCGCTCCTGCTTGCAGCCGTAATAGAATTGTCTTTTCTTGCCTTGATTATATGGAGAAGCGCTGATCAGACACCGCCACCGGCAGCAGTACAGGCTCCTGTTACCATCAGCCTGGTCCCCCCAACTCCAGCAAAGCCTCTACCCCCACTTCCCAAACCCAAGGTACAGCCCCAGCCGATTCCCAAACCGGTATCGAAGCCAATACCGCACCCTGCCCCGCGACCAGCCCCACAGCCTGTGATCAAGGCGGCCGAAAAACTCCCTCTACCACCGAGCCCCATGCCCAGCCCGGTGGAGGCCCCTACGCCCAAAGCAATCGTGACTCCACCACCACCCCCGAGCCCCGCACCAGCAAGCCCGGCCGTGCGGGAGGATTATCTGGCCCAGGTGAAAGGCGCTATCCAGGCTGCAGTGCAGTTTCCTGAATCAGCAAAGATGCTGGGGGAAAACGGGCGGGTTCTGCTGCACTTCAGTCTGCATGACGGCCAGATCAGTGCCATCAGGATTCTGCAAAAAGGCAGTATGAGTGCTTTTGATTCAGCCGCCATTGCTGCCTTGCGTGAAGCTAGATTACCAATGGTCCCGGCAGGTCTGAAGGACAAGAATTTTGCTTTAAGTATCTGGGTAGAATTCAAGCTCAACAATCAAAACGATTAGAGGATGCACATTAATGCCAATTACGCGTAGAAATTTTTTGACCCATACGAGCCTTGGTGCAGGGCTCGGTGTAGGACTTGGCCTCACCTGGCCCATAAGCGTTTTCGCCATGCCTATCCCGGCTCGAGCCACGCAATTACATGCCGGCCCAATGGCCGGTTATCCTGCGCAACGCTCTGCCAGCATCTGGTTACAAACCCTTGGCCCTGCCGAGGTTAAAGTCGCTTATTGGCCAGAAAATCAGCCCCGGTTACGTGAATTCAGCGAACCATCCGTGACCAGTGCCAGAAGATTCTACACAGCTTTAATTACCCTGGATAATCTGGTGCCCGGAACCACTTACCACACAGAAATCCATCTGGATGGAAAGGTGATGAACAGCCAAAATTTTCAGGTTCGTACCCCAGCCATTTGGCAATGGCGCCATCCTGCTCCGGATTTCAAAATCCTTACCGGGTCCTGCGCGTATATCAACGACCCGCAATATGACCGCCCGGGTAAGGCTTATGGAGGCGGTTACGGAATATATGATCCCATGACGGCCGAAGCGGCGGATATGATGATCTGGCTGGGAGATAACCTCTATTTTCGCGAGGCCGACATACAAAGCCCTGCGGGCATGGCGGTGCGCTACTGGACTGATCGCGCTTTTCCTCCACTTCAAAAGTTTCTGCAATCTACGCGACAGATTGCTATTTGGGACGACCATGATTATGCCGCCAATGATAGCGATAGCAGTTTCGTCCTGAAAGAAAGTGCCTTACGTCTTTTTGAAAACTACTGGGCCAATCCAGCCTATGGCCTACCAGGAACACCAGGGGTATTTACTCAATGTACCCTCAACGATGCTGACTTTTTTCTGCTCGATGATCGCTGGTACCGGGACGCCGACGCCGCGCCCCTCTCTCGGGGCAAGCAGATGTTTGGCAAGCTCCAAATGGATTGGCTCAAAAACGCCTTACTGAGTTCGCGGGCACATTTCAAAATCATCGCGGCAGGTGGCCAACTTTTTAACGACGATGACGCTTACGAAGGTTGGAATCTGTATCCGGAAGAACGTCAGGACTTTATGGATTGGTTACAGAATAACGCCATCAAAGGACTCCTTTTTCTTTCGGGAGACCGCCATATCAGCGAATTGATGCGCAGGACACGCCCCCGCTATTCCGGCAAGCACGATTATCCCCTTTGGGAGCTCACCAGTTCTCCCCTCAATTCCAGCCCTGCCAGAGGCGACGCCAACCCCTATCGGGTTCCCGGCACACTGGTAGAGGCGAGAAACTACTGCAGCATCGCGTTTCTTGGCAAAGGCAGGGATCGCCATCTTCTGCTGAGCTGCAAATCGACTGCAGGTAAGGTGCTCTGGGAGCACCAAATCAGTAGTGCAGAGCTCGGTTATACCTGAACCCACAAGCTACAAATTTTCATATTCTCACACTGACCAGGATAATTCGGCACATAAGCCACCACTGGCCCCATTCAGCAAGCGCAGACGCATGCCTTGGGCTTCTGCCAGTTGCCTGGCAATAGCCAGACCCAGGCCACTTCCCTCACCGTGCCCTCTGGCATCATCCAGGCGAATAAAGGGTTCAAATACTTTCTCCATCTCCAGCTCTGGAATTCCAGGCCCCTGATCGCAGAGTCTAATCAATACTTGATTCGGCATTTTTTTGAATTCCACATGGACTGCGCCGCCACCATAGCGCATGGCGTTATCCAGCAAATTGGATAACAAGCGGCGCAGCGCTTCCCGATCCCCGCGAAATGGATAACGGCGTGGCAGTTGTGCTTGCCAGCGCCCCCCCGTCCGCTCAAATTCTGCGCCCACTTCTGCCATCAATACCATCAAATCAAAATCGGCCACCTTGGCTACCATACTGCGACCCAGATCCAGGGATTGTCCGAGCAGGGCATCCATACGCTCAATATCCTGCAACATTCCCTCCTTTAAGCGCGCTGACGTATTTTCCGGAAGTAACTCCCAGGCCATGCGCAAGCGCGCCAGAGGCGAACGTAAATCATGGGAAATCCCGGTGAGCAGCAAAGATTGATGATTAATCATGGCCTGTAAGCGGGTGCGCAACTCGGCAAAAATGTCGAGAATATTCTGAAATTCATAGGCCCCGTCAGTGGGTAAAGTCGGCAGGGGTGCCTTGAGCGACCCCCTCAGCGCCTGGGAAATGACCCCCAAAGGCCGGAGTACCCGTCGCACCAGAATCATGGTCAAAAGCACCAGCGCCAGTGTCGAAAAGGCCAGGACAAAAATCATGGCAACAGGCAAGGAAGATGCCAGACGTCCACGATCAAAATGCACCCAGATGGTCTTTCTGGAAATGCTTACGGGCACCCAGAAAGTCCGTACCGCCCCACCCAGCACATCGACGGGGACCGGTTTCCCCAGACGTTTACTTAATGCCTGGCTTAAAAGCCAACCATATATGTGTCCATGAGTATGCTGTATAGATCGATCCAGTTGCGCGGAAATCTCCACGCCGTTATCGGCTTTCAGCCTTTTCAGAAAGGCCGGTCGCTCGGCGGGGGAAAGCTCTTGATAGGTTTGCGCACTGATCACAATCAGTCCGGCCAGATCCTCTGCAGAGCGTTCAGCCAGGGGATAAAGTACGGTCAACACAATAATCACCAGAGTGAGAATCTGTAAAACTACTATGCCCGGCCCCAGGGTCCAGGCAGTTTGTGAAAACAGGTTACGGCCGCGCCGAAACATCAGGGAGCCGGCACAAAGCGGTAACCCGTCCCGCGCTCCGTCTGTAAAAAGCGGGGCTGACGGGGATTTTCCTCAAGAATCTTGCGCAAGCGGGTAACCCGGACATCTATGCTGCGATCAAAACGCCCATCCTCTTCGCCTCCCAGTAACTGCAGCAACAAATCCCGACTCAAAATGCGCTTGGGGCGTTGGGCAAACACCAGCAGCAAGTCCATCTCCGCCGGGTTGATATCTACTTCGACATCTTCCCGATACAAACGGCGCTCCGATATCTGCAAGCGAAAATCTCCAAATACGACCTTGTCAGCTCCCTCATCCTTACCACTGCGCCGCAACAGCACCCGAAGACGGGCCAATAGTTCCCGAGCATTAAATGGTTTGGCCAGATAATCATCGACGCCACTTTCGAGGCCGAGAATGCGCTCATCATCCTCGCCCCGGGCGGAGAGCATGAGAATAGGCGGTCCACCTTCTTTTTGGCGCAATTCTTTGGCGAGGCTGATGCCATCCTGCCCCGGCAGCATCCAGTCCAGCACCATCACATCTACAGGCCCTGCAGCCAGCTGCTGGCGCATCTGTTGGCCATTGGCCGCCAGCAAAACCGCCATGCCCTGCGCTTCGAGATACTCCCGTAGCATTTCTGCAAGCCTTTGATCATCATCCACTATCAGCACAACAGCCATAGTCTCTCTCGCCTGTACTTGCCTTTGTCCTGATGGATTTTATCAGGAAATATTCCCGAAATATTTATCAGGCACTATAACACCATAGGCAGCAACGGTACCCAAACCAAAAGAGTGAGTGGAGCGCATTTTTAGCAGGCCCGGATAGACAAAAGGACCACCGGGTATTGTTTTTAAGAGTTTGTAGCGGTTGTTTTGCGGCTATTAGACGGATCTTGGATCCGTCTTTTTTTATGGCGAAAATATCAGCGCGGCCTTCCCAAAAACTTCCAGGAGGCTTTCGCGGAAATATTCCAGAAACAATGACGATATATTATACAATCCATGGTCAGGGCAAAAGTACCCAAACCTTCAGAGGGAGCGCAGTTTAAATTTTATGCACCGTCGGCCCGAAGGCCGCAGTGCTTTAGGTATCAAACGGTTTTGTAGCGGTTGTTTTGCGGCTATTAGACGGATCTTTGATCCGTCTTTTTTTATATCGTAGTGCCTATGATATACTAATGTTGTTTGATCAACAAGGATGTCGTATGGACCCCAAAAACCAGCGCCTGGTCTGGGTGGATCTGGAAATGACCGGCCTGCACCCCGAGCAGGATGAAATTCTGGAGATCGCCAGCATAGTCACCGACAACCAGCTCCGTATTATCTGTGAAGGGCCGGTACTAGCGGTGCATCATCCGGATGCCGTGCTGAACCGGATGGACGACTGGAATCAGCGCACCCACGGTCAATCGGGACTCATTCAGCGGGTGCGGGAAAGCCGTCTGGATACCCAAGCGGTGGAAACCCAAACTCTGGATTTCCTTCATACCCATGTGAGTGCGGGTACTTCGCCCATCTGTGGCAACAGCGTTTGTCAGGACCGCCGTTTTCTCGCCCGCCTCATGCCCCGACTGGAACGCTTCTTTCATTACCGCCTGATTGATGTTAGCACCCTCAAGGAACTCACATCCCGCTGGTATCCCGGCTTTCCCAAATTTCCCAAGGCGGAAAAACACGAAGCGCTCGCAGACATCCGCGAGTCCATTGCCGAACTGGCTTATTACCGGGAAAAAATCTTTCCGCAAGCGCTTGAATTTCCGGAAAACTCAGAAGACCCAAGGTGCTAAAAGAGTTTTCCGTCGCCATCCTTACTTCACGGGTGTTGGCAGATTCTGGACCAGGTCGACGCGCACCCGTACCTCTAGATTTTCTGCCAACACCTTGCAGAGTAGATAATCGCCTTCAGGGCTTTCCTGCCATTCCAGGGGCATGACGACTTCCATATAATGGGTGCCTGTGCTTTCATCTTCCCAGTGCAGGCGCATGTGCTCTGCGGTGAGTATGGCAATCTGCAAGCGTTCAGCAATCTGGCGTGGCGTAGAGGCAATCGGGGTCACGGAGGCTCCTCAACAGTGAAAATTGATCTTTTTTACGAACTCGCTGTTCCCGCCCACCTGGGGCGCAGCGAAGCCCAAGTTTACCATGAAACCCTGGACGAACTCAGCCTCGCTGACAGTTTGGGCTTTCATGGCGCCTGGCTGGTAGAACATCATTTCATGCGCGAATATTCCCACTCCAGCGCTCCCGAAGTGTTTCTGGCGGCAGCCAGCCAGCGCACCCAGCATCTGCGCCTGGGACATGCGGTAGTGGTCCTCCCCTACAATCATGTGGTCCGCGTTGCCGAACGGGTGGCCGCTCTGGATATTCTCAGTCAGGGCCGTCTGGAGTTGGGCGTTGGCCGGGGCTTTTCGCCCAAGGAATATCAGCTTTTTGGCAGCCAGATGGCCGACAGCCGTCTACATATGCAAGAAGGCTTGCAGATCTTGCGTCAGGCCGGCGGGCCTGCTTTCAACCATCAGGGCAAACTTTATCAGTTTGAAGATCTCGACATACTTCCCAAACCAATCCAGCAACCCCATCCGCCGCTGTGGACAGCGGCTGTCAGTCCCGCTACTTTTCAATGGGCGGCCCAGGAAGGCATAGGCGTACTCTCCGGCCCTTTCAAACCCTGGTTCATGATCAAACAGGACCTGCGCGCCTACAAAAAAAGCTGGGAAAAGCACCATGGTCATGGCGCTCTCCAGCCTGGGCAGAATAATGGCTTTGCCATGACTATCGGCTGTCTTTGTATGGAAGATGCTGCCGAGGCCAAACGACTCGCCGAGGGATTTACCTGGTATTATCAGCGCCTGCTGGATCAGACCCGACCGGTACTGGCACAGCTGCGGGAAAGTTACGAGTACTACCACCGCCTGGGATTTCTGGAGCCATTGCTGCGCCGTGGTCTGAATTTACGCCTGCTGGAGAGTATGGGGATGGTCGTAGTCGGTGATCCCGATACCTGTCGCAAAAAACTGTCCCGCTATGCCCGTGCCGGCGTCGATCGGCTGATACTTGCGGTCGGTGCGGGGATGGTACCCAGTGCGGTCACCCGCCGTTCTCTGCGGCTTCTCGCCGAAGAAGTCATTCCCGCACTGAGCCCTCCGGATCACCACTGATGCGGGTCATGGTCACCGGCGCTGCCGGGCATACGGCTGCGGCGCTGCTTCCGAAGCTCCTGCAGCATCCCGATATAGAACAAGTCATAGCGCTGGATACCCGGGCACCTGCCTTGCGCTCCCGCAAAATGCGTTATCTACCCCTGGATATTCGTGATCAGCAGCTGACACAACATTTATCGGCAGTGGATTGCCTCATCCACCTGGCATTTATGGTACTCAGCACCCGGCTGGGGCCGCAGTCCCGCTGGCGCAAAGAAATGCAGGATGTCAACGTACATGGCAGTCAGCATCTTTTTCAGGCGGCGGCCAGGGCAGGTGTAGGGCATGTCATTTATACCAGTAGTGTAGCCGCCTACGGAGCCTGGCCCGATAATCCTGTGCCCCTGGAGGAAAGCTGGCCCTGCCGACCCGTACCCGGTTTTGCCTATAGCGAAGACAAGGCTACCCTGGAATCCTGGCTCGACGACTTCTGTGCTCAAACCCCCGAAATGGCGGTCACCCGGCTGCGGCTGCATGCCATCATTGGCCCCCACGGTCAGCCGCTGGTCAATAGCATTGCCACCAGTTCTTTCGCTCTGCGAATGCAGCATCCGGATCTACCCATCCAGTGCCTGCATGAAGAAGATGCCAGCAATGCGCTGTTAGCTGCGTTGGAAAACCCCCACGGGGGCATATTCAATATTGCCGCCCCTGACCCAATTCCCTGGTCCAGCATTCCGCGACGCTGGCATTTACCTTTTAATCCTCGACAGTTGCATCAACTCCACCGGGGCCTGCGGCCTTACAGCCGGAGACTCGGGGATCCGGGCTGGCTGCAGGTTCTGGAAAACCCCCTCATTGTCGATACTCGCCGGGCCCAACAAGTGCTGGGCTGGCAAGCCCGCTATTCGGTCAGCGACGCCCTGTCTGCCCTGCGCCAGGCAAAGGGACTCAGCCCGCTAAAAGCTTGGAGCGTCTCCTAGAGCATGGCACAATAGCGTATGACTTTTGCGTCCAACCTTCCCGTACAGGTCCGCATCCAACGCCATCATGACGCGCTGGTCAAGCGTTTGTCTGCCCATAGCAGCCAATATCGGGATCCTGTCAGCACCGTGCCCTGGGAAAGCCTGTCTCAAGAACAGGCATGGCTCCCCGAAACCTTGGTTTCACTGTATGGTTTGCCAGAGTATGCGCAATTGAGTGACGCGGAGCGCATCCGCCTGTCACAGGTCGAATTCGTCTCTTTCTGTGAGCTGGGACTCTGGCTGGAAGCTCTATTCATTCAGCGTCTGAGTGCCAATTCTCTGCAGGAAATGTATCGCGATCCCCAAGGATATCATTATCAACTGCATGAATTGCGAGAAGAGGTCGGGCACAGTCTCATGTTTCTGGAGCTTCAGCAACGCTCTCACCTGCCTTTCATGACTCCGCTCAGTGAGCGCCCTCCCCTCGCCCGCCTTTTTGCCCGCTACGCGCCAGAGGGCTCTGCGGCTTTCTGGGCGACCATTCTGATTGGTGAAGACGTACCTGATCGGATGAATCGTCTGATATTTTCTCAAAAGGATCTGCCTTCTGCAGTCCTCGCCATTACCCATGTCCATATGCGTGAAGAAGCACGACACATGGCTTTTGCCCGTACCACCATCCAGATGCGCAGCCAGTCCATGAACGCTCTGAAAAAGAAGATGATCAGCCCGGTATTGCGCGAGGTATTCCGGCAATTTCTGCGCACCTGTTTTTTCCCTTCCGAACAGGTTTATGCCGCTGCCGGCCTCAGTCAACCCAGAGTCTGGGCGCGTCGTGCCCGGCAAAATCCCCAGCGGATTGCCTTGATGCAGCAGTGTGCCAGTCCCAGCCGGGATTTTTTACGTACCCAAGGTTTTGCCTTGTGATTTTTTCCCTCCTGCTATAATTTGAGAACCATGAAAAAAACTATGCTCTTTGAGCTTGGCTCTATTTACGTGTCTCCGGATGCCCAGGCCATATTTGAATCCGGGGAACTGGACCCCCAGGAACTCCTCCGCCGTCATGTCACTGCTGACTGGGATGAAGCCAGTGATGCGGACGTGGTCCGTGCCAGCGAAAAAGCCATCGAAGCGGGTGGCGCGGTGGTCAGTTCCTGGCAGATTGGCGGCTATACAGTCTGGATTCGTACCGATGCCAGCCGTCAAACAACCATTATCGACTTACCACTGGAACCCTGAGGTGTGCCATGGCGGTGCTGAATATTCCTACGCAGGCTTTTCCCGATCAACGCCCGGGCACTTCCGGGCTACGTAAGAAAGTCACCATTTTTCAGCAACCCCATTATCTCGAAAACTTTGTCCAATCCATATTTGAAGCCATTCCGGATCGTATGGGCAAAACCCTGGTATTGGGGGGAGATGGCCGGTTTCTCAACCGCGAAGCCATTCAGATCATTTTAAGGATGGCCGCCGCCAATGGTTGGGGTAAGGTCATGGTCGGTCGGGGTGGGCTTTTTTCCACACCAGCCGTTTCTGCTGTCATTCGCGCTCACCATGCCCATGGTGGCATCATCCTCAGCGCTTCCCATAACCCGGCGGGCCCCGATCACGACTTTGGCATCAAATATAATATCAGCAATGGCGGCCCCGCTCCCGAAAAAATGACCGACGCCATTTGGGCTGGCAGCAAAAACATCCAGAGCTACCGGATTCTGGACACGGCCGATGTGGATATTGATCATGAGGGCAGCTTCCCACTGGGCGATATGCTGGTTGAGGTCTGTGATCCTGTCAGCGATTATGCGGCACTCATGGCACGCATTTTTGATTTCGATGCGCTCCGCCGCCTGTTTGCCGGTAATTTCCGTATGCGCTTTGATGCCATGCATGCCATCACCGGTCCTTATGCCCGGGAAATCTTCGAAAATCAGCTGGGGGCCACCCAGGGAACGGTCATCAATGGCATTCCACTGACAGATTTTGGTGGTGGTCATCCTGATCCCAATCTGGTTTATGCCAAATCCCTGGCTGACGCGCTTTTTGCGGAAGATGCACCGGACTTCGGCGCGGCCTCTGACGGCGATGGCGATCGCAACATGATTCTGGGACGGCGTTTTTTTGTCACTCCCAGTGATTCCCTGGCCGTCCTAGCTGCCAATGCCACCCATATTCCTGCCTATCAGGCAGGTCTGAAAGGCATAGCCCGTTCCATGCCCACCAGCCAGGCGGCCGATGTGGTGGCGCAACGCCTGGGTATTCCTCATTATGAAACGCCTACAGGCTGGAAGTTTTTCGGCAATCTTCTGGATGCCGGAAAAATTACATTTTGTGGCGAAGAAAGTTTTGGCACAGGTTCTGATCATGTCCGCGAAAAAGACGGGCTCTGGGCCGTACTGGCCTGGCTGTCCATTATCGCGGCCAGCGGAAAATCCGTAGCGGATATCGTTGTCCGGCATTGGCAAGATTTCGGGCGGCATTATTACACCCGTCATGATTACGAGAATATCCCCGCCAGTGCTGGCGAAGAAATCATGAAGTCGCTGAGCGCCCAGCTTCCCATACTGGCGGGAC
>NZ_JABBOU010000166.1 GCF_018853465.1 Acidithiobacillus montserratensis
CTTTTTGCCTACCGGCACATTCCCGGGCTGCGTGAATACGTCATCATCGACCAGGATGTTCGCAGGGCGGACATTTTTCGTTATCCGGAGGGGATTCACGATACCTGTCAGGAGGGCAACTTCCGGCTCGCCTGTCTGGATGCAGACATCAACCTGGAAGCTGTGTACGCCGATCTGGAGTGAGCCCCCACCCCAGAGGTCAGCCCTGGGTTCCTCTGCCAGAGGATGGTCGAGGCTGACCTGCACCGCGTCCGTCAGGGGTTTTCGTTGCCCGGTAGGCTCGCAGTGGGGCAAATCGCAAGTCTGTTTGTGTAGCAAGCCTGTAAGGGGATGGCTGGCTTGACGCCGTTGGGGGGCCAGGACTAGCTTTAGAGCAGAATTCTTGCGGAGGCTATTGTGACGATTCAAGCCGGTATCAAACCCGTTATATCCGTTGCCGACTATCTGGAAAACGAGCAACTCAGCGAGATCAAGCACGAATATCTC
>NZ_JABBOU010000167.1 GCF_018853465.1 Acidithiobacillus montserratensis
CCCAAAGTTGACCCATCGTGACCACCCGTGCTTAAAATCACAACGACCAAAATGTTCCCTCTCCAGGGGTGCCCACGATCGCCAGAATCGGTGCCCACGATCAACAGAATACGCAGCTTTTTACGGAAATGAATCGCCCCGGGTTTTGTGGAGGCTTTTCAGCGTGACAGAATGGAGCCGATACGATGACGACGAAGACAAACAAGATGAACCAATTTTCTGTAGAAGTGCGTGAACGGGCAGTACGTTTGGTGCAGGATCACCGAGGAGAATATCCA
>NZ_JABBOU010000168.1 GCF_018853465.1 Acidithiobacillus montserratensis
GCCTGGTTCCCCTATAAGCAACTTTCGCTGACAGCCGCTTATGTGGATTTGGGGACTATCGCGACCATGAAAAGCCAGAACGGTCTGTATCTGTCTCTGACCACCAGCTTCTGATCGGCTTTTTACAACTTATATCGCTCAATCTACCAGATTAAAAACAAGATGGTGAGGCTAACAGAGTTTAAATGGCTATTTTCAAATATTGAGCGATAACACTTCCTCCTCCCCAGGGCCCTGTCAACCTTCCATCTAAGCTGCTGATGAAGTAGTACAAAGGGTTTTTCTGGACTTCTCAGGATGAATGCGGTAGCTTTTGCCGCATGAAAGTCCCAACTCTCACCGA
>NZ_JABBOU010000169.1 GCF_018853465.1 Acidithiobacillus montserratensis
GTCAGCGACGGCCTGCGCGAGTCCAAGGCCTCTTGGCTGGAGATACTCCGTGATCTCCAGGCGCGGGGGCTGGAAACGGCTCCTTTGCTAGCGATTGGGGATGGCGCCATGGGCTTTTGGGCCGCATTGGACGAAGCGTATCCCGAAACCCGCCAGCAGCGCTGCTGGGTTCACAAAACGGCCAACATCCTCAACGAACTGCCCAAATCCAAGCAGGGCAAGGCGAAGGCGGCACTGCAGGAAATCTGGATGGCGGCAAACCGGAAGGACGCGGAGAAAGCCCTGGAGGCCTTTGTGCGCAATTACCAGACGAAGTATCCCAAGGCCGTGGCCAAGCTGGAAAAGGATCAGGCGGAATTGTTGGCTTTTTATGATTTTCCGGCTGAACACTGGCGACATATCCGCACCACCAATGACATTGAGTCGACCTTTTCCACCGTGCGTCACCGGACATTGCGCACCAAAAACTGCGTATCGCGCAACAGCTTTCTGGGACTGGGCTTCAAGATGCTGCAGCAGGCAGAGAAACGCCGGATTGGGATTTATGCCCCGGAGAAAGTCCGAGACCTTTTTGCTGGAGTGAAATTTATCGATGGATTACCGGCCAACCAAACCCTGCCGGACAACCAACAGGATGCCGCCTGAACCTATGCCAGCAAATGCTTATACACCAGAATTGACAATAGCTCCCAGCGGCGGCACGCCGCCCATCCACATGCCCTTACGTTTGCTGGCCGCGATCTTGTCGCGGATGCGTTCACCCGTGACCTCGCGTTCGAACTGGGCGAAGGACAGCAGGATGTTCAGCATCAGCCGCCCCATGGAGGTTGTCGTGTTGAACTGCTGAGTGACCGACACAAACGAGACACCGTAGCGCTCGAACACTTCGACCATCTTGGAGAAGTCCGCCAGGCTGCGCGTCAGGCGGTCGATCTTGTAGATGACAACCACATCGATCTTGCCGGCCTCGATGTCCACCATCATGCGGCGCAGCGCCGGGCGTTCCATATTGCCGCCGGAGAAGGCCGGATCGTCGTAATCGTCGGCTACCGGTATCCAGCCTTCGGCGCGCTGGCTGGCGATGTAGGCATGACCGGCATCGCGCTGAGCGTCGATCGATTGTATTCTTGGTCCAGCCCTTCATCGGTGGATTTGCGCGTGTAGACCGCACAGCGCATGCGGCGCTTCAAGACTTCGCTCATCGACCACCTCTCTTATTGGTGGCGGGCTTGGTCTTGGCATTGGATGGCGGCTTGAGGCCAAAGAACAGCGGACCCGACCAGCGCATGCCGGTGATTTCGCGGGCGATCATCGAGAGGCTCGGGTACATGCGTCCCTGGAAGTCATACTGGCCGTCGGCGGTGGCGATCACGCGGTACTCCACGCCTTTGTATTCCCGGACCAGCACCGTGCCTGCGGCCGGACGGTAATCGCGGTCGCGTTTTTTCACCTTGCCGGTTTCGACCAGAGATTCGATGCGACGCTGGTTGCGATCCAGCAGGTTGGCGTCGACCTTGCGGAACTCCAGCTCCTGCAGCCGGTAGGCAATCCGGCGTTCGAGGAACTGGCGGTTGTGGGTGGGCGTTTCACCTCCGACCAACTGTTGCCAGAGCGCTTTGATGTCGGCCATTGGCAGATCCGGCAATCTGGCGATTTGCGCTGCCACCGAAGGTGGCGTTGAAGGCGTTGGTATTTGCGTGCTCATTTTGACTCCGTGGATGTCTTGTTGACGGGGTCTGAATGAACGCGCTGGTTGCCAGAGAAGCCAAGCTCAAACTCGCTCGCTTCGGCCCTGTTTGCGGACTGTTCTATGCCGGTGATACGCAGGAGCTATTGTCAATTCTGGTGTATAAGCATTTGCTGACATAGGTTCAGGCGGCATCCTGTTTGAACCGCCCCGGGTTCAGTGGAGGGTAATTTTTGTACTTCAAGCGGCCTTGTTGGGCTGCTCCACGAGTTGCGCATAATAGTTTGCCTCAGCTTCTGCGGGAGGGATATAGCCCA
>NZ_JABBOU010000017.1 GCF_018853465.1 Acidithiobacillus montserratensis
CACCCAAAATCGCCTGAAAATGCCGCATTTCCACCAACTATAGTCCCTTCAAACCACCATTAAAATCAGTGGCGAAAACCTCTGCTACTATATCCGGCGAGCTTGACGGAGCCCTGTCCTCCTCCCTGAGCTTTTAGGGATTTTTAGCCCCCTCTTGAGGGGGTTTTTTTATCTTACGTTCATGCTATTGGGTAGTCAGTGCCCCTGATGATGAAATAAACTGCAGGTGCTATAGCTTAGCGCAAAGAAGAGTGCCATGGATGTTACCCCAGTGTTTCTTGTCCCTGCAAATAGACCGCTTTTCCATTAGCCATGGTCTAAGCCGTGCCCGCAAGCCTGCTTAATCTTGATAGTCATAGAGTTATCACCCCCGCCAAAACCACCGCCCCCATCACCATCAAATAACTGAACGCCGGGGACATGCCATCAGGACGCTTCCCGACCTGTTCAAAAACCGGATGAATCTGTAACCAGGCGCTTTCCATACCATGCTGATTATTTGGGATTGTCTTTTCGCCAATCACATCCCGCGTGTTGAGTTGCAGCGCCTTCCGCCATAATGCCCTCCAGCGAGAACGCCTCTTCTCGGCATCAAAACTGAGATAGCGAATGTTGCGCGGGGAAATTTCCAAACCGAGCAGCAACTGCTTAAAAGCATTCGCCAGCGCCACTTCTCCAGTATCTGTGGGTGAACGTAGCAGAAAGTGTCCCGGCTCACTCCGCCACGCTCTTTCAAGATAAACATCCAGGGTCGTGCGTAACCATTCCGGGTCCTTGTCCGCCATGCGCCAGAATCCCGGCAACATTTTTATCAGGTGTTCCTTGTCCATCCGTGTCGAGGGGCGTGAAGGGAGAGGAACGTCACGTTTGCCGGTGCCGAACTGGGAGATTTGGAGGGCTTTATGACGTGGCCCCATCCGGCTTTTGAGTGCAAATAGGGACTGGACTTTACCCGCCATCCGAGCGAGTTGTTGGGCACTCACGTCGGCGTCTTCCGCTATGGCAGACCAGAACGATTCCTGGTCCGCCTGATGAGGTGACGGAATCGCGGTGGATTGAGTAAAGCCCCGCAAAAGCAAAAACCATAGACGCTCAATAAACCGTTCAGAGCGCTCTCTACCCTTTTGCCGTTCCGCTTCGGACGAGGAAGAGCGGGCGATCAGTGCATCCCGTTCAGCATCATGGACAGGCGTATGCATAGCTTCCGGTATGTTTTTACGCAGTCGGGAAAGTAATCCGTCAACACCTTCTCGTGCATAAGCCCGGTAGAGCGTTTTTTCATTCAAGCGTCCCTTCAGCGCCTTCAACCAATTCTGCACGTTTCGCGCCTGCGCCACCTGCGCACGCACAGACAAACCCAGAATCAGGTCCAGATTATGCAAATAATGATTCAGGCTGATTTCCGGACTGGAATGCCCCAACAGAGCGGCCACCGCATACAACTGCTTGCGATTGACGTGATCCACACCCAATAATGCTTGGCGGAAGCGCCGTGCGGAGGCCTGCTCTTTCCGATAGGGTTCCGGCAGATATTGGGGATCCATATCCGCCAACATCAGCTTCCATAAGAGCTGATTGGCGAAGCTATGGCGCAGGTGGTGAAAATGCAGCTGCGCATCCCCCGTTACCCAGCGCAGGTCTTCATGGATGCGGGACATCGCGGTTTCCTGGGCAATGGGATTGTGACCAATCTCGGGCAGGACAAACAAATAGTCCTCTCCTGAAACCGCGCCACTTTCACCCCGATATGCCACCCATTGCCGCAAAAGTGCCAACTCACCGTCTTCCAGCAGTACATGGAGTGGCAGCGCGCGCGTGGCATGGCGGGTTTTCAGGCGTCGCTCGCTGAATGGCCGTATCAACAAACGGGCCTGCCCTTCCAGATGGCAATCACTGATGCGCAGGCGCAATACTTCCATGCGCCGCAATCCACAGCGATAGCCCAAAATGACCACCAACGTCAGCAAATCCGGTAACTGCTGGTGGTGAAGCGCATGCCGCCCCTCCTGGAGTGCGGTTTTCAGCTGGTGGAATTCCGATTCACTGATCCCGTGGGCATCGGGAATGACGTCCATCTGGAATCCGCCCAGATCCTGGAGTGATAGCGCAGCCGCTCCCTGCGTTTCTACCAGAAACTGATGCCACTCACGAATGGCCCGGATCAAATGGGCGCGTTGATGTGCGGTATCGACCTGTTCCAGCAAATCTTCATAGAGCTGGCGCCAGGACGGCTCACCGAAGCTGTCTATCACTTGCGTGTCTTCGAGCACCTGCAACATCAGGGCGGCAAGTCGACTGACATAACGCCCGATGGTCGTCATGGCCAGATGATGGTGAAAGGAAGAGCCTTTCTTCAACAGATGTCTGGCCCACAGAAACATTCTCTGCCCCAGAGGATCAGTGAGGTCAGTCTGGCTCAGGAAGGTATCCAGGGCCTTGAGGGCATCTCCGCGATTTTTGGCCCGTAAGATGTGTCGCAACTGATGCAGCCAAGCGACGGTTACCGTACTTTCGATAACCCCAGGTGCGCTTTCCAGCGGTTTTTTTTCAGCACTTTCCACGTCCGGCTGGGGAGATGTTTCTGCCGGAACCGGATAACCATGGATACGCCACCAGCTGCTGCGGGCCAAGGCATGGGCTTCCAGCAGTCCCTCGGCATAAGCCCCGAGGAACTGGGGCAATTCCAGACGGAGCGCCTGGGTCACCCCTTTGAATAAAGAAGCGGGTTGGATATGACGACGCCCTACCCGAGGCCAGCTACGCAACACCATCGTCATACGCCCACGAATATCTTGGGCAGAAAATGTAGCATCAGCCTTTTCCGCAGTTCCTGCTTCACTTTCGGAGGCGGGATGCTCCTGCAAGTAACGCATCATCAATATTTCTGAGAAAGGATCCGGAAACCAGCGCCGTAATCGCACCCCTCCCCGAAACATGGGAATCGGCAAGTCCCAGAACGCCAGCCCTATGGAATCAAACACCGTCAGTTTTTGTCGCTTTCGGAGCTGCTGGAGGACACTTTTTAACGCGGCCAATTCCCCCAACCCACCGAAAAGCAGCGCCGAAAGCAGTATTTCGCCTTCCCGATAATCCTGATTAAGAACTATTGAATGCTGCAGTGCTGCCCTTTGTTGTAACGCCTGTTCCAGAAATTGTCGGGCATTCAATACCTGCTGGTAGTCTGCCAGAGAGGCTCTTTGAAAAGGGGTGGCTTCGCGTTCAAGGATCAAGGGCACCGCAGGGGGGCACCACATCCACAACGCGGCCTGATTCCCGCGCCGAATCAGCAGACTGAAATATTGCAGGCATTTGGCCTGGGCGCGCAAGCGCGATTTGAGGACCGCTTTGCCTCGGGTTACGGTCTTTTTTTCTCCAGCAAACGGATCAAAGGTTTCCAGAATGCGATCATGCAACATAGTTGCCAGATTCTCCCGCTTTTCATCCGTACCCCAACCACCAGTCACCTCTCCCTGAAGACAGCTCAAAAATCTTTTGTAGCGTGGCCCTTCATCGGCTTTGTTTTTAACGTAGGTCGACTCCCGTTCCCGTAAGACCCATAACTCATAGCTACGGATATCCGCTGCACTGAACACATACTGTCCACGGCGGGCGCCGGGCAACTGCAGCAATTCCTGACGAATCTTGGCAAAACGTGCAGCCGCATCTGCAGGAACCTCTGTTTTCAAAAAAGGGGTCTGATCAGCCATTACGGATGGAACATGGCATATTCGGGAGGTAAAGGCTGCACGCGAAAACCCAGGGTGTCCAGCATTGTCTCCAGATGGGGTTTCAATTGCGCTACATAGGCCAGTGCGGACTGACTGGAATAACGACTCCAGGGTGACTCGCCGGCGTACCAGTGCCCCATGAAGGCATCCACAACTTCAGCGGGACACCCCTGTTCCAGCAAATGACCGCGACAGAATCGGCGATGGCTGTTCACGGGCATGTCACCCCCCAGGAATTCCTGCAACCATGGTCGCAACTGTCTGGGGCACAAGGGTGTCAAACTCCCACGTCCCCGCATCATAAAGTTGCTGCCCTTGACACGATCCCGTACCCGTTGACTCACCAGTTCTTGCTGCTGGGCCGCCAGATCCCATTGCTTCTGGAGTTGCTGGAGCAGCGTTTGGGGTAACCACAACAAGCGCAGATGAGACCGATCCAGAGTGCTTTTGTCCTGATGCACCATGAAACCCGATGCCGTTCCTTCTACTGGATTGTCTGGAAAGGGAGCACAAATCGCCCGCGAGGCGGTGGCATAGGCAAAATATAACCAAGTGTACAGCGTATAGTGGTTGTAATAACTGTCCCAGTCGGCCTGAAGTGCCGGGGCTTTCTGAGGGGATCCCCTGGGAGCCGCATACAGAGCACGACCTTGCTGCTCCAGGCGTTCTCCCAACGCTTTCACAGCGGACTGGATGACCTCGATTTTGGGGCGAAATTGGGAACCCAGATAGCCCGTTGAGGCTGTCGGCAGAGATCGGGGATCGTTTTCAGCATCAGTAGAAAGCTCACGAATGCCCGGTGTCTGTTCCATTACCTGAATATACCGATCGACCAGTTTTGCCTGGGGCAGCGTGGTGTAAAAATGCCGCACCTGCCCAAGGCGCTGTTTTTTTGCACAGATCAATCCGGCCTCCCCAATATCCCCCGTCCCCGCACATCGGCGCCAGAGGTAGTTCTCCACACGACCCAGGGTTAGATAGCCAGAGGGATCAATCGTCCGTAAATATTGCTGGATATCCTGTTGATAGGAAGCCTCCCTGCGCCTAAAAATGCCGGATGAGGTAGTCCGCAGATCAGGATGCTGCTCCAACAGTTGATGCAAAAACTGGGCATATCTGCCCACATCCGGTAGACATAAAATCGAATCCTGTATATCCGCACAAAAATCTTGCGCTTCGTGATAGGTCCATCTCCAAGATCTGGGGGCCTGGACATGGATATACCACAAACCCGGTTGCCCATCGGTCCCCGGCTGATAGGCAAAGTGATGGTAGCCCGCGAGATCCTGTCGGCTCTGCACCCAATTTAACTGGCGTCCCAGAACCATGCCGACGCCCGTGCCGAGCAAAACCGCCAGCAATGCCAGACTCTGCGCCCGCAGAGAAGGTTTAACTGTGTTTTTTGACAAAGCTTCTGAGAAATCCCTATCCATGTTTCGGCGCAGATGCTGGAGGGCCGTATCGGTCAGTTGTTCATAATCCCAGAGGAAAAGCTGGTTCTCCAGCGCTTCCGTACGAGCCCGCCCTTGTAGGGCCGTCGTCAGCAGGTTGGCCGCACCGCCGCCCGTTTGATGGGAACACAGCAGGAGTTCTTCCACAAAAGCCTCACCTTCATTCTCGTCGGGATCAATATCAAATTCTCTCTGATACCGTTCCGCCCCACCAGGATTACTCCCACGCCCCAGGCTGTTCGCGGCTTCCGCCCTTTTATAGAGTGTGCGCACCGGTTTCTGGGGATCACTGAAATCCGGCTCGGCGTGTTCCACTGGAGTATCCATTAAGGGTAAATATCCCTGAATGATCGTTCTACGGCCTCTGCCATGGCTTTCTATACGTATCGTGGAAGTAAGCAAATCGTAGGCCAAGGCCAACATCCTGATGAAGCCCTGCAGATGTTTGCGCAAGGTATCCTTGTGTGCCCGGAGTAAACAGGCTTTCAGGTCTTCGTACGTTGCTGGATCGTCCAGTTCGTCCTCGTCGACTTCCACCTGCGCAACGTCTTTCTTTTTGCCCTTGGCGAAGTGATCCCAAAACTGATAGAGGGACTCGGCCAATACCTGCGGTTGTTGGCGTGGGTTCAAGAACTCCGCAGAAATGTTGGCATAGCGTACCGAAACTTCCCGTAAAAACAGGCCAGACACATAGATACGACTCAAAATGTCGCTGTATGGAGCCTGAACACTCGTCCTGTAATCGTAATCTCGTTGAGGAAGCTTGCCGATTAAGCGCATATGCGCCAAAAGCACATGCCCTTGCAATAAGTACCAATCATTCAGCTGATTGATATCCGTTGTCCACCACAACAGGGCATAGAGGGGATGCGATGTCGCACAGAGGCCAATCAACGGGGCCTTATGCAGATTTTTATCATATTCTGAATCAGGAATGACGCTGGAATCCTGACGCAAAATCCAGTCGAGCAGGGGTCGCCAACGCAACACCGCTTCAGGCAATGAATGCCACCCTTCAACCGATGCTATCAGCTCCAGTACTTGCTGCAGATTGGCGGCCACCACCTTCAGTTCCAGTAAGGTGCCATACACCCCGATATCCCGAAACATCGCCAACAAATCATTTGCATCAATGGTTGGATCATTTTCGGCTGCGGCCATGCAGCGCTGAAATTCCGGGCAATCACGGGGAATGACGGCTGCGGATTTTTTACCCCCAGATTTATGGGGCTTGGGTAAAGGGGTGGGATCTCCACTTTCCGCATCCGTCATCTCACCCCCCTTTCAGACCATTCCTTATCCTCACAAAGGAAGACGCCTCATAGATAGACGCCCTCCTGATCCATCTCAACATTGTAGGGGGATAAAGCCTGGCAGGGAAAATTTCTTCTGAATCCTTTGGGGATTTTTAATAACGATTTCAATGGAACGCTTTTATACCGGGTCGCAGGCGCCAGAAACGGGTAGCGGGTCCGGGTCCGGATAGTTGCGCAAATTGTCTTTGCGCAGGCTGCTGGGCAAAAGCCAATCGGCGACTATCCAGTGCCGCACTCATACGATCACAGGACTCCACCAAAATGCGGCCCGGCATCAAAGGCCGGGGCGTACGACCCGACCAGTGAATTTTCAGGGCAGTGACCAGTTCTGGAGATTGTCGCCGCAACCAGGCCAAGTGTGTTGCCAGCACTTCGGACGTGGCTTCCTCATGGGCGGTGGTCCAGCCTTCCATAGTGCGCTGTCCTTGTGCGTCATACCCGAGAATTTTACCCACGTCATGCCACAAGACAGCCGTGCGCGCGACCTCCCATTCGAGCAAGGTCATCGCCTCTGCCCACGATAATAGTCGCAGGGCTTCCACCGAGTGGCGCAGCAACCCGCCTGCCTCAGCATGATGATGGGCGTGACTCGCCGGGATCGTGACCCAGAAAAGACTGATTTCTGGGTCATGCAAAATGCGCTGATTGAAACTGCGCAAGGGCGTACTGCTGAACATGTGGATTTGTGCCCACAGCTCCCGAAGCAGGGTGGGGTAGACGGCTTTTTCCAATAACCATCCGGGTAGAGTGGACTGTACATCTTTTTGCGGGAACACCTCCACCAATGCGGCCACTTGCAAGTCGATGATGTCCAGAATCCATGCCCGTCCCATGCGGCGTGGGCGCACACTCGCATAAACCTCCACCCCGTCCGGCCAGTGATTCCGGTAGGGAAATGCTTGCCACCAATAGGCCATCCACTGACGTCCCTCAGGGCTAGTCAGATAGCAGGCACAGAAAGGTTGTCCATAGCGACTGGTGCGTCGCTGCAGTTGGGAGAGGATGAAATGCCGCTGATAGACGGCAATTGCATGGGCGTGTGGCATCAGTCCTCTCTCCTGCTATTCAGTGCGTTGTCCAGACGTTGCACGATATCCGGAAGCCGCTGTGCAGCCTGAGCCTCATCCAGATCCACCAAGACCCGGCAAATCCAGTTTCGTAAAATGTCGTGAGCGGAACTATCAACGGACTCACCGAGCACCCTACTGAGGATTTCCGGCTCTGGCAGCGTAAAGGCCCTCTCCAGGGCGGCAACCAGCCGATCCAAAGCTGCGCTGTGGACTGGGGTAAAATCCATGAACCGCCGTGTAGTTGGCCCCTGTGCCGGGAAAACCATTTTTTCAGGCATGATCCCCTCCGGTCACACATGGCAAGTGGGACAAGAGGAGACGTTCCATGGCCGACCCATCCTGGCGGGTGAGATTGGGCACGTAGCGGGAGTACACCCGAAAAAGCATTTCTGTGGTGCTATGCCCCATTTGCCGAGCAATCCACTCCGGGCTTTCCCCTGCGGCAAGCCAGAGCGTTGCCGCCGTATGCCGGGTTTGGTAAGGCCTGCGTGGTTTGAGATCCAGATACCGCAACAAGGGATACCAGACCCGCTTGGTCACATTATCGTGGCGCAGCGGGGTTCCTTCGCGGGTAGAGAACACATAATCGTTTGGTGCGCACCTTTTGTTACTTTTCTCCTGACTATAGCTCTCGTATAAGGCCGTAAACGCCTGGTGAACCGGAAGTGACATTTCCACGGCCCGATACGAACCATCATTTTTGGTGGGGACCACTTGCCCATCGACCAAGGCTTCATGCACCAAAATTTGCCGACGTGCCAGATCCACTTTTTCCCAGCGCAAGCCATCAATTTCGCTGGTACGCAATCCGGTAAAGAAGCGGATCAGATAGTAGGCACGGAAATCCGTACGCACATGCTGCAAAATGGCATCCACTTCTTCCAGAGAAAACGGCTCCACATCCGTTCGCGGCACCTTGAGGCTTTTGATTCCATGATAAGGTGCGGTAAACTCGAAGCGGTTGGCCGCTTCGTTGAGGATCATCCGCAAGGGTGTGAGGATATGATTGATTCTTGAAGCAGAAAGGGGTTTCCCCTTCCGTCCGGGGACTTTGGCGAGGCCCGAACGGAAAGCAAGAATGTCTCCCTTGGTGATTTGGCCAACCCTTTTTGCCCCAAACACCGGCAACAGGTGCTTCTGCAGGGTGTTTTCTACCGTCTTGTACTGGGTATCCCGCCACTGAATGCGCATTTCCCCTAACCACAGCTCGGCGAATTCTGTAAAGGTGGGGTTGATTTGTTCATTTATACTGCACTGTTTTTTTGTGTTTTTTCCTCCAGTAACAGCTCTTTCTGGAGTAGCCCTCCCTGGAAAGTGAACATCATATTCAAATTTACCAAGTGCAATTTCTTGCTCAATAATGGTTAGCATCTTCTGCATTTTCCTACGATTACTGGGTGTATCTTCTAAGGTCGTTTGTTCGCGGCACCTCTGCCCCTGGTAGCGAAAGTCGAAGAACAATGTATTTGTAGATTTCCGAATACGAATACTACCCATGACACACGCCTCCTCTGGACATAGGAATGGCGAGCCCAGAAGAAAACGAACTTTTCGCCATGTCTTTTTCAATAACCTCCCATATGTACAATATCTTACGGCCTCCAAAAGGCCGGATATAATGGGTTCCTTCAATCAACACAGAGTCCTTCATACGATCCCTAATAGTTCTTTCGTCGTACTTGATGCGGACAGACAACTCCCGCGTCGTAAGATATGTCGTATTTTCTTCCATTGCGATTTCCTCTATAGTGTGCCCAATATCACAGGATGACTTCCTCAGTATCACCATGTCATCCTAGATAACATTATCACACACATAATTTCATACAGCAATGCCTTTTGTTATCCTGAATGACAATCGGACGTTCAGCGATGCACAGAGAAGGAATTCCAATGATAAAGTGCCATCTTTCTAGGTTGATGGGCGAGCACAAAATGCGCATCGCTGATGTAGCAGAACAATCGGGGCTTCACCGGAATACAGTGTCCTTACTCTATAGAGAAACTGCAGTGAGAGTGGATATGGACACCATGGACAGGCTCTGCAAACTCTTCAAATGTGGCGTTGGGGATATTTTTGAGTATATTGATGGTCCAGATAGCGATAATCCCTGAATTGTTCAGTAGATTTCATTGTTTTTAGATGAAATTTATCGATTTTCGAGGTGGGCACGAGGGCTAATGGTCAAAACTAGCTATTGCTTGGATAGAATCCTAAATGCGTGGGCACATTTTGGGCACAAAATGGGCACCATTTGGGCACAAAAAAACTGGCACACAGCCAGTCATCTTGTAACACATTGATTTTATTGGTGCGCAGTACTGGATTCGAACCAGTGACCTTCGGCTTCGGAGGCCGACACTCTATCCAGCTGAGCTAACTGCGCGTGCTGCAGATTATAGGGAACTCGTTGGTAACTTGTCCAACCTTTCCTGGGCAAGCCCCTGAAAATCCAGCGCCAGCCAGTATTGTTCGGTCGAACGGGCGCGGGAGGCTTCGGGCTTGCGCACCACAATTTTTTTGAAATCCTTGCGCAGGGCGCGGCGCAATTCTTCGGCACCGGCGCCCATGAACACTTTGATCAGCAAGGTTCCGCCCGGTCGCAACCAGCGCTGCGCCATATCCAGGGCCAGTTCTGCCAGATCAATGGCGCGCGCCTGATCGACACTGGCAATGCCGGACATATTGGGCGCCATATCACTCATGATGAGATCTGCGCCTTCGGGCAGGGCTTCGCGACAGGCGGCGATAACCTCATCTTCGTACACGTCACCGCAAATCACTGTGGCGTCGGCCACCGGATCCATAGGCAAGCGATCCACGGCCACCAGTCGGCCATGTCGACCAATCAAGGGAGCCGCCACCTGGGTCCAGCCCCCGGGAGCCGCACCCACATCCAGAATCCGCATGCCGGGCCGAATAATCCGATCTTTTTCCTGAATCTCCAGCAATTTGTAGGCCGCACGGGAGCGATAGCCCTCTTTCATGGCGCGCTGGACAAACACGTCCCGAAAATGTTCTTTCAGCCATTTTTCACTGGATTTACTTCTCGCCACAACCACATCCTCCGCCCTTTGACCACCGCATCGCGCAAACGTACACTCCCATCCACCTTTTTTGAAACAATTACCTGACGAGGATACCATGCTGGACGCCAAACAAAGACAAAACCTGCGCGGTCAGGCCCATGCCCTCAAACCGGTGGTCATGATTGGCGCACAAGGGGTGACGGACGCCCTCTTCGCCGAGCTGGAAGTGGCTCTCGATGCCCATGAACTCATCAAGCTGCGCCTGCCCCAGCTGGAGCACGCCGCTCGCGATAGCATGGTCGAAACCCTCTGCGCCCGCAGTCACGCTGAAGCGGTCGGGCGCATCGGACGGATACTTATTTTATACCGCGCCCGCCCTGCCACAGCCAACACCAGCAAATCGATCAAACGCCGATAAATTGGCCCATCCACCAAGAGTCCACAGCTCACGGCGCGACTTGGCAGCCAGCACCGTCATCGCTAGACTGATTCTGAACAATCTACCGGCCCACGGCCCGGAGCAGCATCATGACCGATAAAACCCCCACGGATATCCGGATCAGCGTCGAAACCCGCTATCTTCCCGAGCAATCCAGTCCTGAACAGGACCATTATGCGTTTGCCTATCAGATCACCATCGAAAACCACGGCCCCGAAACCGCCCAATTACTCAATCGTCATTGGATCATCACCGACGCCGAGGGATGCGTGCAAGAGGTTCAGGGTCCGGGCGTCGTCGGAGAACAGCCCGTGCTGCAACCGGGACAACGCTTTCGCTATTCCAGTGGCTCGGTACTCCCAACCCCGGTGGGTAGCATGCACGGCAGTTATGAATGGGTCACTGCCGATGGTGAAAGCTTTGAAAGCCCTATTCCCGCCTTTCGCTTGGCTGTCGCTACGGTTTTCCATTGAGTCGCAACAGTCTGCAGCGCGCCTACGGCATCTGGGCGCCGATTTACGATCAGGCCGTAAGGGGCTTTTCCGAACCCTTGCGGCAACGCAGCCTCCGCCAGATTCCCCAGAATACATCCTGTCAGGTATTGATTGACGGCATTGGCACCGGACTGGACATTCCTTTTCTGCCCGCCCACTGCAGCGCTGTAGGTATTGATCTGACCCACGCCATGCTGCGGCGCGCCCAAGATCTGCAATCCGGTATTCCTTTGGTTCAGGCGGATGCCGAAGCCTTGCCTTTTGCCGATGCCTGCTTCGATTTTGTGGTCATGCATCTGATTCTGGCAGTTGTTCCCCACGCCGAACAAGCCCTGGCCGAAGCCAGTCGGGTCCTCAAGCCCCAGGGTCGCATCCTGCTGCTCGACAAGTTTTTGCGTCCCGGCCAGAAAGCCTGGTTACGAAGGGGCTTGGGCCGCCTGGCAGGTGCCATCGCTACCCATACGGATATTACCTTTGAAGATGTCTTGGCAGGACGCCCGGAATTACACTGCGTTCATGATGAACCCGCCGCCATTGGCGGCTGGTTCCGACTGATCACTCTGGAAAAACAGGCGTAATCAGTTTCCGCCACCGCCCCGTGACGCTTTCTTGCGTTCATTTTCGGTAAGATAACGCTTGCGGATACGGATGGATTGAGGGGTCGCCTCCACCAGTTCGTCGTCGGCAATAAATTCCACCGCCGCTTCCAGGGTCATCTTGATGGGCGGGGTGAGCATGATGTTTTCATCTGAACCCGAGGCGCGCATGTTGGTCAGTTTCTTTTCCTTGAGGGGATTGACCACCAGATCATTGTCGCGGCTGTGGATACCAATCACCATGCCTTCGTACACCTTGTCGCCGGGGCTGACAAACATCCGGCCCCGATCCTGCAGGTTGAAGAGGGCAAAACCCACGGCCTCGCCTTCTTCCGCCGAAATCAGCACGCCGTTATTACGGGCAGGAATACTCCCCTTGACCGGACCATAACCCTCGAAAATATGGCTGATAACGCCTGTTCCCGATGTGGCTGTCAGAAATTCCGTGTGGAAACCGATCAGTCCTCGCGCCGGAATTTTGTACTCCAGGCGCACCCGGCCACGACCATCGGGAATCATGTCCTGCAACTCTCCACGGCGAATGCCCAGGCGCTCCATGATGGTCCCCTGATGGGTTTCTTCCACATCCACCGTCAACGCTTCGTAGGGTTCTTCCCAAACCCCATCCACCTGCCGCTGAATCACCCGGGGGCGGGACACGGCCAGCTCGTAACCTTCGCGCCGCATGTTTTCAATGAGAATGGTCAGATGCAGCTCGCCACGACCGGACACCATGAATACATCGGCATTGTCCGTATCTTCGACGCGCAGGGCCACGTTGATGAGCAGTTCCTTGTACAAGCGGTCGCGTAACTGGCGACTGGTGACGAACTTGCCTTCCCGACCGGCAAAAGGACTGGTATTCACCTGAAAGGTCATGTTCAGGGTCGGCTCATCAATGGGTTTCCAGGGCAAAGCCTCCGGCGCTTCCGGCGCGGCAATGGTGGCGCCGATGGAAGGCTCCTCGATGCCCGTCACGGCAACGATGTCGCCCACCGTCGCCGTCTCCCAGGGCACCCGCTTGAGGCCGTCAAAACCCAGCAACTGCAGGATACGCGCCTTGGTCTGGGTCTGATCCACACCATGAATCAGGACAATATCCTGGCCCGGCTTCATGGACCCCCGGCGGATGCGGCCAATGGCAATCCGACCCACATAGCTGGAGTAATCCAGATCGGCAATCTGCATTTGCAGCGGCCCTTCAGGATCGCCTTCCGGGGCATGGACATGGGATAGAATCATTTCAAAGAGGGGTTTCATGTCGCCCGAACGCACATCGGGATTCTCTCCCGCATACCCTTGCAGGCCGGAAGCATAAATCACCGGAAAATCGAGCTGATCTTCGGTAGCACCGAGCTTGTCGAACAAGTCAAAAGTGGCACTGATCACATAGTCCGGACGGGCGCCGGGGCGGTCCACCTTGTTGATGACCACAATGGGCTTCAGCCCCAGCTCCAGGGCCTTGCGGGTCACAAAACGGGTCTGGGGCATGGGACCTTCCACGGCGTCCACCAGCAGCAGCACGCCGTCCACCATACCCAGCACCCGCTCCACTTCCGCACCAAAATCAGCGTGTCCGGGCGTATCGACGATGTTGATGTGGGTGTCGCCCCACTGCACCGCCGTATTCTTGGCCATGATGGTAATGCCCCGTTCCTTTTCCAGGTCATTGCTGTCCATCACCCGCTCTTCCACCTGCTGGTGGGCGGCAAAAGTACCGGACTGACGGAGCAGCTGGTCCACCAGAGTGGTTTTGCCATGGTCAACGTGAGCGATGATAGCGATATTACGGATTTGACGAGCCACTGATATTCCCCAAAACGGTCATAAGAAAAAACGCGGGCAGCCACCGCCCCGCAGCGGGTTTTCTTATAACGGTATCCTGTCGAAAATGCAAATAAAAACCGCCCCGGAAGGGGCGGCAAGGGAGCGGCCGAAGCCGCCCGGCAATAACTTTGACTTAGAAACCAGCCTGGAACTGCAACACCATGGTGTTGTAGATGTAAGCGTTGGCTGGGGCATAGTTGGCGCCATTAGCCTGCAATTCGTGACGGAAACCGGAAGCACCCGTCGGAATGACGTAGTTCAACTGGACACGAGCCGCATAGGGATCATTGGGGTTAAAGGCATAGTTGACGCCAATGGTGGTGTTGTTCAAATATTCGCCATTGATAGAACCGGGCACACCGGAACCTGCAGCGCCCTTCCAGTCGAAGCGTTCAAAACGGACGGCAGGTTCAATGTCCAGCCAATCTGGGGTCAGGGTCATCTGATGCAGGTTAGCGGCCAAAGCCACATACCAATCGCTGCCACGCAAACCAGATACACCGCCGTATCCATTGACATGACTATATTCGGCCATGTACTTGAGGCCCATCATTCCGCCACGGGCGCCTACGTTCCAAGTATCAATCTGGTTCGCAGGAGCCAAATGTCCGGTCGTAACGTCTTTGCCGTTTATTACAGTTATTACAGCTAACGGACTAGAACTCGCCGTATCCGAACGCGCCCCTGACAACTCTATATTCAACAACGGATTCAGCTTGTAGCCAACCATACCGGCAAACAGGTATTTGCCAGAGCCATTGGTCATAACGCCACCTACTGGGTTTTGCCCAGCACCAGTCATACCTGCAGTAACATTATTGTAGAAAGCATTGCTGCTGAAGGCGTTACTACCATCTACAGAACCATTATCAAACATTCCCAAGCTGTAGTAAAAACCTGTATTCATTACATTGGGGCTATGGAACATCACACCTGCAGCGCGATCAGCACCCAAAGTCTGATTCATGGAACGCTGGATGAACCACAAATCATCGCCACCAAACTGAGTCCGCTCCATGCCTACAGGGACGCGGAATTTACCGACCTTCAATTGTACTTCAGGAATGAAACCAAAATTGATTTCGGCATCCTGCACGCCGGATTCACCCATCGTCTTTGCAAGAGGACCGCCACTCATCCATGCGCCATCCCATTTGTACTGGAAGTTGTAGGTCACACCAGGAACGGCCTTACCCTTGACCCCCAAACGAATACGGTGGGCACCAAAAATCAAACCTTCGTTACCACCAGTCCCAAACTGCTGACTGCCGGTAATCTGGGCAAATCCGTACAGGATCGGACCGGTATCCTGAGAATTCTCAGGCAGAAACACCTTGCTGGAAGTGTCGCTGGTCGCCGCAAAAGCTGCACCAGGCACCAAAACTGCGGCCGCAACGGCCAAAGCGATAAGATTCTTCTTCATGATAAAGCTCCTCCTCGAGAGCATTGTCTGGATACTACGCTGCAAGTTATAGCACCGGTGTGGACACTTTGCAACATTTTGACAACACCTTTTTTACAACGTCGGTAAATTAAATACAAAACAGCCCCAAAACTCCGCCATTAACGCCTCTGAATTTGACAGGCAAGCCTACTCACGGCTATCATCGCGCCCACTCTTGGGGAATCGTCTAGCGGCAGGACAGCGGACTCTGACTCCGCTAACCGTGGTTCGAATCCACGTTCCCCAGCCAAAACAGGCCTGGCCAACTCGCTAGGCTTTTTATTTGCCCAGGATTCACCGGCGGAACAACCCTCTGATAGGCATCCACGTTTGTCGAAAGTCGCCTATGCTACTGAATGCCTCAAGCAAAGGGGGCATGCACACCTTGCGACACATCCAGCGAAGCAATTACAGCTGCACCGTGTTAGACTTTACTCTATGGAAACTCTGCAACCTATTTCTGACACCGCCCTGCATTTCACCAAAATGCAGGGTCTTGGTAATGATTTTGTCGTTTTAGATGGCATTCGCCAGCAGATGCATTTATCACCCGAACAGATTCGCGCCATGGCGGACCGTCACTTTGGCATCGGTTGCGACCAGATTCTGCTGGTAGAAAAACCGGGAGCAACCGATTGCGATTTCCGCTACCGCATTTTCAATGCTGACGGCAGTGAAGTGGCCCAGTGCGGAAATGGCGCCCGCTGCTTTGCGGTATTTGTGCGCCGTGCCGGACTTAGCGACAAGGCCATTATTCAGGTAGAAACCCGGTCCGGGCAGATGCAACTGCAGATTCTGGAAAACGGCGAGGTGACGGTGAATATGGGTGCCCCGCGCTTTGCGCCCGGGCAGATTCCCTTGCGCGCAGCGGAAGAAGGTCCGGAATACCTGCTGGAAGTGGATCATGACACCCTGCGCATGGCCGCCCTGAGCATGGGCAATCCCCATGCTGTGCTGCGCGTGCCCGATGTCCATCAGGCGCCGGTTACCCAACTCGGGCCAAAAATCGAGAACCATCCGGATTTTCCGGAACGTTGCAATGTCGGCTTCATGGAAATCTGCGACCGTACCCACATTCGTCTACGGGTCTGGGAGCGGGGCGCGGGTGAAACCCTGGCCTGCGGCAGCAATGCCTGTGCTGCGGTTGTGGCTGGTATCCGCTGGGGTGAGCTCGACGAGCAGGTCGCCGTGGATCTGCCGGGGGGACGCTTGTGCATCCAATGGGCAGGACCCGGACAAGCGGTTATGATGACGGGACCGGCCCGGGTGGTTTTTGATGGCACCTGGCCACTCCAGACAGACCACCTACCCAAATAGCCAAGGGAGAATCCAGCCATGCAGGACACGACATTGCGCGCCATTGCTGAAAGCCTCAACAGCAGCCCGGAACAACTGGCTTTTTTACATCAACTCAGCGATCAGGAAGGCGAAACCCTCGCCCATCTGATTGCGGCGCTGGCCGTTCACAGCGCTCCCGAACGCTACAGTGACACCCACTGGGAGGATGACTGAATTGGCAACCGCCCCGGAGCAGGATGATCTGGCGCAGCAGGTCCACCAGTATCTGCGCGAGCATCCGCAATATTTATGGGACCAGGAAGACCTGCTCCTTTCCCTGACCCTGCCCCATGTAGGACGCGGCTCAGCTTCCTCCCTGCTGGAGAGGCAGGCGCAGGTGTTACGGGAAGAAAATCAACGCCTGCAGCAACGCATCAGCGCCCTGCTCGGTGCCGCTCAACAAAACGCCGCCCTGGGACTGCACCTTTCCGATCTGGCTACGGAGTTGCTCAATACGCACGACTGCCCGACCACTCTGCATACGGTGCTGACCCGGTTACGCGAGGGTTTTCAGGTGGAAGCTCTGGCGCTGATTGCCCGCGCGCCGGTAGCGGAGCTGCCGGAATTTGCCGTACTCGAAGCCGCAGACTTTTTGGCATTGCTGGATGACACCACGTCTTCCCGGGCGGCGACCGGCTTGTCCCTGACCCCGGCACTGCGCAGCACCTTGTTTGCCGCCGACGGTGCGGCGCTGGAGTCCTTTGCCCTGATTCCGCTGCTAGGCCGGCATCTCCAGGCGGGCATTGTGCTGGGTAGTCAGCACCCGGAGCGCTACGCCGAGGATGCCGGTGCTGATCTGCTCAATCAAATTGCCCGGCTGGTGACGGCGGCACTGGATCGCTGCCTGACTCCATGCTGATTGAGGAAGCCATCGCCGACTTTCTGAACGCCCTTGCCCGGGACGGTCGCTACAGTCCCGCCACCATAGAGTCTTACCAGCGCGACCTGCAGGGCTGGAGGCAATTCATGCAGACCCGCAAGACTCAGGACGAGGCCCAGCGTATGGATGCTGTCCAGCCCGCCGATCTGCGTGCCTATCTGATGCATGAACGCAGTCGCGGGGTAGCGATCCGCAGTCTGCGCCGCCGTTTTGCCGCCCTGCGCGCCCTCTACCGGTATCTGCGAAAAGACAGCCCTGATCTACAGAACACCGTGCAAGGCATCCTGATGCCCAAATCCGAACAACGCCTCCCCGACTGGTTGACCGTAGATCAAGCCAAACAGTTGATGGACGGCGCAGACAGCTCCGCAAATACGCCGGATTTTGCCCAAATCCGCGACCAATTGATCCTGGAGCTGCTCTACTCCAGTGCCCTGCGCGTCAGTGAACTGGCAGGCCTGGATCTGCAGGATCTGGATCGCCACGGTGGTAGCGTGCGAGTCATGGGCAAGGGCAGCAAGGAAAGAATCGTCCCGGCAGGCTCGACAGTCTGGCGGGTTCTGACTGCCTATCTGCCCCTGCGCCATGCCCTGCTCCTGGACAAGCATCGTCCGGAAGAAAGCGCCCTGCTACTTAATGCCTCCGGTCAGCGCCTCAGTATCCGCAGCATCCAGGTACGCATCAAGACGCTGGGTGAAAAGCGCCTGGGTCAGCATATTCATCCCCACACCCTGCGCCATAGCGCCGCCAGTCATTTTCTCCAGTCCGCCGGGGACTTACGTGCCGTGCAGGAATATCTGGGACATGCGGGTATTGCCACCACGGCCATTTATACCCATATGGATTACCAGCGCCTGGCACAGGTCTATGATCAGGCTCATCCCCGCGCCAAACAGTCCAAATCATCGCAAAACGAGGACCCCTTATGACAGATGCACTACCCCTGCACGGCACTACCATTCTCTGCGTGCGCCGTGGCGCTAATGTGGTCATGGCCGGTGATGGTCAAGTCACTTTTGGCAATACGGTCATGAAAGGCAATGCGCGCAAGGTGCGGCGCATCGAACCCGGAGTACTGACCGGTTTTGCGGGGGCGACGGCGGATGCTTTTACCCTGCTGGAACGCTTCGAGGCCAAACTGAAAGCCCATCCGGGGCAGCTGGCCAAGGCCGCCGTCGAACTCGCCAAGGAATGGCGCACCGATCGGGTATTACGGCGTCTGGAAGCCATGCTCGCCGTAGCGGATGATAAACAAAGCCTGATTCTCACCGGACAGGGCGATGTGCTGGAACCGGAATATGGCATCATTGCCATTGGTTCCGGTGGCCCTTACGCCCTCTCGGCCGCCCGCGCCCTGCTGGAAAACAGCGCTCTGACCGCCCGCGAAGTGGCCGAAAAGGCCCTGGATATTGCCGGCGACATCTGTATATACACCAACCACCACCACACGATTGAAGAACTATGAGCATGTCTGAAATGACCCCCCGCGAAATCGTCCAGGAACTGGACAAATACATCATCGGCCAGTCCGACGCCAAGCGTGCCGTGGCTATTGCCCTGCGCAACCGCTGGCGGCGCTCCCAGGTCCCGGCTCCCCTGCATCAGGAAATCACTCCCAAGAACATTCTGATGATTGGACCGACGGGAGTGGGCAAAACCGAAATTGCCCGGCGTCTGGCGCAGCTGGCCAACGCGCCTTTCATCAAAGTGGAAGCCACCAAATTCACGGAAGTCGGTTATGTGGGCAAGGATGTGGAGTCCATCATCCGCGATCTGACCGAAACTGCCGTAGACATGATCCGCAGTGAACGCCAGACCGCCATGCGCCAACGTGCCGAGGAAATGGCCGAAGAACGCATCCTCGATGCCTTGATTCCGGGCCCCCGGGACAGTTCGGTGCCGCGCAGCGATGAAGGCACCCGCCAGAAATTCCGCAAGATGCTGCGGGAAGGTAAACTGGATCAGCAGGAAATCGAGATCGAAGTGGCGGCTCCCAAGGCAGGCGTGGAGATCATGGCGCCCGCCGGCATGGAAGAAATGACCAATCAGTTACGGGATATGTTTTCCAACATGTCCCAGGGCAAGACCAATACCCGCAAAGTGCCGGTGGCCGAAGCGCAACGCCTGCTCACCGACGACGAAGCCGCCAAACTGGTCAATGAAGAGGAAGTCCGTGCCCTGGCTCTGGAGCGGGTTCAGTCGGGTGGGATTGTGTTCATTGATGAAATCGACAAGGTTGCGGTGCGCTCCGGCAGTCAGCAGGGTACGGACATTTCCCGGGAAGGTGTTCAGCGCGATTTATTGCCGCTGGTGGAAGGCTCCAATGTCAGCACCCGCTATGGGGTGGTGAAAACTGATCATATTCTGTTTATCGCTTCCGGTGCCTTTCACCTCAGCAAGCCGTCGGACCTCATTCCGGAACTGCAGGGGCGACTGCCCATTCGCGTTGAGCTGGACGCCCTGAGCGCGGCGGACCTGGTGCGGATTCTGCAGGAACCGGAAAACGCCCTGGTACGTCAGTACAGTGCCCTCCTCGCAAGTGATGGAGTCACCCTGCGATTCACCGATGACGGTGTCCAGCGCATTGCCGAGATTGCCCAGCAGGTCAATGAAAGGGTGGAAAATATCGGCGCCCGGCGCCTCCACACCATCATGGAAAGACTACTGGAAGAAGTGGCATTTGCCGCCCCGGACCTGAGCCAGCCCAGCGTGGAAGTCAATGCAGCCTATGTGGATGGCCGTCTCCAGGATCTGGCCCAGGACGAAGACCTGTCCCGCTACATTTTATAGTGTGCAAATTTGGGGAGGATGAAAGCCCTGATTGAACAGTCAGGGCTTGATATAGAAAGCTCCTGCTGCCTGAGCTTCGGCAATGGCGATGACGCCAGCAGGTACGAGATGACTGCCCGCAGGTCGTGCAGCAGGGTCCAGCCCCATGTTGCGCAGGCTGTTTTCACAAAAATCCACGCACAAACCGGCGGTAATCCGTTCTTCGATTTCCCGCCGCCAGTGTCCATGGGCCCACAGAGAAACCGGGGACTGACCGTTGGCTATGACGCGCAGCGCCTGACCCGGATCTGCCGCTGCCGCGTTACGCACATTGGCCAGGAGATTGGGCCAGCGCCCCGCATCATCAATATGAAACAGCAGCATCTTACTCAGGCCGCAGAACTCAGTGCCAGCATTTTCTGGCGCAACTTGCCCATGCTGCTTTTTTCCAGCTGACGGATACGTTCGGCGGAAACCCCCAGCTCATCGCCCAGTACCTGCAAGGTCTTGGGCTCATCACTGAGCCAGCGATTTTCGATGATATAACGATCCCGCTGGGGTAAGGCCAACAGCGCGCTCTGCAAGGCAGCATGCTGATGGGCATCCCAATCCCGGTCAAACAGTTGATCCACCGTGGAATCCGCAGGATCGGCCAATTCCAGCATGCGGGAATTCCCGCTCTCTTCATCGGGCTCCATGTTCAGGGAGTAATCGTGACCGGTCATACGCCCTTCCATTTCCAACACCTGTTCCTGAGTCACACCCAGGTCTTCGGCAATGGCGGCACTTTCCTCGCCACTCAACCAACCGGTATGGGTACGACTGGAACGCAGGTTAAAAAACAGCTTGCGTTGGGCTTTGGTGGTCGCCACTTTGACAATCCGCCAGTTACGCAAAATGAACTCGTGTATTTCCGCCTTGACCCAATGCACGGCAAAGGAAACCAGGCGCACACCATGATCCGGATCATAGCGTTTGACCGCTTTCATCAGGCCAATATTGCCCTCCTGAATCAGGTCCGCCTCCTGAAGGCCATAACCCCGGTAGCCCCGGGCAATGCGTACCACGAAACGCAGGTGACTGAGTACCAGGGATTTGGCCGCCTCGACATCATCATGATCGCGCAGTCGCAGGGCCAAATCGCGTTCCTCTTCCGGCTCCAGCATCGGCTGGGCATTGACGAAACGCAAGTAAGCCGCCAGACCGTCGGTGCTGACCAAGTCCCTACTGGCTATAGCAAGTTCATTCATATTTTGTCCTCATGAATATCATGATACCTTGGACTCTCAATATCTGCCGTAAGTTCCAAGCCTCAAAACAGTGCACAGACACTACTTGATTGGTAGATGGCGATCATGGAAAGCCTTTTCAAGAGCTTTCTGCCCTTTTAAGAAAAAGTATGGTCGAGATGTTGACCCACGGCAAGTCGGGAACCCAGCCAGCCGAGAATGGCGCTGATGGCAATCAGGATCAATCCTTCCAGGCCCGTCAGCCCCAAAAGTTCAAAGCGCGTGCCGTAGAGGGTAGCCAGACGATCTACCGGCCCCTGCAAAATCGCAATGGTAATGGCGATGATGATCCAGGCCAGAACACCGGCAATAGCGCCCTGAATCAGCCCTTGATAGAGAAAAGGGCGGCGGATGAAAGCGCGGGTGGCCCCCACCAGACTGGCAATATCAATTTCATCGCGGCGCTGGGCAATATGCAAACGAATGGTATTACCCATGACCAGAATGGCGCCAACGGCCAACATGATGGCGAGAATCCAGACCGCGGTTTTTCCCAGGGCGAGAATTGCCTGGAGACGCGCCACCCAATGTAAATCCGACTGGGCGCTGGCAACGCCGGGCAAGCGCGCCCAGGACTGAATCTGCGCCTGCAAGGCAGCGGGGCTTTCGGACAAGGGGTTCAACTCGACAATGAAGGAAGCCGGCAGGGGATTTTCACCGAGAATCTTGATGGCTGCGGTCATGCCGGCATTTTTCTCAAATTCCTGGAGGGCTGCAGACTTACCCACATAGCGGACATTGACGACCCCGGTACTGCTCTGGAGCTGTTTCTGCAGTTGCTGGACATCCTGCTCGGTGGCGTCTTGATGTAGAAACAGGGAAATCTGCGCCTGGTCCCGCCACTGCCCCAGCAATTGCTGGAGATTATTCAAGGCGGCAAAAAGACCAACGGGGAGCGCCAGCACAATAGCCAGAGCGAAAATGGTCATCAGCGTCGCCAGTGGCTGCTTGACCAGGGTGTGCAGGGCGTTTTGGGCGGCTTCCAGACGAATATGTATGGCACTCACGCGGATTTCTCCTGAGAATTTTGCAGCATGCCTTGCTCCAGATGAAATACCGGCAGCCCCAGACGCTCGACCTGAGCCTGATCGTGGGTTGCCACCAGAACAGTGGTGCCATGTTGATGAAAATCCCGGAACATATCGAGAATTTCCGTACTCAAGGAACCGTCCAGATTGCCGGTCGGCTCATCGGCCAGAAGGATTTCCGGGGTATGGACAATAGCCCGGGCAATACCCACCCGCTGCTGCTCTCCTCCCGACAGGGTCGCCGGCATGTTGTGAATCCGGTTACCCAGACCGACTTTTTCCAGGGCAGCACGTACCCGGCTTTGAATCTGCTTGGCATTCACCCCGCTGACCTGCAGGGTCAGGGCGACATTGCTGAACACATCGCGATCCATCAATAATTTGTGGTCCTGAAAAACCACGCCGATGCGCCGCCGATAAGCAGGGATGTGGCGTTTTTTCAGGGTCGACACATCCACACCATTGACCATCAGCGTACCGTGGCTCACATCTTCCAGACGCAGCAGCAATTTCAGCAAGGTGCTTTTGCCGGCTCCGGAAGGGCCGGTCAGCAAGGCCATCTGTCCAGTCGGAAGCTTGAGATTCAGCTCGCGGAGGACATGATGGCGACCGGGATAGTGCTTGGTAACATTGATGAATTCAATCATGACTTCGACTCCGCGAAGAGAGCATCCACAAAAGACTCGGGATCAAAGGGGCGCAGGTCGGCCACCTGCTCACCCATGCCGATATAGCGAATCGGAATAGGCAGGGCCTTGGCAATAGCGGCCACCACCCCGCCCTTGGCGGTCCCATCCAGCTTGGTAATACAAATACCAGTCAGGCCAATAGCTTCGTGAAACTGCTGGGCCTGATTGAGGGCATTTTGTCCAGTGCCGGCATCCAGCACCAGCCAGACCTGATGGGGAGCATCTGGGTCTTGCTTTCCCAGCACCCGCTTGACCTTTTTGAGTTCTTCCATCAAATGATTCTGGGTGTGCAAACGCCCAGCCGTATCGGCAATGAGTAGGTCGGTGTCCCGGGCGCGGGCAGCAGTGAAAGCATCAAAAATCACCGAGGCACTATCGGCGCCGGTTCCCTGGGCAACCACCGGCACCTGTACCCGCTGGCCCCATCCTTGTAATTGCTCCACCGCTGCCGCCCGGAAGGTGTCACCCGCAGCAAGCACCAGGGAAAAACCCTCGGCTTTCCAGCGCGCGGCGAGTTTACCGGTAGTCGTGGTTTTTCCCGCGCCATTGATGCCGACCATCATCAGCACCTGGGTGCGGCCTTTTTCCGGCGCCCAGGTTTCGGCGCGGGGTTGCAGAATGTCCAGCAGGGCGCTGCGCAGGGCTTTTTTGAGTACGGCGGGGTCTGTCAACTCTTTGCGACGGACTTTTTCAGTCACGGCCGACATGATTTCCCGGGTCGCCGCTGAGCCCAGATCGGCCTGCAAAAGCAGGGCTTCGAGATCTTCCAGCAATTCATCGTCGATGACTTTCTTACCGAGAACGAGTCGGCCAACACCTTCGGTAAACTGTTCGCGACTGCGACTCAGGCCCTCGCGCAAACGCGCAAACATACTTTTGGGGGCATTGGTGGAGGGAACACTGCCCTTTACCGGCTGGGGCAACGTATCCGCTGCAGGCACGTCCGGTATGGCTTCTGCTGCTGGTTCTGGCAGCAATGACGAAGAAAGATCGTCACTCGCTTCTGGTGATTGGTCCGCTGGCTCCGCTTCTTCGCAAACAGCATTTTCGAAAACTTCCTCAACCTCTTGGGGAATGACAGGGCTTTCAGAAGCCTTGCTCTGTTCCTCCGGAGAAGGGCTTTTGTTACGCTTGAACCAGTTAAAAACCATCGAGTTTGCAGAACCTCAAATATCATGATCTCTGGCATTATCCACCGAAGCCGCCTGCCGAACAATGCACAGGCACAAATCCCCTGTTATGCGGGCAAATCCCGGCGGGGGTCTGCATGACGGTGCGGATTATTGCGGGGCGTTGTCGGGGGCGCAGCCTGCTGACGCCCTCTGGACCCGGCGTCAGACCCACCCCGGGAATCGTTCGGGAACGCCTTTTTAACTGGTTGGGGGGTGCGGTTGCCGGAGCGCGGGTACTGGACCTCTTTGCCGGCAGCGGCGCCCTGGGCCTCGAGGCCTGGTCACGCAACGCCGGAGAAGTGGTTTTTGTGGAAAAAAATCCGCAACATCGCGCTCTGTTGTTACGCAACCTGCAGGCCTGCGGGATGGCCGAGAGCCAGCTGGCGGGCAAGGATGCGCTGGTTTATCTGCAGCAGGATCCCCGCCCTTTTGATATAGTATTTGCGGACCCGCCCTTTGATCAGGGTTGGCCCCGCCGTCTGGCCGGTGCGTTGCGAAACACGGCCACCTTCACCACCCCTCGCTGGCTGTACCTGGAAAGCTCGGCAGCCGAGCAATGGCAGGAAGCAGACATTCCGACCGGCTGGCAAGCCTATCGGCACGGCCGTTGTGGCGAGACCTTTTATACTTTGTACTGCAAGCAGCAGGAGAATATGGACAAGGCATGAGTAGCTCAACCCAGCCAAGACGCATCATTTATCCCGGCACCTTTGATCCCATCACCCACGGGCACGAAGATCTGGTGCGCCGTGCCGCCCTGCTATTTGATGAAGTCGTGGTCGCCATCGCGGCGGAAACACCTAAAAATCCCATATTTTCTTTAGCGGATAGGGTCGCTCTGGCCCGGGAAACCCTGACTGGCATACCGGGAGTCCGGGTGCGTGCCTTTTCGGGTTTGCTGATTCATCTCCTGGAAGAAGAAAAAACCCATCTGATTTTGCGGGGCCTGCGGGCCATTTCGGATTTTGAGCACGAGTTTCAGCTGGCTTCCATCAATCGACGTATGGATGCCCAGATTGAAACGCTGTTTTTGATGACTTCCGACCAACATACCTTCCTTTCTTCCAGCCTGGTCCGGGAAATCAGTCGCCTGGGCGGCGATGTCAGCGCCTTTGTCCAGCCCGCCGTGGCCCGGGCCCTGAAACAGCAGTTCAGTGACAGGGTGGACCACCGTCCTTCAGGAAAGTAGAATATAGAATTGGTCCAAGGAGTAAGGCATGTCTCTGCGTATTGATGACAACTGTATCAACTGCGATGTCTGTGAACCCGAATGTCCCAACAGCGCCATCAGCATGGGTCCGCATATTTATGTGATTGATCCCAATCTCTGTACAGAGTGTGTGGGGCATTACGACACCCCTCAGTGCATGGAAGTATGCCCGGTAGATTGTATCAGCAAGGACCCCGAACATGCGGAGTCCCCCGAGCAATTGCAAGACAAGTTCCTGCAGCTTACCGGACAGGCCTGAAGGGTTCCCGAAGCAGACTCAACAGAGGTGCAGATTGGCGGTCCAGGCGGTCACTTTGCGCCTGTATTTCAGCAATATTCTGCTCCAGTTGCTGTACGCGGGTGTCAATATTACCCATCGTCGTGGCAATATTCTGCAATGCATTCAATTCATCTTCAGCATTCTGGTGAAAGAGCTGGAGCTGCTGGTTCATGACGGCCATGATTTCATCCACCCAGTTTTCGGCTTCGCGGCGGGTTTCCACGACAAAGTCCCGGGTGCGGCTGGCCACGGTCAAAAATGCCTTGCGTACCACCGCGCTTTGGGTATTTACTGCAATTTCCAGCATCATGCCAAAACGCTCATAGTTTTCCGACATATCCATTAATTCCGCACGTCTGGGCATCATGGCATAGGGTACCGCCCGCAAGGGCGGCAGACGATAGCGCTTCTGTAAGGCCTGGTATTCTTCGGCTACCATGGCCGATACTTTTTGCGCGCCCTCCAGGGCTCGATCAAAATGGGCAATGGCTTCACTGAAAAACTGCCGGAAGCGCTCCACAATCCCGGCGGTAGTCCAGGCCGAGAGCATTTCGGCCTTGGCATTGCTGATGACCAGGTCGAAACTATTGGGCGCCAACGGAATCAACAACGCTTCTTCAACCGCCTGGCGGAACCGGGTTTTTTTCTCTTCAAACGCCTGCCGGTCAGCTTCAAAGTTTTTCAGCAGCAACTGATGCTGCTCTACCAGTTTAGGGATTTTTTCGGCGGTACGGTCCTTGAGGCTCTGCACACTTTCCATTTGCGCCAGTAACCGATGGCGCTGATCCTGAAGGATGTTTTTTTGATCGAGAACCGCTCGTTCGATCTGGGTCCGGCATTTGTTCTTGATGGCTTCATGGCGAGCCGGAAGCAGTACGTCCACAATGGATTGTTCCAACTCGGCCATACCACTACGTTGCAGCAGATCTGCGTCCTGACGGATGCGCGCCACCAAGCCTTTCTGGCCGGACACCGGAATAACCTGGGCGGGACTGATCCGCAAGCGGGTCGCGGTATTTTCCACCTGCCGGGCAATTTCCTGTTGAATATCGTCCCAGTCTCGTAACTCGTCCCATAGGGCATCAATTTTGTTCAGGAGTACAATTTGTTTTTGATGGGCATTGCGCAGCAGATACTGGTCCCAGATCATCAGATCGCTTTGCGTCACCCCGGTATCCGCCCCCAATAGAAAGACAATGGCGTCGGCGTCGGCCAGCATACTGAAAGTCAGCTCGGGTTCCGCACCAATCGCATTCAGGCCGGGTGTATCCAGCACGGTCAGGCCCGCATCCAAAACCGGATGCGCCAGATAAAGAATGGCATGCCGCCAGCGGGGAATCAGCACCTTGCCCAATCCGCAGGAAGGGCAGACGGTACGCTCGCGACTTTTAGGGGTCCGATTCAGGGGAGGACAAAGACCGATGCGACGGGCATCTTCTACGGCTACGCAGACGGTTTCCGTCAGATGCGCCAGAGACTCGGAGCGCTCTTTTTTGTCCTCTAGGGACAAGGGAAACTTGCGCCAGGCACTACCCGCTTTTTTGAGCTTTTCAATACTGACATCCAGACTGCGACTGGCTATGGGCAAAAGCTGCAGTCCGGGACGTCCCTGGGGCGCTCCGCGAATTTCCACGGGACACATGGTGGTCTGACCGGAACTGGAGGGCAGAAGCCGTTGCCCCATGTCGGAAAAAAACAGGGCATTGATCAGTTCGGTCTTGCCCCGGGAAAATTCTCCGACAAAGGCGATGCGCAAACTGTCCTGTTCGGTATCATAAGCCAGGGTTTCCAGTTGCAGCATTGTGCCACTGGGCAGCAAGCCCAGATCGGCCGTGAGTGCTGCCATTTCATGCAGGCCGCCAACCAGCTCCTGCCGCCAACGATTTAACGCCGAAAGGCCTTCCAGAATGGGGGATTGGGTCATCGACTGCGCAGCGCTCATTATTCACTCCCTGGTTTTAATGCTGACAATGGGAACAATAAGTCGTTGCCCGCCCTCCGATGCGTATTCCCTGCAAGATTTTTCCGCAGCGGATACAGGCTTGTCCTTCTCGTCCGTATACCGCCAGAGATAGTCGAAAATAGCCGTTTCTGCCATCCGGTCGGGTAAAATCCCGCAGCGTGGTGCCGCCCTGCTGAATCGCTGCCTCCAGCACCCTGCGCACTGCTTCGGCCAGACGCCGGTAGCGCTCCAGGGAAATGCGCCCGGCCGGACGGCGAGGATTGATGCCCGCGTCAAACAGGGCCTCATTGGCGTAAATATTCCCCACACCCACCACCAGATGGGCATCCATCAAAAAAGCCTTCACCGGAATCTGGCGCTGGCGGCTGTGGGTGTAGAGGTAATCTCCGGAAAACTCCGGCCCCAGAGGTTCCAGCCCAAGGCGGGAGATCAGCGGGTGGGCATCGGCGGCTTCCAGCCAGCACAATACACCAAAACGCCGGGGATCATGAAAGCGCAAGCAGATGTCCTGGGTGAACAGCAGGTCCACATGATCATGCTTGACTACCGGGGTTTCCCGGGGGAGCACCCGCAAGTGACCACTCATGCCCAGATGCACCAAAATGCTGCCACTCTCGAGATCCAGCAGCAAATATTTGCCGCGCCGACGTATTTGCCGGAGCGGCTGACCGGCGATGCGGGCATCCAGATCAGGATTCACGGCGAGACGCAGGCGTGGTTCACGGACAATGGCCCCCTGCAGGGTTTTTCCGACGAGGTGGGGACTGATGCCCAACCGGGTGACTTCCACCTCCGGCAATTCAGGCATGATTCGGACTCCCGGCGGTCGTCACCCGTTCCCGGCCGGCGATGTCCGCATGGGTCTGCACCTGCTGGAACTCCAGGGTGTGCAAGAGCTTGCGCACAGCAGCCCCTTGCTCCCAGCCATGCTCCAGGAAAATTTGGCCGCCGGGATGCAAGTGCTTCCCGGCACCCTGAATGATGCTTTCCAGACACTCCAGGCCACTGGGTCCGGCCACCAGCGCCGCCAGGGGTTCATGCTGCAGTTCCGGCAAATGGGGGTCGGCACTGGCAAGATAGGGCGGATTGGACACGATCAAGTCAAAACGCAGGGTCGGATCCAGGGGCGTGAACCAATCCCCTTCCAGCCACTCTACCTTTGCCCCCAGTTTCTCGCCATTGCGCCGGGCCACGGCCAGTGCCTCCGGACTTTGCTCCACCGCAAAAACCCGGGCCTGGGGTCGGGCCACGGCCATTGCCAGAGCCAATGCGCCAGACCCCGTACCCAGATCCAGAATCTGCAGGGTATTATCTCCAGCAGCTTCCGCCAGCGCCAGATGGATCAGCAACTCGCTATCTGGACGTGGTATCAAGACGGCCGTATTCACCTCCAGATCCAGCCCGTAAAAAGACCATTCACCCAGACAGTAAGCCATAGGCACGCCCCGGAGGCGTTCATCCAGCCGCTTTTGCAAGCCATTTTTCTGATCAGAACTCAGGAATTGATGGGCATTGACCAGCAACTCGGCAGGGCGCAGCCCCAGACTCCGGGCCATCAGCCAGCGGGCTTCCTGGGCGGGCTGATCGGACACTGTCGCCAACTGCGCACTCATCCAGCGTTGGTACTCCTGAAAACTAGTCATCACCCAGATTTTGCAGCAAATCGGCCTGGTATTCCTTGATCAGGGGTTCAATGACCGCATCGAGATCTCCCGCCAGAATGGCTTCCAGCCGGTAAAGGGTGAGATTGATGCGATGATCGGTCAGACGCCCCTGGGGGAAATTGTAGGTGCGAATCCGTTCGGAACGATCCCCCGAACCAATCAGCAGACGCCGGGTTTGGGCGGCACTGCTCTGCTGCTTTTCCTGTTCCATTTCCAGGAGCCGGGCTTGCAGCAGGGCCATGGCCCGGGCGCGGTTCTTATGCTGGGAACGATCTTCCTGGCAGGCCACCACCAGACCTGAAGGGATATGGGTAATCCGGATGGCCGAGTCAGTCTTGTTGATATGCTGACCACCAGCGCCACTGGCACGAAAAGTATCAATGCGCAGATCTGCCGGGTTGATGGTGATTTCACTGACCGTATCCGCTTCCGGCAATACCGCCACCGTACAGGCAGAAGTATGGATGCGGCCCTGGGCTTCGGTTTCCGGCACGCGCTGGACCCGATGCCCACCGGATTCAAACTTGAGACGGGAATAGGCACCGCGTCCACTGATTTCCAGCACCGCCTCCTTGTAACCGCCCCGCTCGGATTCCGAGGCAGACAACAACAGCGCCGTAAAACCCTGATTTTCAGCATAGCGGGTGTACATGCGCAACAGGTCTCCGGCAAAGAGGGCCGCCTCTTCCCCGCCTGTACCCGCGCGAATTTCCACAAAAACATTGCGCTCATCATTGGGATCTTTGGGTAACAGACGCAAGCGTAAGGATTCTTCAAGGGCCTCCAGATCATGCCGGGCAGCGGCCAGTTCATCATGAGCCATTTCCCGCAAATCGGGGTCCCGTTCGTCCAGCAGCATTTTTTCGGCTTCGTCATGATCCCGCTGACGTTGTTCGTGGCGACGCAACAAATCGAGTATGGGGCTGATTTCGCCCAGCTCACGGGAAAGTGTCTGAAAGCGCTGGGCGTCATTGAGCAAATCAGGACTGGCCAGCATTTGGCTCAATTCTTCAAAGCGGAAGGCCAATTGCTCCAGCTGGCCCTGCAAGCGCGGGCTGAGACTCATCCTTCGGCGTCACTGAGATGAAACAGAATATCCAGAGCAGCGACCAGACTCTCATTGGTGGCTTCCTGACAGGGTTGCCGCAGGGTCGCAATGGGGTCATGCAGGACTTTATTCATTAATGCCTTGGAAAAGGCGTCGAGGACCGCGTGAGGATCCTGACCCTGATCCAGATAGTGCTGAAAACGCCGCACTTCGTCCTGACGACGTTCTTCGACGTGATCGCGCAAACGGCGGATGGCCGGAACCACGTCGAGACTTTCCCGCCACTGCTGAAATTGACTGACTTCATCGGCAATAATCAGTTCGGCGGCTGCAGCGGCTTCGCGCCGGGCGCGCATTCCCGCCTGGGCGATATCATTCAGATCATCCAGGGTGTAGAGGTAACACTTTTCAATGCTTTCCACCTCGGGGGCAATATCTCTAGGCACCGCCAGATCCACGAGCATCAAATCACCACGTTCACGCTGGGCCATGACGGCCGATACTGCCTCCCGACTGACAATGGGCTGGGTACTGGCCGTGCAGCTCACCACCACATCCACCTCATGGAGCAGGCTGGGGATCATTTCCAGGGCATGGGCATTACCGGCAAACTTGCTCGCCAGTTGTTCTCCCCGTTCCGGGCTACGATTAGCGACGGAAAAAGTGCTGACACCATGCTCGCGCAAATGGGTGGCGACCAGTTCGATAGTATCTCCGGCACCAATCAGCAATACCGAACGGCCCTCCAGGCCACCCAGCAACTGCTTGGCCAGACTGACCGCCGCATAGGCCACACTGACCGGTGCAGAACCAATCGCCGTTTCCGAGCGCACCCGTTTGGCCACCCGAAAAGTCCAGTGCAGCAGACGATTCAGTACCGGACCCGCCGAAGCCGTATCCGCGGCCACCTGATAGGCGTCTTTTACCTGCCCCAGAATCTGGGGTTCGCCAATGATCATGGAATCCAGGCCGCAGGCTACCCGAAACAAATGACGCACGGCTTCGGCATCGCTGGAGTGGTACACATGCCCATCCAGGGAGCGGGGATCAATCTGATGGAAAGCACTCAGCCAGTTCTGCAGTGCCTGGCGATTCAGGCCATGACCACCATGGACGTAAATCTCGGTGCGATTGCAGGTAGACACAATCAGCGCTTCCTTGGCGAGCCCCTGATCGAGTAGATCACGATGCGCCACAGCCAGGGATTCCGGAGAAAAGGCAACCTTTTCCCGAACCGCAATCGGAGCCGTATGATGACTTAAACCAAAACAGAAAATGGCAGCAACCGTCCCTGCAGAGCGACGTTGGAGGGGCTGAATTGTCGCCGACCGCGCTCAGGATTGCAAGCCGCTTCGCCAGCAGTTATTGTGCCTGCTGAAATGGGTTGATCCGGAGCATGAGGGCATGAGGAGTAAGCTGGGCGCTATGGTCGCAGGAGTACTGCTTGGCCTCATCGCCGGAAAAGCCCTGGCCGATACCAGCAGCGCGGGAATGACCGGCGAACAGCTGTATTACCTGCTGGTCGCCGAATTTGCGACCACCCAAAAAGAACCCAGGCTGGCCATACCGGCATGGAACGAGGCCGCCAAACTCGCTCCTGAAGCCAATGTGCTGGAACGTGCCACCCAGGTCACCGCCCGCTTTGGTGACTTTGACGATGCCCTGAAGCTGGTCAAGCACTGGCGGGAGCTTGCGCCGGACAGCGCCAAGGCTGACCAGTTCGAGGCTGCCCTGCTGCTGACCAAGGGTCAGGAACAACAAGCCATACAACTGCTCCAGGCGACACTGGCGCGCTTCCCCGATGATCCGAAAATCATTTTGCAACTCTCCGAATTACTCATTGCCCACGGACAAAGCGGCGAAGCCCGGCGATTATTGACCGCCCTGGCAGACAAGGACCCCCATTCGGCCAGCGCCTATTACACTCTGGGCCGGATTGATCTGATGGAAAACAAGCCCGATCACGCTATCCCCTGGCTGGAGAAAGCCCTCAGCCTGCGCCCTGATTGGCAGGAAGCAGCCATTCATCTGGCGGAGGCCCTGCAAGCCACCCAAGGCCCGACGGTCGCCCTGCACAGCATCCAGTCTTTTACCGCCAGCCATCCCGATGCGACCCTGGCACATCAGTATCTGGCGGCTTTGTATCTGAAAATGGGAGGCCTGACCCAGGCTTATCGGCTGTATCAACAGATGGCCCGGCAAAATCCCGAAAATCCGGAAATTGCCTTATCTCTGGGCATCATGGAAATGGAGCGACAGCATTGGCAAGCCGCCGAAAACCAGCTCCAGCGCGCGCGCGATCTCGCCCCCCAATCTCCTGCGCCCATTTATTACCTGGGCAGGCTGTATGAGGCCCAGGGCCATTGGGCCGAAGCCCTGCAATGGTATCAGCGGATTCACTCCGGCCCCTTGTATTCCGAGGTAGAACTTCGCAGCGCCCGGGTGGAATACCTGCTGGGGGAACACCAAAAAGCGCTGGATCATCTGCAAAAAATGGCAGCGGCACACCCTCAAGAGGTTCAGATCCCTCTGCTTCAGGCAGATCTGCTGCAAAGCAGCGGTCAGCCTCAGCAAGCCTTGCAGATTCTCCAGAAAGCCTTAGAACATCTGCCAGACAGTGCCGAACTCTGGTATGCCCAGGGTGCCGTACAGGAACAGCTTCAGGATTACCCGGCCATGGAGAAATCCATGCATCAGGTGATCCGCCTCGCTCCCGATAATGCCCAGGCCTACAATTTTCTGGGCTACAGCCTGGTAGAAAGAAATCAGGATCTAGCTGAGGCCGGCAAACTCCTGCACAAGGCCATTACTCTGGAACCGGACAACCCGGAAATTCTTGATAGCATCGGCTGGCTCCATCATCGTCAGGGCGATAATCAAAAAGCCTTGGAATATCTGCAAAAAGCCCATCAGGCCCTGCCCGATGATCCCGAACTCAGCCTGCATCTGGGCCGCGTCCTGTGGGCACTGGGTCAATATCAGAAAGCCCGCGACGCCTGGCAACAGGGGCTGGATAAAAACCCCAATGACGCTTCTCTCCGCCAGGAACTTTCCCGCCAGCCATGAGCTCAACTTCTCCCAAACTCCCTTCACAGACCTGGACCAGATCGTCCCTGCCCCGCTTCTTGGCGGGATCTCTTCTGGGGCTGATCCTGGCAGGCTGTGCCACTGTGACGCAGATCCACCCCGGCCCCTCCACGCTGCTCCCCACCAGCGAGCGTAATCAGGTGATTACCAGCCTGAAATACTGGCGGGCCAGTGGCGAAGCGGCTCTCAGCACGCCCAAAAACCATGAAAGCTTTGGCTTTCGCTGGGAACAATCCCCCCAGCTTCAGGAGCTGTCCATTTACGACCCATTGGGCAGAACCGTAGCGCGTATCACCGTAGATGCTACCGGAGCCCACTTGGAAACCATTACAGGCGAACATCGCCAAGCCCAAAATCTGTCGACCCTACTGAGCATGGTGCTGCATGTTACTCTGCCCGCCCGGGAACTGCCGGACTGGATGCTGGGCTTGCCCGGCAACAGCAGTACCGTCATTAATAACGCTGCAGGATTGCCGCAAATCCTCCGCAGCGGTCCCTGGCAGGTGCATTATCTGCACTATGCCCCGGTCGGCGGACTGTCGATGCCGCAATTATTGCAGGCCAATGGTCCCGATGGCATCGCTTTACGCATGGCCATTACCCACTGGCAAATGGGCCGCAGCGCACAGCCATGAGCATCAGCTATCCTGCCCCGGCCAAATTGAACCTGATGCTCCGGGTCATTGGCCAACGCCCTGACGGCTACCATGAACTCCAGACGGTTTTTCAGTTCATCGATTTGGCCGATCAGTTGCAATTCAGCTCACAGCCACCGGGGCATTTTTCCCGCACTGGCGGCGCTGAAGGCGTCAGTGAAGCTGATGATCTCACCATTCGTGCCGCCCGATTACTGATGGAAAGTGCCGGCATCCGTGAAGGCGTCCATATTCACATGCACAAGGTTCTGCCGCTGGGGGGCGGGATTGGCGGCGGTTCCTCCGATGCAGCCAGCACCCTGATCGTGCTCAATCGCCTCTGGCGCACCGGTTATAGCCGCGAAGAATTGATGGCACTGGGAAAACAATTGGGCGCCGATGTGCCGATTTTCATTTTCGGGCGTAGCGCCTGGGCGGAAGGCATCGGTGAACAGTTAACCGCCCTGGAGAACCTGTCCGAATCCCATTATGTGCTCGTGCATCCCGGCATTGCGGTCAGCACCCGGGAAATTTTTACGGCGCCAGAATTGACACGACAACACCCGCCCAGCACAATAGGCGCGTTTCTCGGCGGGGCCATGAACAACACCCTCGAAAGCACCGTATGTACCCGTTACCCGGAAGTCGAACATGCCATTCACTGGCTGCATAGCCAGAGTTTGCGGGATGTTCGTTTAACGGGCAGCGGTGCCTGTGTTTTCGGGGTTGCCGAAGATGCTGAAAGTGCCCGGAACATCGTCAGTCAGGTACCTCCATCGTGGCGGTCCTGGGCGGTCAAAGGGTTAAATCAGCATCCCTTGTATGATCCTGCCGAGCATTGATTTATTGGGGCGTAGCCAAGCGGTAAGGCACCGGATTTTGATTCCGGCATTCCCAGGTTCGATCCCTGGCGCCCCAGCCAAATTGTCCTCGGACTGTTTTGCCACCTGCTAAGAGAGAATGACATCACATGGCCCATGGCAACCTTATGGTGTTCAGTGGAAACGCCAATCCTGTACTGGCTGCCCAGGTGGCCCGCTTTCTGCAAATCCCCCTGGGTCGCGCTGAAGTCAGCTCTTTTAGTGATGGCGAAGTGTTTGTGGAAATCCTGGAAAATGTGCGGGGGCGGGATGTATTTGTGCTCCAGCCTACCTGCGCACCCACCAACGATCATCTCATGGAATTACTCACCATGATTGATGCCCTGAAGCGTGCTTCTGCCAATCGCATCACTGCGGCCATGCCCTATTTCGGTTACGCCCGCCAGGACCGCAAATCCCGGTCGCGGACGGCCATCACCGCCAAGCTGGTGGCCGACCTCATTACCAGTGCCGGCGCCAACCGGGTGCTGACCATGGATCTGCATGCTGATCAGATTCAGGGATTTTTTGACGTGCCCGTGGATAACATTTATGCCTCACCCATCCTTCTGGGGGATATCTGGCGCAAAAGCTATCCGGAGCTGATTGTAGTCTCCCCCGATGTGGGTGGTGTAGTCCGTGCCCGGGCCATTGCCAAACGTCTCGAGGTAGATCTGGCCATCATTGACAAACGCCGCCCGCGTCCCAATGAGTCCGTGGTCATGAACATCATCGGCGATGTGCAAGGTCGCACCTGCGTACTGGTTGATGACATGGTGGATACCGCCAACACCCTTTGCGAGGCAGCCCATGCGCTCAAAGCCCAAGGGGCGGTCAAGGTCTGTGCCTATTGTACGCACCCGGTGCTGTCCGGCCCCGCCATGGAACGTATTGCCCGCTCCGAACTGGATGAACTGGTCGTGACCGATACCATCCCTCTCAGCAAAGAGGCTCAGGAGAGTCCCAAAATCCGGGTGCTGTCCGTCGCTGAACTGATGGCTGAAACCATCCGTCGTATTGCCGAAGAAGATTCCGTCAGCTCCCTGTTCATGGATTGATCCCGGACTTTCGCCTTGCGGCGAAGCCATTCCCGTTGTATGATTCAAACTCTTCGTTATGGTGGCTGTAGCTCAGTCGGTAGAGTCCCGGATTGTGATTCCGGTTGTCGCGGGTTCGAGCCCCGTCAGCCACCCCATATAAAATCAATCAAATCTCATCGCCTGATTTTTTCATCTTGCGATTTGATCCGTGAAGTAAAATCAAACATCTTGTACCCAAATGCAGGCAAGCAGAGATATTGATGAACAACACCTCTGCAGCTGTACATCGCTAACTAGAACTTTGCAGAAAGGCTAAAGTAAATCAGTCTCGGCGCACCCGCATAACCAACCAGGGCTCCTGCACCTAGAGGCCCGAATTGCCCAGACTTACCGCTATCCACCTGCACATACCTATTATATTTTCGGCCTAGCAGGTTCATGATTTCCAGCTTACTGCTGACGTACTTCATCCCCATAAGGTGCACCGGCACTTTCGCACCTAAAGAAAAATTCACCAAGGTGAACGCCGGCATTTTGATATCTGGAGATGGTGCATTCGTAATAGAGTTAAACACCGCCTGCGGGCCAGTGTACGTCATCCACAACCGGGGCTCTACATCTATCCCTGCGATGTAGTTCTGGGTATATAATCCCACATTGGCCGTTTGCGCCGGCACATAAGGCAGGGGCAAACCACTGTATGATTTTCCACCTTGCAATGTATAATTGGTAAAATTTGCTTTCTCAAAGCTCAGGTTGGTAAACAGATGCAACCAATATACCGGTTCATCTTCTAAAGAAATATTCACGCCATCATAATCGGAAGTTCCCTGAGCATTGATAACCGAGTTGTCAGGCAAAGTAATAGGTATAAACTGATTCGAAAAATGCAGAAAGTACCAGTTCACACTCGCGAAGAAATTATGCAGATATGCGGCACTTTTCACATGAAATTTCATTCCAGCCTGATATTCCTGACCCTTTTCCAGACTTAAAGCACTGGTTGGGATACTCTGAAAGACGCCACCACCATCATCTGCTGCACCTGGCGTCTTGTAAGCCACTGCATAACTGGCAAACAGCGCAAGATGATGAGTCGCTCTCCAGTTAATCGCCAACGAGGGCTCGACTTGTTCATAGCTTTTGGAGGACGCAGGAAGACTGGTATCAGCACCTTTAGGATCCAGAGCACAAGCGCTCGGCGACTCCGCACACATATTGGGGGTGTAGCGTGTTTGATAGCCGACGACGCGAACTCCGGGAGTAATGTCCAAAGACTTGATCGGTGAGATACGGTCCTGCAAATATGCCGCCACAGCAGTTGAATCAAAGGTTTTATACAAATACGTTTGTTTAAAAGCTGCTGAGGGATCATAAGTACCGTAAGGAAAATTATTATTTTCCACCGTATAACGTTCATTGATAAAGTACCCACCGTACTCCAGTTCATTCCAGGGCAGACGTGTCACAAAGCTCAACTTGTCTCCATAAGCATTAGTGTGTGGAGTATAATACTCATAATCTTCCGGAAAGAAGCGACTAATCTGGTAATGCAAACGATCACCATGACGAAACCACAGCATGTTATGCAGTTCGGTATGCGCACCAATATCAACGTTAATTTTTTGATAGATCATCCATAAGGTATTACTATCGTCCTTATATGGTAGTGCCCGATAGAATCCGGACGTTTGTTGACTATAGAGTGGACCGGGAATAGGTTTTTTATGTACATCCTGCCCATTGATAGTAATACCTTCAATCGGGTAAAGAAGCTGCATAAAGGGTTTGTAAGACTGTCCTTTTGCCAGATAGGCGCCCAGGCTCACATTGCCGTTCTTAAACGATTTCACCCCTTTGAAATACCAGGCATAACTGTAACTCGACATATTACTACTGCCGAACGGTCTGACAATCGAGCCCGCTGGAGCGCTCAAGTAACTGTTGCCGGAGCTTGAACCACCCCCGATAACTGCAGCAAAGCCGTCATGCTCGCCGGTGTTGATGGCGAAGTGAATATTCTTGAAATCATAACTTCCATAGGACATGCCAATGGCTCCACCCGCTTTTTTGGTGGGTTGCAGGGGGATGTAGTTGATAGTACCGCCGATACTATTGTACCAGCGGTTTTCCGGATTGCCGGGTCCGTAAGTGAGCTGAATGCCACTAATCAGCGATGACTGGTTGACATCCGGTGAAGCCCATAATCCAGTGGCCAGATTGGCCATAGGAACACCATCGAAAGTCGTGGCGATACTTCCATCATCAATTGCACCACCAGGTATGTGCCAACCCTGCTTGACACCATTGATACTAATCTGGGTTTTGCCGCCGCCTGTGGCCGTATAGCCGCTGATCACATTAACCCCTGGCGCCATACTTAACATTTCATTACCGGACGCCCCTGGGCCTGCTGCTTCAATCTGCTTTCTACCAATGACTTTCTCCGCCAGACCCGATCGAAATATCTGGCGTTTACTGGGAACTGCTGATTTTTTAGCTACATAAACTGAGGAACCATCCGCTTTGGATACTTCCCCTATATTTAAAGCATGGTCGTCTACCGCACTTTGGGTGGGTGCGCTAACAAGCTCAGCAAGAGAGGTATCGGAGTGCAACGCACAAAGCGCGAGCAACAGGCTGGTTGTTACTCGCGAAATATTTTTTGCTGTCATACGCATGTCCTTTGGCAATGATTGAATTGAACAAGGAACAGAAGTATAGACATGTAATATGACACTACGATTAAACTTTAATGACAGAATGATGACACTGCCAAAACAAAGCCCCGGCGGAAACCCGCCGAGGCCTTTTCACATCTACTACAGCGATAAATTACTTCATCATCGCCTTTTTGAACATGCGCTCTACCTTCTCATTGGCTTCTTCAGCCTTCTGGTTGGCAGCATTGGCAGTGCTCATGGCCTGATCAGCCGTGCTCTGCGCGGCATTGGCCTTGCTCAGGGCGTCGGTAGCCGTGCTCTGCGCGGCATTGGCCTTGGCAAGAGCCTCGTTGGCAGTGGACTGCGCGGCGTCGGCCTTGGCAGAAACCTTGGCGAGGTCAGAACTGGTAGCGCAACCGGCCAGGCCCAAGGGCAAAATCAGCGCAGTTACTTTCAAAGCGGTGGTGAACTTGCTCATAGCAGTCTCCTTTGTTGGGTTGGAAAACGAGCAGATGAATAATAGCCAAAAAAACAACAATACACCAGCACCATTTATGCTATTACGTCGCACTGGCCGCATATTATCTGCAAGACCGGCAACCCCCTGCTTCGGACATCGCCAACCACCACGCAACCATTTGTTATTAAATAATTAAAATTATCTTCTTGATTTTTCCATTATTTTTTATAAAATATTGTTCCGTTTGATGATTTGAGAAAGTAGTCTTACTCAAAATCGGAGAGATGAATGCTTAAAAGCCTATCCACCGGCGTGGGGGTCGCCCTGATAGCTTTGCTTTTACCCAATGCCCTGGCCCTGGATCCTTCCGGATTACCCGCCGGCATACTCACTCAGATCGCGCAAAAAAAGCTCGCCAGGACTGATCCTGCCCATCCAGATGCTCTGGAAAATACCGGAGATCAGCCGCATCAACAGACAGAAACTCCTGACAACCCCGGAGATGGAGCGTTGATCGCCCGCCATCAGGTTTTTTATTTGCGCCGGGTGACGGCATATAATGCCCTTCCCAATCAAACCAATGGAAATCCAGGCATGTCTGCCTGCGGACCCACTCGCCCGGATCAGATTGCCTTGTCCCCGGATCTTTTCCTGCGTAGAAATGGCAGTAACCGCTGCGGTGAAAAAATCGACATCATTCTTCCCTCGGGCACCATCATTCATGGTGTGGTCTGGGATACCATGAGCCCACGCTTCCACATGGCTGCAGACATCCTGATGGGCAGCGTGCAACAGGCCCTGGATTTTGGGGTCAGGCAAGCCCGCTTACGCTTTGTCCACGCCTATCACAGCGCCGCGCACGGCGTCTGAGCTTTTATTCAGAGGGGCCCGGCAGCCATCAGCGCCTCTATGTCGGCGATTTTCTTGGGAACCGATTGCGAAAGAATTTCCGGCTCGCCCGCAGTCACTACCACGTCATCTTCAATGCGAATGCCGATTCCCCGCCATCTTTCCGGCACGGATGGATTGGCTGGTGCGAAATACAGTCCCGGCTCAACAGTCAACACCATACCTGGTTCCAGTGGCCGTGAGGACTTGTCGGCGCGACGATACTGCCCGACATCGTGCACATCCAGCCCCAACCAATGTCCGGTGCCATGCATGTAGAAGGCCTTGTAGGCGCCCTGATCGATCAGCGCATCACGACTGCCGGTGAGGATTTTCAGGTCACGCAACCCATCCACCAGCACCTTGACGGCCTCATCATGATAATCAGAAACCGGACGACCCGCCCGCACTGCAGCAATTCCGGCTTCCTGTCCTGCCAACACGATTTCATAGATTTCGCGCTGGGCCGGACTGAACTGACCGTTGACCGGAAAAGTCCGGGTAATATCTCCTGCATAACCCGCAATCTCTGCACCAGCATCAATCAGGACCAGATCACCATCCCGTAATTCAGAGTTATTTTCGGTGTAGTGGAGAATACAGCCGTTTTCACCCCCTCCGACAATGCTGGGATAAGCCACACTGGGTGAGCCCAGACGCCGGAAAACATGCTCCACTTCTGAACAGAGGGCATACTCCATCATTCCGGGTTGGCATTGGCGCATGGCATGCCGATGTCCTGCGCCACTGATGCCTACGGCAGCCCGCATACATTCCAGCTCCGTCGCATCTTTTAATAAACGCATTTCGTGAATAAGGCTACCGACATCAACAACCTCTTGAGGATAGCGTATACCCTGACGCGTTTTGCTTTTAGCCAGATTGCGCCAGTGCATCACTCTGGCATCAAAATCGCTGCTCTGGCCCATGGGATAGAACAACAATTCCCGATTTTCCAGCAACCCGGGCATCTGCTCGTTCAGGTCATGGATGGAATAACATTGATCCACCTGGCATTGACTGAGCGCTCCTTCCAGGCCCGCACGCCGTCCATCCCAGGTTTCCCGGGCTGGGTCACGGGGGCGACAGAACAGGATCTGCTCTCCGTCAGGATGACCGGGAACCAGTACCAGTACGGCTTCGGGTTCATTAAAGCCAGTAAGGTACAAAAAATCACTGTCTCCCCGAAAGGGATATTGCACATCGCTGTTACGCTGCTTGGGAAGAGCGGTAGGAATAATCGCCACAGAGGCGTCATGCATTTTCTGCATGAGCTGGCGTCTGCGGGAAACATAATCGGGAGTAGGTAATTGGGTCATGGGGCATATCTCCTATGGCCCCATGATGCCACAAACGCGGTTGGGTTAAAAATAATTACCCGTTACAAGCCGCAAAACGTGACTATCGCAGGTACATCACTGCATGCAATGGGCTCCGAGACCTAGTGCATGGCCGCTTCGACTTCCTTGGCAAAAGCCGGATCCGTCTGGGTCTGCTTGAGCATATTCGAATACTCTGCAGCGCTCAGGTGATTACTCTCCAGCACCTTGTCCACTTTTTGCATATAGGACTTTTTGACCGCATCCTGCTTTGCCTTGCTGACACCTTTCTGACTGATTTCAGCATGCGCCTGCTCATTCAACGGCTTGATCTGTTGCACCGCATGGGCAAAATCTTTCACTTGGGCAGGGCTTGCCGTCGTGGCGGCAAAAGCCATGCTGCTGCCCAATCCCACAACACCCAACGCTGCCAGCACAAGACCGGAACGAAGGGACTGAATCAATGAGTTACGCATGCTATTTCTCCTCTTGGACAAGCAAAATAAACGACATATATCAGTATATTATGTGAACACTTGGCAAACACACAGTCGCTACCCTAACGGCTCCCAAGCGATTTTGCAAGCCGTCCCAATCACTCTAAAATGCGGCATCCATGGCGTCCCCGAGACGCAACGCCGCAGTGATCCTGAAATTGTCAGGGGCCGGCAACTGATCACTACGCGGCATTATTGCTCCGGTGAAACCCAGCTTGACGGCCTCACGAATACGTCCCTGGGCATCGGCGACGGGTCGTACTTCTCCTGCCAGACCCAATTCACCAAAAACCACCCGCCGACCTGTCAGTGCCTTGTTGCGAAAGCTACTCAATAAAGCCAACGCCACCGCCAGATCCGCAGCAGGCTCATTGACCCGGATACCTCCGGCAATATTGACGAACACGTCTTGATCAAAAAACTGGGTATCCCCATGGCGGTGCAAAATTGCCAGCAGCAAGGATAAGCGATTGGGATCCAGGCCAATGGCCACCCGGCGGGGATTCGCCAGAGGGCTGGGGGTCACCAGCGCCTGCACCTCGACCAACAGCGGACGGGTGCCCTCCTGGGTGGCCAGGACGACGCTGCCAGACACTGGTTTTTCATGTTGAGAAAGAAACAATTGGGAGGGGTTGGCGACCTCTTTGAGCCCCGCTTCCTGCATCTCAAAAACTCCCAGTTCATTGGCGGCTCCAAAGCGGTTCTTGATGGCGCGGACTATCCGGTAAGGACTACCCGCTTCACCTTCAAAATACAATACGGTATCGACCATATGCTCCAGCACACGCGGGCCGGCAATGGCACCCTCCTTGGTGACGTGCCCGACCAACCAGAGGGTCGTGGCGCTGGCTTTGGCAAAACGTACCAGACGCGCCGCACATTCCCGCACCTGGGCTACCGATCCGGGCGCCGATTGCAGACTGTCGGTGTACAGGGTCTGGATGGAGTCCACCAGCAATAAATCGGGTCTTTCTGCTTGAAGCAGGACTTCGAGGGCTTCCAGATGGTTTTCTGCCAGCACCCGCAGCGGGCTCCGGGCGACACCCAGGCGTTGCGCGCGCATAGCCACCTGGGCGGCAGACTCCTCTCCGGTCACATAGAGCACCCGGCTGTTCAGGCTCAGATGATGGGCGGTCTGCAACAGCAGGGTGGATTTGCCGATACCCGGCTCGCCGCCGAGCAATATGGCCGCCCCCGGCACTTGCCCGCCGCCCAGTACCCGGTCCAGTTCCTGCAATCCCGTTGAGCGACGCTCCAGATCTTCCAGAGGGACGGCATGGAGAAACTGCGGTGGGCTGGCATTACTGAAAGCTGTTTGCGTACGCAGACTGCTTTTTTCAACCCGCTGTTCTACAAAACTGTTCCAGGCACCACAATCCGGACAGCGGCCCAGCCATTTGCTGCTGTTACTGCCACAGTCCTGACAGACGAACACGTTTTTATCCCGGCTCATGGACCCAGCCTGCGCGGCACCCGCATCTGAATACGGCAACTCATTTCGTAAGGAATGGTATCCAGACCCGCAGCCATGAACTCCAGCGCAGGACCTCCGGCACCCATCAAATGCACCACGCTGCCAATATCTGCCTGAATATGGGTAATATCGACAAAGAGCATGTCCATACTTACACGCGCCAGCGTCCGGGTTGGCTGGCCGGCCACTGTTACCGCTGTGTCCGTCCCCAACTGACGGGGATAACCATCGCCGTAGCCCGCCGCAACCACGCCGACCCGACACGCCGCCGGAGCCTGCCAGGTGGCACCATAACCCAACCATTCACCCGCCTGGAGCTGGCGCGTAGCGACAATCTCGCTGCGCCAGGAAAGTACAGGTTGCAGGCCGATATCAATCCCGTTCCGGTCGGCAAAAGGAGACAATCCGTAGAGCATCAACCCCGGACGCACCCAGTATTGATGGGCTGCGGGCAAGGCCAGAACAGCGCCTGAATTGGCCAGACTATGCTGCCCCAGGGTCTGCCCGGAAAAGCTCTGCAGCGCCTGGTCAAAAATCCCGATCTGTTGCGCATTAAAAGGATCTTCCGGATGATCCGCGCGGGCCAGATGACTCATCAGCCCCAATACCTGCCAGTGTGGGTAGACCTGCAGTTTCGCGAAAATTTCCGCAAGGCGCTCGGGCGCAAAACCCAAACGATGCATTCCCGTATCCACCTTGATGAAAACCTGCAGGTCCTGCTGCGCCGCCCGATTTTCCAGCCAGCGTAACTGACGGTCTTCATGAATGACCAGCCAATATCCCCTTTCTGCAGCCACAGATACTTCTTCGGCGGCAAAGGGGCCGCCCAGCAGGCAGATGGGCTTGCCCAGATTCAAGGCATGGATGGTTTCGGCTTCTTCCAGGGAAGCCACAGCAAAGGCATCCACTCCGGCAGCAGCCAGGACCGGGGCACACAGCTGCACATCATGCCCGTAGGCATTGGCCTTGACTGCCGTCATGATTCTGGAACGGGGCGCGTGGTCCCGGGCCACACGGAGATTATGGGCCAGAGCAGAGCGGGAAATTTCAGCGACAATCGGACGGGTCATGATCGTTATCATACCCCAAGGCAGGCTGAAAACCCGAGTAAAAATTCCGGAAAACGAAAAAGCTAGTGGGGGTAGTCGCCACCCGTCGGGGCATAATTTTCAAAGCGGGTGTACTCTCCGAAAAAGCTCATTCGCACGGTACCGATGGGGCCATTGCGCTGCTTGCCGATAATCACTTCGGCAATACCCTTCACTTCTTCGTTGTCCCTGTTGTACACCTCATCCCGATACAGGAACAAAATCAAATCGGCATCCTGCTCAATGGCGCCTGACTCGCGCAAATCCGACATCTGCGGCCGCTTTTCCGTACGGTTTTCCAGACTGCGATTGAGCTGGGACAGGGCAATGACCGGAATGGCCAACTCCTTGGCGAGGGCTTTCAGGGAACGGCTGATTTCGGAAATTTCGGCCACCCGGTTATCGCCCCGGCCGGGAACCTGCATGAGCTGCAGATAATCCACGACAATCAGATCGAGGCCCTGTTCCCGCTTCAGACGCCGCGCCCGGGAACGCAAATCTGCCGGCGACAGAGCCGCCGAATCATCAGCAAAAAGCGGAGCCGTACCCAACTCGCCGATGGCGTGGGCCAATCTCGGCCAATCGTCGTTGCCGAGGGTGCCGTTGCGCAGCCGGTGCTGGTCTACCCGCCCCCGGGACGACAGGGCGCGCAGAACAATTTCGTCGGTAGGCATTTCCATGCTGAATACCAGCACGTTTTTACCCTCCACACAGGCCACATGCTCAGCAATATTCATGGCAAAAGAGGTTTTGCCCATACTGGGACGTCCCGCCACAATCACCAGTTGGCCGGGATGCATGCCGGAGGTTTTTTCGTCCAGATCGACGAAGCCGGTAGCCAGACCGGTAACGCCTTTTTTTTCGCGGGCGATAGCCTCAATACGGTCAATGACGGCGGGCAGGGCCTCTTTCAACTGCAAAAACCCTTTGCCAGCCCGCTGCTGGCCTTCGGCCAGACGAAAAACCCGACTTTCGGCTTCATCCAGCAGGGCATGGGCAGCCCGGCCTTCGGGTCGGTAGGCCAATTCGGCAATTTCCCGACCAACCCGAATCAGCTCACGCAAAACAGCCCGCTCCCGGACAATGCGGGCATAGGCCAGGACATTGGCGGCAGAGGGAGTTTCATTGGCGAGCAGAAGCAGATATTGAACGCCGCCCGCATCGGCGAGCTGTTCGTGATCCTGCAAGGTCTCGGACACCGTGACCGCATCTACCACGCGCCCGGCATTGAGCATATCGTGAATCGTCTGGAAAATCAGGCGATGACGACGTTCATAAAAATCTTCGGCAGCGACAGCTTCCATGACCTGATCCGCAGATTCCGGATCAATCAGCAGCGCGCCAATCACCGATTGCTCGGCTTCAATGGAATGGGGCGGCGCTTTTACACCAGCGCCGTAGTCATCCCCTTCATACAAGATCGCTGCCTCGACCGGTCTGGAAATCAGGCCCGCTCGACAAACACCATGACATCCAGCTCAACTTCAGGATGCAGATGGACCCGTGCCGGAAATTCACCAATCCGCTTGATGGGACCGTCCACCAGGCGGATTTCGGTATGGGACACTTCATGCCCCTGAGCCTTGAGAGCAGCACTGATATCATGCAAACCCACGGAACCGAACAGGCGGCCATCTTCACCCGCCTGCAGGGCAATTTTTACCACGGCCTCCGCCAGGGCGGCAGCGCGCTGCTGAGCAGCCTGCAGACGTTCCATTTCAACCTGCTCCAGGGCAGCCTTGCGCTCGGCAAATTCTTCCAGATTGCGCTGGTTGGCGACTACCGCCTTGCCTTGGGGCACCAGAAAGTTACGTCCATAGCCGGGTTTGACTTCAACCACATCGCCCAGACGACCTAATTTGTTAATCCGTTCCAGCAAAATTACTTTCATCTTCAAAATCCTCCCAAAAATCCTTGCAAAACGTTCCTCAGGAACGCGGTCTCAATAGTCTATGCCGCAAGTGGAACACCCGATCCAGCACCCCCAGCACACTCAGCACCAGCAGCAGCTGTGACAACAAAATCAGGACGATATACAGCCCCACCAGCGCCATTGCCGGCCAGCCCCTGGCCGCAAACCATAAATGCACAAAGCTCAAACCCTGCAAAAGGTACCAGGTTCCCAGCAGCAGCCCCAGATTCTGCAAAGGCCAGGCCCACGGTCCGTGCAACAGGCTGACACCCAGCAGGGTCGCTACCACCAGCCAGATCAGCCATCCCGGCAATTCCAGGTTGCCGTAAACCCGTTGCGGCCGTTCCAGGCCCTGATACCGCTCTAGCCAGCGACTGGCCAGCAGAGCTGCCAGCATCCACAGTAAAACCAGGCCGGCAGCTGCGATCCCCGGCAACAGGGGCGCCATCCGCAACACCGCAGCCATTTGTGCCTTGCTAATCTCTGCACTGAGCGGCTTCAGCATCTGCATCATCTGGTTCTGCCAGAATCCTGGCCCGGCTCCCAGCGGGACTACCCACAACATCAGCACCAGCGTCAGCAGAGAGAGGCCCATCAGCACCCAGACCACCCCACTCCACTGGGTATCCCAGCGCAGTCCCTCGCCCAGTAAACGGCCAGGCAGCCAGGCCACCAGGACAAACATCAGCCCAAACCAGGGGTTGAGGGTAAAGAGCATGCTGGCAATGCCAGCGATGACCAGTACCTCCAGGCTTTCCTTGCGACCTGCCTGCACCGTAACCAGCGCCACCAGGGCCACGCAGTTCAAAAACAGCGGCGCCGCCAGAAAGGGAACCAATCCGGCCAAACTGAACAGAACAGCAATACTTAAACCGGCTTGCCAGCGTCCGCTGAGAAACCAGCGCAGAACTCCACCCTGTGGCTGCGCCGTCACCGCTCCGTCAGTGCCTTAACGCACAACGTAGGGCAACAATGCCAGGAAACGCGCGCGCTTGATGGCAGTGGTCAACTGCCGCTGATACAAATTGCTGGTGCCGGTAATCCGGCTGGGGACAATTTTACCGGTCTCGCCCACATAAGCCTGCAAGGTTTTCAGATCCTTGTAATCAATTTCCTTGACGCCTTCCGCCTTGAAACGGCAGAACTTGCGGCGCCGGGTAAAATTGCCGCCACCGCGCTTGTCACCGTCACCGTCCCGATCTCTATCCCGATTAAATGCCATCTTGTCTGCTCCTTGAATCAGGCCGTCTCAACGGCTTCATTGTCAATGCTTTCACTTTCTTCGTCGTCAGTTTCAACGCGCTCACGCCGGTCATTTTCATCACGGGCCAGGAAGGAAGCTTCTGTCACCGCTTCTTCGCGAGCCAGAATCAGATGCCGCAATACGGCGTCGTTGAAACGGAAAGCATCTTCGACTTCAGCCAGAGCCGTGCCGCTGCATTCGACATTCATCAGCACATAATGGGCCTTGTGGGCCTTTTTGATGGGGTAAGCCAGCTGCCGACGGCCCCAATCCTCCAAACGATGAAAACGACCGCCATCGGCTTCGATCATGCCGCGATAGCGTTCAATCATCTGGGGAACTTGTTCACTCTGATCAGGATGGACCAGAAACACGATTTCATAATGACGCAAACGTTGCTCCTTATGGTTCACTGCGGAGTCCGGACGCCCATCGTCCGAACAAGGAGTAAAAATTGGTGAGGGCGTATTCTAATACGCGGCGTGGGAAAAACAAGAGCTTAACTGGATATTTCGGCAATTTCCCGCACATAGTGGGCGCGCTCGGCCGTTGGCAGTGGCGTTCCGGCTGTTCCCGCCAGGGATGCCAACCGTGCTGCGCCAGCCCTTATCCCCTGATTTTGCAGATGGGCAATGGCCATACGAGCACCGTCAGGATCATTGCAAACCAGCAGCAGATCGGCGCCGGCCTGCTGCGCCGCATCCACCCGCGCGGTCATTGCACCTGCCCCATGAGCACCGCCCATACTCAAATCGTCACTGACAATGACCCCTGTGAACCCCATCTCTTGCCGCAGCACGTCCTTGAGCCAGACACTGGAAAAGCCCGCAGGATTTTCGGAGTCCACCTGCGGATACAGACAATGGGCAGGCATAATGGCTGGAAGCCCCGCCTGGATCAAGTCCCTGAAAGGGCGCATATCCTCCTCCAGGTCGCTACGCGGCCGCTCATCCCTGGGCAAATCATGATGGGAATCCGCAGCTACGCCGCCATGACCAGGAAAATGCTTGCCCACCCCCTGCAAACCAGAATCAGACATCCCCTGCCAGAGACCTGCGGCAAGGGCCGCTACCCATGCGGGATTGCGGTGAATGGCCCGATCACCGATCACCCGGGAAATACCACGATCCAGATCCAGGCAAGGGGTAAAACTGAAATCCACGTCCAGCGTCCGTAATTCCGCACCCAGCAGACGCCCCCAGCCATAAGCCAGAGATTGGGCGCTTTGCAGCCCCTGCTGCTCAGCCCGGTAGCCCAATCTGGCCATGGGCGGGAAACGGGTCACCCCCTCCTTGAGACGCTGTACCCGGCCGCCTTCCTGATCGATGCCAATCAGCAGCGGCGGGCTACGCAGGGCATGGATGTCCTGACAGAGCGCTTGGACCTGGCGGGCATCCTGACAGTTGCGGGAAAAGAGAATCACGCCGCCGACGGCCGGTTCGCAGAGCATCTGCCGCTCTTCCGGCGTAGGCTGCAGGCCGGCGATATCCACCATCAGGGGACCACGCGGCATGATTCGTTCAGTTCCGGGGGACATCCTGGGAGTTTCCGCTCGTCGGCTGTTCTGCTGCTTCGCCGGTTTCCTGCGCTTGGGCCTTGGCCTTGCTGCCCTCCTTGTCTGCGTCTTCCTGCTGGACCAGCTCCATGTCCGGCGACATGGAAATCGGCAGCTCAATGCGCGGCGGCTGACTGGGAATACCATGCACATGCACCGGGACGATCATCATACTGAATCCGTCATGCTGCAAACGATCCTGAACAATAAAACTGACTTCATCATGCAACAGACCATGGAAGGGTCCCCTGGCCCGATTGTCGATGACGCGCCCCGCAAAAAAGATACTTTGCGGAAAATAACGGATGGCCACATCGGCCAACTCTTCCATGGCCAAAATCCGGTCTGTGGAATAGGTGGCAAACCAGGTGGCCGCCATCCCTTCATTACGACAGAAGGCCATATATTGATTGGCTTCTGCTTCTACATACACCTTCAGGTCTTCCAACGCCTTGATACCCTTGAATTCGCCTTGCCCGACAATACCCGCCAGCAGAAACACGTAATTTTTGACGAAGCCACCCACCATCCGATGGGCAGTCAGCAGGGTATGCAAGCCCAGACCGTCAAAACGGCTCACAAAAAACACCGCCGTCGCCCCCCGGGGATCCAGGGGTAAATTGGGGCCGGGCTCCAGGTGCTCGGGAACCACATCCAGCATGGTTTCATCCAGCTCGGCGGTAATTTTGCGAATGCTCTTGTAATGCCGGTAAATCAGATAGCCGAGCACCACCACAATCAAGGTCACCAGCAAGGTAAACCAGCCACCGGCATCGAATTTTTCAAAAATGGTGATGGCCAGAATAGAGGCCGTCACGATAAAACCCAACACACTGATGGTAAGGCGACCTTTCCAGTGGGGTTCGTGATGACGCTGGGTAAACCAGTGCTTGCTCAATCCCGCCATGGTCAGGGTGAAGGTGATAAACACGTTGATACTGTAGAGCACCACGAGAATGCTGACATGCCCGCCGGTAGCCAGCAAGATGGCTACTGCTGCAAAACCCACCAGAAGAATGCCGTTGCGTGATACAAAGCGATCCGAGAGGTAGGAAAAGCGTTCGGGCAACCACCGGTCCACCGCCATATTGGCCATGACAATGGGAGCAGTGATAATACCGGTGTTGGCGGCGATGAACAGCAGCAGGCCTTCGGTCACCAGGGTGATGACCGTGGCCGTGGGACCAAAATGGATCCCGGCAATGGTCCAGTCGCTGGTGATAGCCGTATAGAGAACAGCATTCAGGGTCTGCCCGGAGTGCTCATGAACATGGTACATCAGATACAGAAAAATCAGGCTTCCCGCCACCAGTGACAGTGAAGTAGCCAGCAAAGTCATGGTACGCTGCCCGGTCTGGATACGCGGTTCACGCATGATGTGCACGCCGTTGGCCACTGCCTCCAGACCGGTGTAGGTTCCGCCACCCAGACTGAAAGCGCGCATGACCAGGGCAGCGATGAATATCCAGCCATAGAGC
>NZ_JABBOU010000170.1 GCF_018853465.1 Acidithiobacillus montserratensis
GCAGCCACATTACCGACAAAGGTATTGATGAGCGCCGTGATACCCGCTTTACCGCCATACTGGGCATAATAATCCTGCGCCGATGCCGTCGAAATCCCCATCAGGGAAACTGCCGTCAAACCTGCCGCCAGGGCAACACCCTTGCTGATAGCCGACAGACGGGAAGAAGTACGTGCAAACATATTAAACTCCTCGTATTAGGTAAGATCAGAAGCTGGTGGTCAGAGACAGATACAGACCGTTCTGGCTTTTCATGGTCGCGATAGTCCCCAAATCCACATAAGCGGCTGTCAGCGAAAGTTGCTTATAGGGGAACCAGGC
>NZ_JABBOU010000171.1 GCF_018853465.1 Acidithiobacillus montserratensis
ATCCTCAACGAACTGCCCAAATCCAAGCAGGGCAAGGCGAAGGCGGCACTGCAGGAAATCTGGATGGCGGCAAACCGGAAGGACGCGGAGAAAGCCCTGGAGGCCTTTGTGCGCAATTACCAGACGAAGTATCCCAAGGCCGTGGCCAAGCTGGAAAAGGATCAGGCGGAATTGTTGGCTTTTTATGATTTTCCGGCTGAACACTGGCGGCATATCCGCACTACCAATGCCATTGAATCG
>NZ_JABBOU010000172.1 GCF_018853465.1 Acidithiobacillus montserratensis
CAATCCGCCAAGGCCAAGGCTCGGGGTTACCGCACGCACAAGAACTTTATCAACATGGCCTACCTGATCCTGGGCAAGCTGGATCTCAGGCTACCCACTTGAAATGACGAGGAACCTATATGTTGTATATATATCTGTTTTATAACGAGGATAGATCATGATGTCACAAGAAAATAAACAATCATTATACCAAAGGATAGAAAATGCGCACTTTACGACGTTAAGTGACGGAACAATTTTGTATAGACCATCACTTAGCAAAGATAGATATATCGTTCCAGACGAAAATCTAAAGTTGGAAATAATAAAAGCACTAAGAATTAGGCGCTCCATCCTAATGGTCATGCTCAGTTTAGTATTTGCGATAAATATAATAACAAGAGATTCAAATTTTAGCTTAATAGCCACAATAGCGATAGGTATGGTAGGATTAATTATCCTGATAAATGGCGCAAGAAAATTTTGCAAGAATATGAAACTTTATCATGGTTAAAAATGGTTATTAGCACACTCCATTAAATATCGGCGCGCTCAAAAATGAAATGCAACACCTGTGGTCCAAAGGGGCCGGAGGTGGAAGATGGGCAGCAAGTACCAGCAGTTGAGCATGGATGAGAGAAATCGATTACAGAGAGGAT
>NZ_JABBOU010000173.1 GCF_018853465.1 Acidithiobacillus montserratensis
GTGGATTTCGCCAGGGCTGAATCCTGGTTGCCAAGCGCACCATTCTCCTTGAATGCAGAATTCAGACGCGATTTAAAAATGGAACTGCCCCGATGAGCGAGGTAAGACCATTCATTTTTGGCGGCCTCACGGACAATAGGATCCGCCTGATGGTCACGAAGTATACTGGACATCAGCCATCCAATTGATGAAAAGCACAGTACCATGGCAGCAAGCAAAAGATAAGTGGGTGCCGGAAACCTGTGAAGCAGAAATGGAATTGATATCAGAATCAGAATCACGGCCCGGGCGGTTCGCTGGCCAATCTCGATACTTCTGTTTGTGCTCATG
>NZ_JABBOU010000174.1 GCF_018853465.1 Acidithiobacillus montserratensis
AGAAACTCACGGTTTATGGCGGCCAGGCAGCTCCCGTCTATACTGCAGCCCGCAGTCATCGCCAATTGACGGTTCGTCCCGGCGAAAGTCTCTGGCAGATTGCGCAGCGGGCCGGTGTCGGCATGAATGCCATTGCCCGGGCCAACCATCTCACTGCACAGTCGGTCATTCATCCCGGTCAGGTGCTGAATATTCCAGCGGAAACCGCTGTGGCCGCCATCAGCGCCCGTCAGGAACGCGCCGCCAC
>NZ_JABBOU010000175.1 GCF_018853465.1 Acidithiobacillus montserratensis
GAAAGCGCTTCCTGCAGATGACCGGACGATACCCCATGCAGATACAGCCAGGGGACCGTGGCCGCTACCGTTCGGGATTTCCGCACATACGGGGGTACCAATGCCGAATGGAACTTTACCCCCGAACCCGAGCGGTCCCGTACCTTGGGAACCCTCACCGGCACAGGACCCAAGGCAGTCATGATCTCGCGCTCCGGCAGATAACCATTCCTTACTGCGTATTCTGGCCCATCGTGGGCAGTCATTCTGAATGATCGTGGGCGGTGATTCTGGGCGATGGTGGGCAATGATTCTGGCGGATCGTGGGCAGTTTGCACGATTTTCCAGAAT
>NZ_JABBOU010000176.1 GCF_018853465.1 Acidithiobacillus montserratensis
GGACAGAAAAATATGGACATCGGTCCCTGATACAGCGGCTACAGAAGCCGCCATCGCCGCAAACTGCAGTTTTTCGCGCTCGCCACTCAAGCAAATAATGTACATGCCAGACATAAAACCCTCCTTAAAAATTGGCACAATGGCACAATATTATTAGCAAATATTGTGCCAATAGTGAAATATTATGCAATACATATAAATTTTCAATTTGCTCAGTGGTATTAACTAAAAATACGGTAAAGAACTATTGTCTGTCTTAAATATTAATAGCTGTAATGTCATGACATGTCATGACATAAAATCATGGCATGTCATGAATATAAGTAGACAGGCATGATCAAACGATGTAATAAAAAATTGTTACAAAATTAGTAACATGCTAATTACAAAAAAATATCCAGAGATTTTTCGCAACAACATCAATTGTAAAATATATACATTTTAGGAAATTTAGAAAATCAATTTATGCTTATATTTTTCCCCGAGAGCTTTTGAATTAGATTTGTGTGATGAAAATTGTATGGTTTGATCTTGATTTTTCTGTTTGGTATGAGAATTGCTATATGATTTTTGCTGTCTGTAGTATTCGGTAGAAATTCAATGTTACTGAGTTAGGAGGAGGTTATGGATAAATTGAATGGATGTATTTCCAAATCAAAAAAAAGTTTGGCTCTGGCCGTAGCTTGTGCTCTTGGTGCGATGGTCCCGCTGACCGCCAATGCCGCCATTGGAGCTGCCAGCCTGTTTGGCCAAGGACGTATCCTGGGTACAGGTGCCGTAACGGCAGTGGACGGTGCTGCCGGCGGTGGCATCAACCCTTGGGCCGTGATTTCTGGATACGGCACCAATCAGCAAATTGGCGCAACGGCCTTTTATTCCCACGTATTACTGAATAACTACAATATGGACGCCTACGGCGCCTCGGTCGGATTATTCAACCGGATTGAACTTTCTTTTGCCCGGCAGAGTTTCGGGTTGGGGAATACGGGTGGAACACTGGATGGTGAGAT
>NZ_JABBOU010000177.1 GCF_018853465.1 Acidithiobacillus montserratensis
AATGTGGCCGCCGGCAGACCCACGGATTTCTGGGACCTGAACCTTCCCGAACAAACTGAAAATTATGTGGCCGAACTGCTGGGTCTGGCCCAGGTCATCAAAAATGCCCAAGCTTACCATATCAGTCTGCCTTACATTCCCAATACCGCCCATGTCGCAGTAGTCACCACGCCCCGATCCGTCGCTCTGAATGTAGCCGCCAATTTGATGAATGTGCCGGTGACCGAGTTGCAGCATCTTAATGCCGGTATCAGTTACGGGATGGTGCCCGCCGACTATCAGCTGGTGGTTCCCAAGGACAA
>NZ_JABBOU010000178.1 GCF_018853465.1 Acidithiobacillus montserratensis
TACGGGACCGCTCGGGTTCGGGGGTGAAGTTCCATTCGGCATTGGTACCCCCGTATGTGCGGAAATCCCGAACGGTAGCGGCCACGGTCCCCTGGCTGTATCTGCATGGGGTATCGCCCGGTCATCTGCAGGAAGCGCTTTCTATTCTTCTGGGCGAAGAGGCCAAGGGGCTTTCCCCGGCGGCATTGGGGCGGCTCAAGGCGCAGTGGGCGGAAGAGCATGCCGTCTGGCAA
>NZ_JABBOU010000179.1 GCF_018853465.1 Acidithiobacillus montserratensis
GCAGTGGGTGCGCCCTTCGGCTTTTACAATACCGTCACTCAGGGCGTGGTCAGCGCCATGAACCGGCCGCTGCCCGATGATGAATATATTCCTTTCATTCAGAGTGATGTGCCCATCAATCCCGGCAACTCCGGCGGGCCGCTGTTCAATATGAAAGGCCAGGTCATCGGCATCAACGACCAGATTTATACCAACAGCGGCGGCTACATGGGGCTGTCATTCTCCATTCCCATCAATACCGTGATGCGCGTGGTCCAGGATTTCAAGGATCACAAGCCCATTCAGTTCGGGTATCTGGGTGTCGAGGTGCAGGATGTGACGCCGCAAAT
>NZ_JABBOU010000018.1 GCF_018853465.1 Acidithiobacillus montserratensis
GAGGTCATTCAGCAACTGCAGCGGGATTTGCAGCAATCCCGCCACGAGATGGACCGCATCCTGCGCAGCGCCATGGAACTGGGTGAGGAAATGCTCGAAGAAGACCAGCAGCGGATGCTGATTGAAGGCGAATTTCAGTTGCTGGACCTGCCTGAACTGGCCGGGAGTGAGCGCCTGCGTGAACTGCTCAATGCCGTACGCCAGAAGCGCGATCTGGTGCATCTGCTGGACGGCAGTATGCGCGGCAGTGAAGTGCGCTTGTTTATTGGTGAGGAGTCCGGCTTTGCGCCCTTGAGTGATTGCAGTGTGGTGTCTGCCCCTTACGTGGTGGACGGTGAAGTGCTGGGTGTGCTTGGGGTGATCGGGCCGATGCGGATGCCCTATCAACAAATCATTCCGCTGGTGGACGGCACTGCCCACCTGCTCGGTCGCGCTTTATCACAATCTTGATTGCGGCGACTTGAAAAATTTCCGGCTTTTCCCCATATGGTGGAAAACCCAACGAGTCAGGAGAAAATTGCGCATGAGTGAAGAAGAAAAACCCGTGTCCTCTTCAGAGGCTTCGGAAGAAGCGGAAGTGGCAGAAAACGCCGAAACGGCTTCGGATACCGTCAACTGGGAAGAAAAGGCGGAAGCCTACCGCAACGATTATCTGCGGGCGTTGGCCGATGCCGAAAACCAGCGCAAGCGTTCGGAAAAACAGATAGAAGATGCGCGCAACTATGCCGTTGACCGCTTTGCCAGAGAACTGCTGCCGGTCATCGATAGTCTGGAACTGGCGCTGGCGACGCCTCTGGATGGCGATGAGGCGATTACCCAATTCCGCCAGGGCATCGAAAATACCCTGACCCTTTTTGCCCAGGCCTTGGGAAAAGCCGGTATCGCCCCCATAGAAATGGACGAAGGGCGTTTTGATCCACATTTGCATCAAGCCATAGCCATGGTGGAAGCAGAAGGGGATGCCAACCGGATTCTTGCCGTACATCAGAAAGGCTATCTCATGCATGACCGTCTGTTGCGGCCGGCCATGGTTTCGGTATCCAAGGCACCCAAAGCGGCATCATAACGATCCACACACTATAAATTGATTGATTCAGGAGAATAGATAATGGCTAAGGTAATCGGCATCGATTTAGGGACCACCAATTCCTGTGTCGCGGTGATGGAAGGCGACAAGGTCAAGGTCATCGAAAACAGCGAAGGCAAGCGCACCACCCCTTCCATTGTGGCCATCACCGAAGACGGTGAGGTGCTGGTGGGTGAAGCGGCAAAACGCCAGGCGGTCACCAACCCGGAAAACACCATTTATGAAGTGAAGCGACTGATCGGCCGCAAGTATGACGATGCCGAAGTGCAGAAAGATCTGAAGCATGTCCCCTACAAGGTCGTGAAGGCCGAAAATGGCGATGCCTGGGTGGAGGTGCGTGACAAAAAATATTCTGCGCAGCAGGTGTCCGCCTTCATTCTGCAGAAAATGAAAAAAACCGCAGAAGACTATCTGGGTGAAACGGTCAGCGAAGCAGTGATTACGGTGCCGGCTTATTTCAACGATGCCCAGCGCCAGGCTACTAAGGATGCGGGTCGTATTGCCGGCCTGGAAGTGAAGCGCATCATCAATGAGCCGACCGCAGCCGCCCTGGCTTTTGGCGAAGACAAAAAGCCCGGAGACAGCAAAATCGCGGTATATGACCTGGGTGGTGGTACTTTTGACGTGTCCATCATCGAAATTGCGGAAATGGATGGCGAACACCAGTTCGAGGTATTGTCCACCAACGGGGATACTTTCCTGGGTGGCGGCGACTTTGATAACCGCATCATCAATTACCTGGCGGATTCGTTCAAAGCCGAGGCCGGAATTGACCTGCGCAATGATCGTCTGGCCATGCAGCGGCTCAAGGAAGCAGCGGAAAAAGCCAAAATCGAACTGTCTTCCTCCCAGCAGACCGACGTCAACCTGCCCTTCATCACCGCCGACCAGAGTGGTCCCAAGCACCTGAACATGAAGCTGACCCGGGCCAAGCTGGAATCTCTGGTGGAAGACATTATCGATCGCAGTATGGCTCCCTGCCGGGTGGCCATGAAGGATGCCAATCTGTCCACCAGTCAGGTGACCGACGTGATTCTGGTCGGTGGTCAGAGCCGGATGCCCAAGGTGCAGGAGAAGGTCAAGGACTTTTTTGGTCAGGAGCCGCGCAAGGATGTCAATCCCGATGAAGCGGTGGCCATTGGTGCGGCCATTCAGGGCGCGGTATTGTCCGGAGACAAAAAAGACGTGTTGCTTATGGACGTGACGCCCCTTTCCCTGGGTATCGAAACCCTGGGTGGCGTGATGACCAAGCTGATCGAAAAGAACACCACCATCCCGACCCGCAAGTCCCAGGTGTTTTCCACGGCGGAAGACAACCAGTCGGCAGTGACGGTGCATGTGTTGCAGGGTGAGCGAGAACTGGCCCGGGATAACAAGTCCCTGGCGCGTTTTGATCTGGCCGATATTCCTCCGGCTCCCCGGGGTATGCCGCAGATCGAAGTGACTTTTGATATCGACGCCAATGGCATTCTGCATGTGTCGGCCAAGGACAATCAGACCGGCAAGGAACAGTCCATCAAGATTACTGCCGGTTCCGGCCTTTCTGAGGAGGAAATCAAGCGGATGATCGCCGAGGCCGAAGCCCATGCGGCCGATGACAAGAAGGCGCGGGCTTTGATTGAAGCCCGGAATGAAGCCGATGCCAGCATCCACGGCGCCCGCAAAGCCCTGAATGAGCAGGCGTCCGCTCCCGAAGCAGATAAGGCCAAGGTCACTGAAGCTATTGCGGCAGTGGAATCGGCGCTCAAGGGTGAAGATGCCGAGGCTATCAAAAGTGCGGTCGCTACCTTGATGGCGGCCATGTCCACACTGCTGCAGAGTGCGGCGGGTAGTCAGGCCGAGCCCGGTGCTGCCGGGGCCGGTGAAGGTCAGGCCAAGGCCGATGATGTGGTCGATGCGGAGTTTGAAGAAGTCGACAAGAAGTAATTCAGACTTTGGTGATAAGGGGGCAGGATCTGGTATCCTGTCCCCTTGCCTGTTTCAGGATAAAAAATGGCTACACGCGATTATTACGAAATTTTGGAAATTACGCGCACGGCAGACGATGGGGAAATCAAAAAATCCTACCGTCGTCTGGCCATGCGTTATCATCCCGACCGCAATCCCGATGATCCCAGCGCGGAAGATCGCTTCAAGGAAATCAGCGAAGCCTACGAGGTGTTGTCCGACCCCTCCAAGCGACAGGCTTATGATCGCTTCGGGCATGCAGGTGTGCAGGGCGGTGGCGGACCAGGTGCCGGTTTTGGCGGCGGCTTTGGCGGTTTCGGCGGCGGTGGTGGAGGCTTCGGCGATATTTTCGGCGATTTGTTCGAGCAGGCTTTTGGCGGCGGGCGCGCCCAGGATTCGGGGCGTGGTTCGGATTTGCGCTATGAACTGGATCTGACACTTGAAGAAGCCGCGCTGGGCAAGACCGTCACCATCCAGATTCCCAGTTCAGCTCCCTGCGAAGTTTGTCATGGGAGTGGTGCCAAACCCGGCAGCAAGGTGGAAGATTGCAGTACCTGCGGTGGTCGTGGGCAGGTACGTATGGTCCAGGGCTTTTTCTCGGTGACTCGTCCCTGTCCCCAGTGTAATGGCAGCGGCAAGACCATCAAGGATCCCTGCACGGCCTGTCAGGGGCACGGCAGGGTGCGCAAAACCCGGGATCTGGAAGTCAAGGTACCGGCCGGGGTGGATACCGGTGACCGTATTCGCCTGAATGGTGAAGGCGAAGCCGGAGAACGGGGCGCGCCGGCGGGAGATTTGTATATTCAGGTGCGGGTGCAGCCCCACAGCCTGTTTGAGCGCGATGGCGATGATCTGCATTGTGCGGTCCCGGTGAGCTTTACCACCATGGCCATGGGCGGTGAGCTGGAAGTCCCCACCCTGACCGGTCGGGCGAAAATCCAGATTGCTCCGGGAACCCAGTCGGGTATGGTTTTCCGTCTGCGCGGCAAGGGTGTCAAGGGGGTCCGCAGCAAATTGCATGGTGATCTCCATTGTCGTCTGCAGGTGGAGGTGCCTGTCCATTTGTCGGCACGGCAAAAAGAACTGCTTGAAGAATTCGCCAGTACTACCGGCGATCAGACCCAGCATCCCCAGCAGGAAAGCTGGTGGAACAAGGCCAAAGACTTTTTTGACCGGATGGGACTCTGATGCCTCAGTCCACGCGTCTGGCCATTACCGCCGCCTCGGGTCGGATGGGACGGGCGCTGATTCAGGCGGCAGTGGCGCGCAATGATCTGCAAGTGACTGCCGCCATTGGTCGTTCGGGTGCTGCCTATCTGGGGCAGGATGCCGGGCAACTGGCTGGCGTACAGCCGCTGGGGGTGCCGGTAACGGCAGATCTGGCGGCGGCAATCGCGCAGGTGGATGTGGTCATCGAGTTCGGTCCGGTGGCAGCGGCTCTAGCGCATGTGACGACTTGTCTGCAGCACAAAACGCCCATGGTCATCGGGACGACAGGGTTTTTACCCGAGCAGCAGGACACCCTCAAGGCCGCCAGCCAACACATTCCCTTGTTGCTGGCGCCGAACATGAGCGTGGGCGTCAATGTACTCCTGGCCTTTCTCCCGGCCATCACCCGGGTGCTGGGTGAGGGTTACGATGCTGAAATTGTCGAAGCCCACCATCGTCACAAGGTGGACGCGCCTTCGGGAACCGCCCTGGCTCTGGGGCGTGCGGTGGCCCAGGGGCGGGGCGTGGTGCTGGAAGAGGTGGCTTGCATGGATCGCAATGCCATCAGCGGCCCGCGCCAAGATGGCAGCATCGGCTTTGCCACTCTGCGGGGCGCCGATGTAGTGGGTGAGCATACGGTATGGCTGGCGGGCGCGGGGGAGCGCCTGGAATTGACCCATCGCGCCGCCAGCCGCCTGAATTTTGCTGAGGGAGCCCTGCGGGCAGCGCACTGGTTATCTCAGCAAGTACCGGGATTTTACGACATGCAGGATGTACTTGGCTTGAAGCAGGGGCCAGTCCTGCCTTTTTCCGACTGAGTGAACGAGGAGCTTTTATCATGCAATATGTGGTCGCGAATCGGGTACCTGTTAAAGCTGAATATCGGGCCGAATTTGAAGCACGTTTCCAAAAGCGGGCCGGTGAAGTGGATAAACAGCCGGGCTTTGTACGCATGGAAATTTTGCGCCCGGTCAATGATGATGGCGTGTATGTGGTCCTGACCCACTGGGTGGATCAGGCGGCTTTTGAGGCCTGGATGAAAAGTGACGACTTCCGCGCGGCCCATGCCAACCCGCTGCCCAAGGAAGCTTTTGGGGAAGGGGGCGGTCTGGAGCGCCACGAAGTGGTGATCAGTGCCGAGGTCCCGCGCTGACTCACCGTAATTAAAACGGATTTTTGCGGATACACCGGTTAAGATGACGGCAACTTTGGATGCCGGGGATGAGGACAATCATGGCGGGATTGACACGGGAACAGGTAGAGCAGTCATTGCAGGCGATGGAAGACCCTTATCTGGGTAAAAACCTCGCCCGGGCCGGAGTGCTGAAAAGTGTGGACGGAAAGCAGATCCGGATCGAACTCCCTTACCCCAGCGCCGGGGTGGCCATCGGTCTGAGTCAGGATGTGGCGCGGCAGATTCAAAATGACCACAACCAGCAGGTTGAGGTTACGGTGGGTCATCGCATTGTCACCCATCAGGTGCAGCGTGGCGTCAAATTGATGGAAGGGGTGCGCAATATCATCGCCGTGGCTTCGGGCAAGGGCGGGGTCGGGAAATCGACGACCTCGGTGAATCTGGCCCTGGCCCTGGCCAGGGAAGGGGCGCGAGTGGGCATGCTGGATGCCGATATTTATGGCCCCAGTCAGCCGCGCATGCTCGGTATTTCCGGCAAACCCACCAGTAAGGACGGCAAAAAAATGGAACCGATGGAAGGGCATGGCATCAAGGCCATGTCCATCGGTTTCCTCATCGATGAAGAAACTCCGATGGTCTGGCGTGGGCCCATGGTCATGCAGGCCCTGGAACAATTGCTGTCGGATACGCGCTGGGGCGAGCTGGATTATCTGGTGATTGATTTGCCACCGGGTACTGGCGATACCCAGCTGACCCTGGCCCAGAAGGTACCGGTTTCCGGAGCGGTAATTGTGACCACGCCTCAGGACATTGCCCTGCTGGATGCTCGCAAGGGGCTGAAAATGTTTGAGAAGGTAGGCGTGCCCATTCTCGGTGTTATTGAGAATATGAGCTTCTATATCTGTCCGAAATGTGGCAATGAGGATGACATATTCGGGCATGGCGGCGGCGCGGCCATGGCCGAGCAGGATGGGGTAGAATTTCTTGGTGCCATTCCCCTGGATCGCAGCATTCGCAGTGAGGCGGATAACGGGGCACCCACGGTGGTGGCACACCCGGATTCACGTCTGGCCAAGATCTACATCGAGCTGGCCCGTCATGTAGCCGGACGGGTGGCTAATCAGGCAGTGGATCACAGCCATAAATTCCCCAATATTGTCGTGCAGAACCGCTGAGATGAGTATCAAATCCGATCGCTGGATTCGCCACATGGCCGAACACGAGGGCATGATTGACCCTTTCTCTCCCCGTCAGGTGCGACATGTCGAGGGCAGTCCCATCATTTCCTATGGGCTGTCTTCCTATGGCTACGATATTCGCTGTGCCGGGGAGTTCAAGGTGTTTACCAATGTCCGCAGTGCCATTGTAGATCCCAAAAATTTCAGTGAAGATTCCTTTGTGGATTTCAGCGGCGATACCTGCATCATTCCCCCCAATTCCTTTGCGCTGGCGCGTACTGTGGAGTATTTCCGCATCCCGCGTAATGTGCTGACCATTTGTCTCGGTAAAAGCACCTATGCGCGTTGTGGCATTATCGTCAATGTGACGCCTTTCGAGCCGGAATGGGAGGGTTACGTCACTTTGGAGTTCTCCAACACCACGCCCTTACCCGCCAAAATATATGCCCATGAGGGCGTCGCCCAGGTGCTGTTCCTGGAATCCGACGAAGTCTGCGAGGTTTCCTACGCGGATCGGGGCGGTAAATACCAGGGGCAAAGTGGCGTGACCCTGCCGAAAGCTTGAAATCATTTGAGGATATACCCATGCGCAAGGCAGCTTTTCTAGTACTTAATTTTGTGGGTATTTTGGTATTGCTTTCGGGGTTGCTGTTCTTTTTGCAGGGGACAGGTATTTTCCCCTACCCCAAAAGCAGTTTCATGATCAACGAAACGATCTGGATTGTGCGCGGAGCCATTTTGTTTGTACTGGGCTTGGTGATTCTGTGGATTGGCCGCCGCTACCTAAAGTAGATCCATAAAGCTAAAACCTTTTTTGATGTAAGCATTATTGGCATAACCGTCTTTTTCCCAGGTGCCCTGGGGCCGTGTACTGTCCAGCACAATCCGGTTGACCCATTTGACGCTTTTGTAACCATACATTTGCGGCACCAGCAGACGCAGGGGGTATCCGCCCTTGCGAAGCAGGGGTTGACCGGAAATGTGGGTGGCGAGGATGACGCCGGGCGCCCGGGCCTGGTCGAGAGTGAGGCTATCGACATACACGCCATCGGCACTGTAGAAGGCCACATACCGGGCTGAGGGTTGAGGTTCCAGAAGGCTCAGGAAGCGCGACAGGGCGATGCCTTGCCAGTGGACATTGTTGACGATCCAGCCGGTGACGCAATGAAAGGTTTCGATTTCCTGATCCTTACCGAGTTGATAGAGATCCGGCAGGGTGAATACCTGCGGTTTATGGATGAGCCCGGTGGTTTGCAGGCGGTAGGCGTCGGGATTGATTTCAGGGTAAGACCCCGTGTAGGTGTAGTACTCGGGAAAAACCGGAATTTTGGTATCGGCCCAGGCCATGGCTGGATATACCAGCCCCCCGGCGCTGCCAGCCAGGAGTAGTCCACCCGCTGAACGTAAAAATGCACGACGATTGATTGACATGATTTTATCCTCTTTTCCAGACGGCAAATATGCGCCAAAGGGCATCGCCGCGCAGTGCATGATAAAAGGCCATGAACACATGGCCGATCCATAAATAGGCTAACAGGGGAGTACCCAGACGCATAAGGGTGAGTCCAAGCTGAGCGCCTCCAGGGAGATGCAAATTGCCACGCAAGACCAGCCAGCCTATAAAACCCCCAAAGGTCACCACGCTGACACCGACGAAGAAAATGGCTTGCCAGAGACTTGATAATCCCGGCTGTACGCCATGACTGGGTAACCGGCCACGCAATAGCCGAGCCATATCTTGAGCGACAGCCCGGGGCATGCGCCACGAAAACCAGGTGCCCAGCAGATGCCGCCCCCAGGGAGTCAGCAGATAGGTCAGCCAGGTCAGGACCAGCCAGCCGGTCAGAATCAAACCTGCCAGGACATGCAGTGGAAACCAGGTGAAGTCAGCAAACCAGAGCGCCGCCAGACTGTTCCACAGTTCAAAGGTGACGCTCAGCACCAATCCCAGGTGCAGAATTTTGGCGTATACCGGAAAATCCGCCGGAGACTCCCGTACCGGGTTGGACGATAAACTAACGGAAATGGGAATGATATCTGCCATCGCTGACCTCGCTAATAGACTTATTCCAGAGTACGCGAAATCTGCGCGTCTGGATGCACCTGATTCAGAGTGGTTGCCCGGCCCTGCTGCAGATTGTGACGGATGGTCTGGGCCTGCTCCCGAATATTGGCTAGCTGGTCGTTAGACAAACGATCCAGATGCTTCCATTGCAGGGCCGTACGCGGATGTGCTCGAAATCTTTCTTCGTGGGTCTGCAGAAAATCCCAGTACAGCACCGTAAACGGGCAGGCTTTTTCACCCGTGGCCAATTTGGGCTGATAGGCGCAGCCCTGACAATGTCCGCCCATTTTTTGTAAATAGTTGCCGCTCGCTACATAGGGTTTGGAAGCCATCCAGCCACCATCGGCATATTGGGACATGCCCAACACATTGGGAAGTTCCACCCATTCCACCGCATCGACGTAAATGGCCAGAAACCAGCGATGAACAGCCTGCGGTTCCACACCCAGCAACAGGGCAAACAGGCCGGTAACCATCAGGCGTTCAATGTGGTGGGCATAGCCATGGCGAAGAGTGCGTCTTATGGTGTCTTTCAGGCAGGCCATATCGGTTGCCCCGGTCCAGTAGAAGTCCGGCAGTGGCTGGTGGGCTTGCAGAACATTCTGCTCCAGCCAGTCCGGCATCTGCAGCCAGTACAGGCCATGCACGTACTCACGCCAGCCCAGCACCTGGCGGATGAATCCTTCTGCTGAGGCAATTGGCACACGACCCGCATGAAAGGCTTGCGCTACTGCCCGGACAACAGTTTCGGCGCGGAGCAGTCCCAGATTCATGGCGGCGGAGAGTCGTGAGTGATAAAGCCAGACCTGATCGGGCCAGAAAGCGTCTTGCAAGGGACCAAATGAGGCCAGACGCTGATCGATAAAGTCCTGCAGCGCCGCTTCTGCTTCCTGGGGAGTCACCGGCCAGTCAAAGTGTGCGAGGCTGCCTGGATGCTTAGCAAACTGCGCGTCGATTTGCGCCATCACCTCAAGGGTTATCGCATCCGGCGGAAAACTCAGTGGTTCAGGAATCCAGCCCGGACCCTGGGGGCCGGGGCGCTGACGGTTCTCCTGATCATAATTCCAGCGTCCGCCAACCGGTTGACTATTTTCCATGAGGATGCCGGTTTTCTGGCGAGCATAACGATACCAGAATTCCAGACGCAGCTGCCGGTAGGATTTTGCCCATTCGGCAAATTCGGAAATCGAAAATAGAAAATTGTGATGGCGGCGTTCCTGCCAGGGAATTCCCCGTCGCTCGGCACAAGTGCGCAGAGTTTCGCGTAACTGCCAGGTACCCGGTCGCAGGCTGATGATCTGCTGCGGTTGCCAGCGCTGCAAGGTGTCGTCCAATGCTTCCGCCAGGCTCTGGTAGGGGTGGCTGCCCAGAGTCAGATATTCCAGAGGAAATCCCCTTTGCCGCAAGCTTTCCGCATGATGGCGCATGGCACTGAGAAAAAGGGTGATGCGGGCTTTATGGGACCAGACGACGGTGGATTCTTCAGGTACTTCAGCCATCCAGCAGCAATCTTGTTCCGGATCAAAATCTGTGAGAACCGCGCTCTCGGGATCCAGATGATCGCCGAGAATGACGACGAGGTGACGAATGATACGCTCAGGATCGGGCATCGGTCGGATTCCTGGCTGAACGCTTTTGTTTTCGACAGGCGGCAGAGCAGTACAGTACTTCATCCCAGCAGCGTCGCCAGCGTTTGCGCCAGGTGAAGGAGCGATGACAAATCACACAGATTTTTTCTTCCATGATACGTTGTACCATTGAACTGCCTTATACAAAATGAGAAATTGTATAGTACAATATGTCTAAATAGTTTGAGGTGCAATCCTCCTTCTTATGCGTTTTGCATCCGCAGGCGAGGAATTTACGTATCTATTAATATTGTTGGTTCCCCCTGGTTTTGCTCTGCCATGGGGTGTTGTATGCTGCGCTTGGAGGCTTGTGTATTTGATCAAGGCGTTCAGCATGCTGCTCAGCCGACATCCTGGAATATTCGTACAAAATATATTGTTGTAGTGTACATTTAAAAACAATGTACAAAGGAGATTTATGCGCATTGCCATCATTGGGGCAGGCATTTCCGGTCTGGGGGCGGCCTGGATATTACGGAAAACCCATGAACTGACTGTTTTTGAGGCCGCAGATTATGCCGGAGGCCATACTCATACGGTGGATGTGCAGCAACAGGGGCTGTCGGCACCGGTGGATACGGGGTTTCTGGTATTCAATGATCGCACCTATCCCCATCTGCTGGGGCTTTTCGCCGAGCTGGATGTACCCTGGACCGCCAGCGATATGTCGCTCAGCGTGCGCCTTCCGGCACTGAATCTGGAGTGGTGCGGCTCCAGTCTCGGTACCCTTTTTGCGCAAAAAAGAAATGCCTTGCGTCCCGCATTCTGGGGCATGCTCAAGGACATTCTCCGCTTCAACCGCGCAGCCCTGGCCTGGTTGAATCAGAGCGATGCGGACATCACTCTGGGAGAGTTTCTGGAAAGGGGGGCTTACGGTGAGTGGTTCAGGAGCGCCTACCTGCTGCCCATGGCCGCCGCCATCTGGTCGTGTCCGACCGGGACCATGTTAGCTTATCCGGCGCGGTCTATCCTGACGTTTTATCGCAATCATGGGCTTTTGCAGATTTTTAATCGTCCGCAATGGCGAACGGTGCTGGGCGGAGGGCGTGAATATGTGCAGCGTATCATCCGGGATCTGCCGGATCTGCGTTTGAATACGCCGGTGGAAGCTTTACGCCCCGATCGTCAGGGCGGCGTCTTGGTTCAGTACGCTGGCGGCCGGGAAGAGCACTTTGATCAGGTCATCTGTGCATTACATGGGGATCAAGCCAGGGGGTTGCTCGGCGAGCACTGGCCTGCCCAGAAAGCGGCGCTGGCGCATTGCCAGTATCAGGACAACATCGCGTATCTGCATGGGGATGAACACTTTTTACCCAAACGCCGCAAGGCCTGGGCGGCCTGGAATTTTCACGAAGAGGGTGTTGCTGATGCTCAGCGTTCTGTAGCAGTTACTTACCTGATCAACCAGTTGCAGCCTTTGCCTTTCACTACACCGGTAATGGTGACCTTGAATCCGCAACAAGCACCGGATCCCGAAAAAACCTGGGCACAGTTTCATTACGCCCATCCGGTTTTTGATCACGGAGCGCTGGCGGGTCAGGAAGCCATCCGCCGTCTACAGGGCGCTGATGGACTCTGGTTTTGTGGCGCCTGGCTGGGTCATGGGTTTCACGAGGATGGCCTGCGCAGTGCGGTAGAAGTCGCCAATCGCATGGGTATTCGTGCGGCCTGGCAGCAACAGGAGAGTTCCGTTTCTGAACCCCGGATGGAAATATGCCCAGAACACGCCCTACGTTAACAGGTGGACTTTTGTTGGGGCGGGTCATGCACCGGCGCCTGCAACCCCCGCGTCCTGCTTTTCATTATCGCACGTTCAGCATTTGCTTCGATCTGGATGCGCTGCCCCTTTTGCAAAAGGTGCTTTCTCGCTTCAGTCCCCTGCGTTTTTATAATCGTGATCACGGTCCCCGGGACGGCTCTGCTTTGCTGCCCTGGATTCAGGGATGCTTTGCCGAGCAGCAGATTCCTGCCAGCCGCTATGTGCTGGTTACCTACCCACGTCTTTGGGGCTATGTATTCAATCCAGTCAGTTTTTGGTTGGGACTGGATGAAAACGACCAGATTCGCGGGGTGCTGGCAGAGGTCAATAATACTTTTGGCGAGCACCATAGTTATCTGCTCGCCCACGCAGATCGCCGGATTATTGGGCAGGGAGACTGGTTGACAGCGGACAAAGCCTTCCATGTATCACCGTTTTTACCTGTAGAAGGGCAATACCGTTTTCGGTTTCGCCTGCAAGAACAGAGTTTTCATGCGGATATTCATTATCTGGATGCGGCTGGCGAACCCTGTTTGCTTACCCGGATAGCGGGAAACCGGCAGACGCTGAGTTTGCCCAAGGTATGGAGAGCGGTGTTGCGACAGCCCTTCATGACTTTTTCCGTGGTCTTTTTTATTCACTGGCAGGCTCTGAGGCTCTGGCGTGCCCATATCCCCTTTCACAAAAAACCGGAACCCCCGCAGCAGGAGATCAGTTTATGAGCACCGTGTTTGATAATCGCCGCGTTCCTGTGAACAGGCTGCCCCGTTCTGCACAGACCTTGCTGAAAATGCTGGAAGGAATGGGTTGCGGACAGTTGACTCTGAAAACCCCGGAAGGGGAGATCATGCAGTTTCAGGGGACAGAATCGGGCCTGCACGCCGATTGGGTCATTCATGACTGGCGCATTTTATCGTGCTTGGCTCGGGATGGAGATATCGCCTTTGGTCGCGGATACATGGAAGGCTTGTGGGAGAGCAGTGATCCGGTCGCCTTGCTGCGTCTGGCCATTGCCAATCGGGCTATGGTCGAAAAATATGTTGAAGGTTCATGGTCCCGGCGACTGATATTTACTCTTTTGAATCGTTTGCTACGCGCCAATACCCGGCGAGGTAGCCGCCGTAATATCGCTTTCCACTATGATCTGGGCAATGATTTTTATCAGCTCTGGCTGGATAACAGCATGACCTATTCCAGCGCTCTCTATGATGGAGAAGATGCCCTGAGTCTGGAGGCTGCCCAGGAAAAAAAATATGCCCGCGCCTTGAATGCATTGAATCTGGCTCCGGGAGCGCGGATTCTGGAAATTGGCTGTGGTTGGGGTGGTTTTGCCGAATATGCAGCGCGCTGCGGATATTTTGTCCATGGTATCACCCTATCCACCGAGCAGTTGGCTTTTGCCCGGGAGCGTTTAAATCGCAAGGGACTGGATCATTTCACGGAGTTTTCTCTGACGGATTATCGCGACATGCAGGGCCATTACGATGGCATTGTCTCGATCGAAATGCTCGAAGCCGTAGGGGCTGAGTGGTGGCCCAGTTATTTTCAGCAACTTCGGCAGTTGTTGCGACGCGGCGGGCGAGCCCTGATCCAGAGTATTACCATTGCCGACGAACGCTTTTCCGCTTACCAGAAAAGCTCTGATTTTATCAGGCATTATGTCTTCCCCGGGGGTATGCTGCCGGCGCCGGCGCGACTTCTGGCAGAAATCCGTGCTGCAGGTTTGCAGATGATTGAACGCAAAGACTTTGGTCAGGACTATGCACGGACCTTACAGCTATGGCGACAGCAATTTGACAGGCAGGAAGAAGCCATTGAGGCGCTTGGTTATGACCCGGTTTTTCGCAGAATGTGGCGTTTTTATCTGATGTACTGCGAGGCGGGTTTTGCCGAGAGTGAAATTGATCTGACTCAGGTGACGTTGTCCCATGGCTAAGCTACTCATTTTTTTGTGGCTATTGTTGCTCAGTCCGCTGGCCTGGGCAAAACCGCCCCAGGTGTCCTTGCCGGCGGCGGTGAAAACCGCCGAGCCTGATTTGCATTTGTTGGGCGCAGGACATCTGAACTGGTTATTTTTCAACGTCTATAATGCGGCACTCTGGGTGAGCGGCAGTGATTACACGCCGACCCAGCCATTTGCATTGGGAATAGACTATGAGCGGAGCTTCAGCAGTCACGAACTGGTAAAAACTTCGCTGAAAGAAATGCGTCGGCTGGACGGTCTGAGTCCTGCGCAATTGACCCGATTTCAGACGGACCTGAAAAACGCCTTTCCGGACGTGAAATCCGGGGATCAGATTGTGGGTTTATGCGTGCCCGGAAAATATACTGCTTTTTATTATAATGGCATTCTGCACAGCAAAATTAATGATCCGCAATTCTGTCCGGACTTTTTTGCCATCTGGCTGAGTCCCCGGACCCAGGTGCAGGGCTTGCGGAAAAATCTGCTGGGCAGGCATGAATAAAGTTCAGCGGCAGGATGTTCCTTCCTTCAAAACTCTCCTGCTTTATGCGCCATTGGGAATGCCGCTGGCTTTTGGCGCACTGCCGGTTTATTTGCTGATTCCCCATCTGTATGCCAAAAATTTTGGCCTTTCTCTGAGTTTACTGGGTGTCATTTTGCTGGCGGTACGTTTGCTCGACGCCCTACAGGACCCGCTGATCGGACTTTGGAGTGACCGTTGGGCAGAACATCATCAAGGGCGCCGGGTGCTGATTCTCCTGGGTATACCGGGGATGATTCTGGGTTTTTACGGACTTTTCAATCCGTGGCCGGGAATGATCTGGCTCAGTCTGTCTTTCTCGTTGATCATTTTTTATCTGTTTTTCAGTGTTACCAGCGTCAACTATCAGGCTTTGGGAGCAGAATTATCCCGGGATTACAATGGCCGGACCTGGCTCACCACCAGTCGTGAGGCGGGAGCCTTGGTGGGCGTACTGCTGGCTGCTGCCCTGCCGGATCTGTTGATGCAGCAATGGGGCAGAGTGCATGGCCTGGAAATATTTGCGGGTATTTTTGCCCTGTTTTTGGTACTGGCCGTGCTGCCTTTGCAAAAACCCGGCATGCAGCGCCCGGTCGTTGGTGAAAGACTCCCCTGGTGGGGCTTTTTTGCAGCGCTGAAGCATAAGCCATTACGGCACCTACTGATTATTTATTTGCTTTCACAATCCGCCAATACCGTAGCCGGAACGCTCTTTTTCTTTTTTGTGGATGAAATACTCGGCGCACACTCGCTGGCCCCTCTGTTTCTGTTAGCCTATTTTCTTTCGGGAGCATTAGGCATGCCTTTATGGTTATGGCTATCGGGACGTTTCAGTAAAAGTTTGGCCTGGCGCCTGTCGATGTTCGTCGCCATCCTGGCATTTTTAGGTGCTTTTTTTCTTCGCTCGGGTGATGTTTGGCCCTATGCCCTGATTTGCGTGCTGACAGGGCTGACTCTGGGAGCTGATCAGGCTCTGCCACCGAGTCTTCTGGCCGACCACAGCGACCAGGATAAGCGCAGTCGTCCGGGAAGTTATTTCGGTTTGTTCAATTGGGTAGGTAAGGCAGCCACCGCTTTGGGGGCCGGCTTGATATTGCCATTATTGCAAGGCTTGGGCTATTCGGCAGGACAAGATCTTTGGGCTTTATCTTTTTGTTATGCGCTGGTGCCAGCACTGATCAAAATATTGGCCATTATTCTCATGGGTGTCTGGTCCGTAGAGGGTCGGAATTCTTTAGTTCCATTATTGGGAGGTTATCATGAATAAAATACAGCAAATAGTCGGTTTATCATTGGTCATGGCCTTGGCCGGTTGCGCGACGCAGCCCCAGGAATATGCGCAAAGTCGGCCAAAGTTCGATCTGAAGACCTTTTTTAATGGCCCCCTGATGGCCCAGGGCGTATTTGAAAATCGTTCAGGAAAGGTCGTTAATCGTTTTGTGGTGCGCATGATGGGTACCTGGCAAGGTAATCAGGGTACTCTGGTGGAAAATTTCACCTATTTTGATGCCGCCGGCAAAAAAACCTATCAACAACGGGTTTGGCATCTGACTGAAACCAGTAACCATCATTTTGTGGGTAGTGCCGAAGGTTCAGCCGGCAATGTGGCCAAAGCTTCTGGAGATGCCTTTGGTTTCGCTCTGCACTGGTCCTACGATGTGCGCCAACCGGTGGGCAAAACCTTTTATAACCTCCATGCCAATGACTGGATGTATATGATTACTCCGAATACGGTCATGGATCATACCGATGTGACCTGGTACGGACTGCATGCCGGAAATATTTTTCTGGAAATGCACAAACTCCCTGATACCGCTGAAAATCGGGCAAAAGTAGCGGAAGTGAAATAAGTTTATTCATCGACCACGTCGATGATTTGATGCAGTTTCCGGGGTTGGTAGCGTGCCCATAGCAAACCCCGGATAAATATGATGATCACCAACAGCACAAAAAGCACGCTGGCAACACCTTCTCCCCCGGTTGGTAAAGGCCATAAACTTACTTGCAAAACTTTCAGCAGGAGCGGCAGGGAAATCCCGGAAATTATCAGGCTCAACCAGCGCCAGGAGTGTTGCTGACGAAACAAAAACAGCGGCGTGGCAATGTTGGCAAGGCTATAAATCAGCAGAAAAGCCAGTCCGGTAAAAGTGCCAAACGTCCCCACAACGGACAATATCGAAAACTGGGCAATGCTGACTACTATCGTACTGGTAATGACCAGCAGGGCCAACAAGCCCAGGGCGCGGGTCGGCGTATGGTGCAGCGGGTGGCGAAAATGCAGATAAGGGCTGATGACCTGATGCCCGGCCATACTGAATAAAATCCGGGAAATGCTGTTGAGGGTGGCAATGGTTGCGGAAAAAGCGGCGGTAGCCATGGCTAAGTCCGAGAAGATGCCCAGCCAGGGTTTGCCAATGGCCTCGGCTATGCGGTTGAGTGGTGCCGGGCTGTTGCCAATAGCCGAAGGAATATGGGAAAAAGCGAGAATTTCGATATAGGCCATGGCTACAAAAAAGATCCCCACCATGCCCACGGAAAACAGCATCACCTTGGGGATGGCGGTGCGGGCCGCCCGGGTTTCTCCGGCGAGATTGCCCGCTGTTTCAAAGCCGCCATAAGCCAACAGGGATAAAATCAACGCCTGGGTAAACGGGCCTTGCTGTAGTTGCGAAAAATCCCATTGATGGGGGTCGCGCCAGCCATAATGTCCCAGGGTGAAGGCGGCGATGAGGACAATGCAGGCGATCGAAAAAATCTCGACCCACAGCCCCCAACGGGCGGAAATTTCAATCCCGCGCCGTGCCAGCCGCCAGGCAACGAGTAGATAAAGCAGAGCGATCACCGCAATCCAGCCGATACCCTGAACCGGCCATAAGAATGCCAGCGCCTGCTCCAGGAACAATCCTCCCAACAGCGGGGCGGCTGCCAGAGCACCGAAATAACCGGTAATCATGACAAAACCTGCCACCATGCCGGCGATGGGATGTAAGGCCTTGCCGAGATAAAAAAACAGGGAGCCGGGAGAAGGAAAATGCCGGGCAAGAATGCCAATTTGCACAGCCACCAGCAACATCAATAAGCCGATGACACTATAGGCCAGCCAGGTAAAATTGCCGCTGTGCATGGCCACTAGCGAAATAGTCACAGCGGGCATGGCTGACGGGGTAATGTTGGCAACGGCATGCCCCCAAATTTCACCGGGGCTGACAGATGCGGCTTGGGAGCGCATGGGGATGATTACTCACGATTCGGAAATGAGCAAAAATTATAGGGGAGCCAGCCACAAAAGCGAAAGAAGTTTACGCCGGCCAGTTTTCATACAACCAACGCCGGCTGGGTTTGCCCTGGGGGGCCGGCGCCTGTGCCCAGAATGTCTGCTCGGGAATCTGCAACAAATATGGCTCTTGCCATGCACGGATGAAAGCGGCTTTTTGCGCTTCTGATACTTTCACGACGGCATGTAAATGACGCGCCCCTGGAGCACCGAGGACAATGCTTTCTGCTTCGGGATATTGGTCCATCAAGCGCGACTCTTCCACTTCGGGGCGGACGCTGTTCCCATCAGCAAGGCTGAATCCGCCGTCCTCCCGTCCTAACCAGTACAGGCAGCCATCAGGATCCTGTCGCACTTCATCACCACTGTTTCGCCAGCCTTGGGGCTGGAGCATGGGCAGCCAACCCGTCATGCCCAAATACGCATCTGCCTGCCCCGGAGATTGATAATGCAGAGTTTCTCCGGCAATGGTGCATTGCACGAGAGGGTATCCCAGCATAAAAGGCGCAAACTCACCGGGGTGTCCCAGGGTAATGCCCGGTCCGGCTTCGGTTTGTCCATACCCGACCCGGAGCTTGCTGCCCTGAAGCTGTGCTGCCAGTCGGTCACCAATGGGCGCACCACCAATGATGCCTCCTTCGAGGGCGTGTATCTGTTGCTGATCAAGCAAGCGGGCAATGCGCGGAACGGTGCAAAGATGGGTGCAGTCTGGAGGCGTGGAACGGCTACGCTGGGTTTCTACCCGAATGACGCTGCCCGCCATGCTGGCAGTCAGTAATTCCAGTACCCCGGCAAAAACATGCGCCCAGGGCAGGGTATTCCAGAACAGACTTTCGGTACTTGGCTGCAGTGCTGGCAAATGGGTGTCCATCTGCCATTGCAGGGCGGCAAAACTCAAACGGTAAGCGTTTCCCGCCCCCATGCTGCCCGAGCTCCACATAATCAGCGCGGCATCCTGATCCTCTTGGGTATGGCCGTTACAGGGGATTTCCTGCAGACGCTGCGCTGAATAATGGATCCACAAAGCCGGTTGAAGCCTTTGCAGACGTCGCCGGGTTTCTCGGGGATGGAGTTTAGGCAAGGGACAAAAAGTCCAGCCACCCATCCAACAAGCCAGCATGTAGGCCACATAGGCCGGACTGTTGGGAATGTTGACGGCAACTCGTGCGCCGGGAAGCAGTTTGCTGCGACGCCAGCGGGTTTTGATGCGCGCCGCTCGAGCCCAAAGCGCCTGTCCGGGCCAGGCATGACTAGCACCGTTATGGTGCCAGTCCAAGGCAAAGCCCTGATGCATGCCCGCAGCCAATCGCTGCAAAAAAGCATCGCGATCGGTCACCGTCAGGATACCAGATCTTCGGGCATCTCTCTCAACAGGCGCCGGAGCTGATCACGAAAGTCGACGGAAATGTCCTCTTCATTCTGGCGAATTTCGCGATCAACCATCTGCAGCAGCTGCACCTGTTCGGCGCTGAGAAATTGTTGTCCATCCTGTTGAAAGGCATTGTTCAACATCTGCCAAAGGCTGTTCAGGCAAGCATGATAAAGCTGTTTTTGTTCCTGGTGGATTTCCGGAAGATCGGCCACTGCGTGCAACAGCTCATCGACATACGCCAGAAAATGGGTAATCACTTTAGTTTCTGCGGGCATCGTCATCAGCCAAGATCCTCATAAAGCTGGATAATGCGATCAATGAAAATAAAAAAAAGCGGACTCTTGCGGACGTTGAAAAACATATGAACATGTGCAGAAACCGGGCGGATACGATAGGTGAATGTATAATAAAAATGAGTGTCCATGATCTCATCCTTGAGGCCTTGACGAAATCGGCCCCGAAACAGTCGGCTGGCAGTACAGGGCGCGACTTCGGTAAAAAAGTTTCGACCCAGAACGTCTATGGTGCTGAGTCCGCTGAGACGTGATTCTGCGGCATTGAAAATTTTCACTAGAGCATGATTGTCCAAGGCAATAATGCCAAAGCCTTGTCGATCAGCCATGGTCGCGGTGATCTGTTCAGGATGGTTCAGTATATCGTCTGCAACAAAATTTTTGGCTAACATTCACGTTCCTTGGACAAAGTGAGTCTGTCAGGAAGAGCGATTCCTGCGTCACTGTCTTGCCTTGCTCGCGGATTGCCCCCAGAATTTACATAACTCATAGGCATTCCTGAGTATTTGTGTGACCATGGAGTAAACAAGTTTGTACAGGAACCTCCATGGCGACGATAGGGTAGATTACTGTTCAGGATTCATATGTCAATAATACGTCATATACAAAAAGGGAACATTGGTGGATATCAGTACGGATGAAGTGGATGTGCCGCAATTTCCAATCAGTGTGGTTGAGCAGGAAACCGGTATTTCCAAAGAATTGTTGCGCATGTGGGAGCGCCGTTATGCCTTTCCCGTGCCCGGTCGGGATCTGGCAGGTAACCGTTTGTACAGCCGTGCCCAGATAGACCGATTGCACCAGATCAATCGACTGCTGGCAGCAGGCTATCGGCCGGGAGCTGTAGTCGGTGCCGATGCCCAAAAAATCGAGAATTTGGTGGCCGAAATTCCCTTGCCGTCAACAGCTCCTCGAGAGGATCCTGAAACTCTGGCAGAAGCCTTAACAATGCTCGCTTCTGATCGGCCTGAACGGTTGTTGAGTTATTTGCGTCGCCAGCTCCAGCAGGAGGGCCTGCCGCGCTTCATATTACAGGTTGCAGCGCCGTTGTTGCAGCGTGTGGCCCGTGCCCGGCTCATGGGAGAAATTCAGCCTTATCGGGAGGCGTGTTTTCAGGAATTGTTGAGAGAGTGTCTCTACGTGGCTACCAGTCAGCTTCCGGTTGGTGCAGCGCGTCTGCGCGTTTTGTTGGCGAGTTTTCCGGGGGAGGGGCGCTCCCTGGAGTTGCAGATGACCCGGGCCTTGCTGATGGGGGAAGGGGTGGATGTCCTGTTTATTGGACCGGAGCCGGAACTGGATGATCTCCTGGCGGCAGCAGAAGCCTGCCATGTTCAGGTCATTCACATGGCTATATCGGCGGCATCTGTCAATCTGCAGAACCGCGAGCTTTTGCAGGATTTGCAGCAGCGTATTCCACCTGGCATTACCCTGTGGTTGGGTGGGAGTGGCTGTCTGGAGCTGGGAGTGGCAGGGGATGAATCCTGTTTTGTGCGCCTGCAGGATATGTTGAAGGCAATACGCGAATGGTCGTGAAATTTTCCTTTGACTAGCTTTTGTCCAGTACAAAAGCTTGACAGCATAACGGGCATGTTCTAAATTTCAATCATCAGTTGAATTCCAGGAGCGTGTCATGGCAAATACCGATTCAGTATTAGTTGTAGGGGCAGGTCCGGCGGGTCTTTCTGCAGCAGCAACGATAGCTTCCATGGGTAAAAAAGCGGTCATCATCGAAAAAGAAGATGTCCTGGGCGGGGCACCCATCATATCCGGATATGCCCGCTTGGTGCCTTCCGGAGAATGGGCTAAGGATGCTATTGGTCGTATGGTCAGCAGGGTAACGGGTAATAAAAATGTTTCCATTCACACCTCTACCAAAGTGACTGATTTCAGTGGCGAACCCGGTCAATTTACAGCAACTTTGAGTTCTGGAGAAAAAGTTGAAGCAGGTGCGGTGGTCCTCGCTACAGGATTTACGCATTTTGATTCCATCAACAAACCGGAGTGGGGGTTTGGCACCTACGAAGATGTGTTAACCACTACACAGATGGAACAAATGGTAGCAACGGGGCAGATACGCTGTCCCTCAGATGGGCGGGTTCCTGAGCGTGTGGCTATTTTGCTTTGCGTAGGCTCTCGTGATCGGCAAATCGGCAGAGAATGGTGTTCCAAGATCTGTTGCACGGTATCCACCAATCTTGCCATGGAAATCAAGGAAATATCTCCAACCACTGATGTATTTATATATTACATGGATATTCGTACTTTCGGATTGTACGAAGACAAGTTTTATTGGAAAAGCCAAGAAGAGTTCAAGACCAAATTTGTGAAAGCGCGTATTGCTGAAGTAACCAAATCTCCTGATGGTCGTTTATTGGTTAAAGGCGAAGACACATTGGTCAAAAGACCCATCGTTATCCCCATGGATATGGTGGTTCACGCCATTGGTATGGATCCTAATGCACTCAACCCGGAAATTTCCAAGGTCTTTGGCATCGGTCTGGAAAAACACGGTTTCATTGATCGAGCAGAACAATACACCAATACCCAGGGTACAACGCGCAGAGGAATCTATGTATGTGGAGCGGCAACTGGTCCGGAAACTATTGATGATTCCATGGCCCAGGGCCAATCCGCAGGAGCCCGGGCGGTTGCCGATCTATACCAGCTCTTGGCTGTCTCAGCTTGATCTATTGATTTTGAATTTCGCATTTTAGTTTCTGGTGGCCTTGAGGGGTGCTTTGCATCCCTCTTTTTTGCTGTATAACGGTTATAATTTTCTGGATACTCTTATTCGACAGACAGGCACATCATGAAAAAATATGCGTCAACCCTTCCCCTATTTCAGCTTCATCATTTTTTTAATGGGCCCTCAGTAGCTACGGGTATATTCCAGGATCGCTCCGGTAAGGTCGTCAATCGCTTTATTATGCATTTGTTGGGCACTTGGCAGAGCGAATCGGTTGGCTCACTCAGTGAAAAATTTCTGTTTCTGGATAATGACGGTAAAGCGACACATGCAGAACGCGTGTGGCAGTTGCAAGTCACTGGAGAGCATACCTTTGCCGCGACGGCACAAGGTTCTGCGGGAGATATTGTGGGTGTTGCCCAGGGCGAAGCCGAGGGATTTGCCATGCGCTGGCGTTATACGCTGCGACAGCCTGTGGGTAAGCGATTTTTTCATCTGCGGGTAGATGACTGGATGTATCTGATCGATAAGGATCACGTCATTAATCGCAGTAAAATGCGCTTCTGGGGTTTTTTTGTGGGAGACGTCAGTATTGAAATTCATCGCCTCGCAGATACACCGGAAAATCGTGAAAGCATGATACAGTTGCCCCGCCTGGGCGATCCGGTACCCGTATGAGTGGCTACTGGCAGGGCAAACGTTGTTGGCTCGTTGGTGCCAGTACCGGCATTGGCGCGGCGTGTGCCAAGGCTCTCAATGACCAGGGAGCAAAAATTGCCCTGACGGCGCGTAATCCCGAAAAACTCGGACAGCTCGCCAGCCAGCTGAGCAATGAGCCCTTGATCTGCCCCGCTGATGTGACCCAAACAGAGCAGCTACAAAAAGCTTATACAATCATTAAACAGCAATGGGGCGACCTGGATCTCCTGCTATTTCTGGCTGGGACCTATCAAGCATCACGGAGCTGGGATCTGGAGCCGGCGTTAGCACGACAGGCTGTGACGACCAATTACCTGGGGGCCGTGGACGCGGTACATGCTGTACTGGGGGATTTACTGATAGCAGGACAGGGGCAGATTGTCTTGACTTCGAGTGTTGCCGGACTGCGAGGATTGCCACAATCTCTTTACTACGGACCAAGCAAGGCTGCATTAACCCATTTTGCCGAAGTGCTTCACTTCGATCTGGAAGGTAAAGGCATTAAGGTTCAGGTGATTCATCCTGGTTTTGTTGACACTCCGCTAACGGCCCATAATGATTTTTCCATGCCCAATCTGATCAGCCCCGAGGAGGCGGCCGGGGAAATTTTGGCGGGGATGCAAGGCAATCATTTTGAAATACATTTTCCCCGCCCTTTCACGCGAAAACTCAAATTGCTGAGGTGTCTGCCCTATCGCTGGTATTTTTCTCTGATCCATCGTTCCACGGGTTTATAACTCAGCTTGTCACCAATGGCCGAATGGCGGTGAACCCACCATCGACCGATAGTATCTGGCCGGTAATTTGTCGCTGCTGCAGTAAAAAGATAATGGCTTCAGCTACCTGAACCGGATCAATCAATTCCCCGAGAGGATATTGTCGCTGCGCCATATCCCTGGCCTGAGAGTTTCTTAAAATATGGCTTGCTGCTGAGCTATCCATCAGTCCGGAACGAACTGCATTAATGCAGATACCGTCGCGAGCATGGGTGGCTGCGGCCGCCATGACCAGGGACTCAAGACCACCTTTGGCAGCAGCGACGGCCTCATGAAAAGCGACGCCGATGTCAGCTACTACGGAAGACACAAAAACAGCATTACCTTCAGTATGATTTTTACGCAGGAGAGCCACAAAAGCCTTGAGCATGAAAAATGCAGAATCCAGATTTGCTGCCAGGCATTGCCGATATTGAGTTTCAGAAGTCTGGGCCAGGCCTGCAAGTAAAAATGAACCTGCCAGATGCACAAGATACTCCGGTGTTTCGTTACGCTCCCTGAAAAACTGCGTCACCATATCCACCCCGGCCACGCTTGAAACATCAGCTTGGATTCGGGTGATATCTGCTGTTTCTGGCAGGGTAAAATCTTCCTTGCGGCTCACCGCTAATATTTGCCATTCATGTTTTGCCGCTAATGGTATGAATACATCAGCCAAGGCGCCGGAAGCACCCGTCACGATCATCCAGGGTTTCATAGACTTCTCCCAAAAAAGGTGGTCATTATTTCTGGTGGAAAAGTCATGTAGTTATGCTCTGTCCCTATAGGATATAGGGAATTCGGTAATGAAGTAAGATGATGTTGGACATGCCGCCGGGAAATTCTTGGAACACCTTATCTTTCAATGAGAGGGGCATGCTGAGAGGGGGCGGTGGCAATGATCACTTATATCCCCGAGCATTTTACCGTTATCATAAGGGCCAACTGAATCCAACAACACTCCAGAACACATAGAGGACGCCAGGGCGTGACAGAAACCATCAGCCGCAGTGATCGCGGAAAAAAGAACATGCGGGTGACCCTGATGGGGGCGGGCACCAATCTGGTGCTTTTTTTCACCAAGCTGGCGGGCGGAATTTTCGGTCACTCGGACGCCTTGGTGGCCGATGCGGTCCATTCTTTGTCGGATCTGCTCTCGGATCTGGGCCTGATTCTGGCCATGCACTTCAGCAGCCAGCCGCCGGACCATGAGCATCCTTACGGGCACGAGCGTTTCGAAACCCTGGCAGCGTTGGGTACCGGCACGCTGTTGGCGGTCAATGGTGCGGGCATTGGCTATGAGGCGGTGCAACGGCTGGTTATCGGGCATTATGGCATGCCCGCTGTCTGGACCCTGTATATTGCCGCATTTGCCATCGTGGCCAAGGAATCCCTGTACCAGATCACCATTCGGGTGGCCCGTAAAACCCGCTCTGCCGCACTCCGGGCGAATGCCTGGGATCATCGTACCGACGCGATTTCCAGCGTGATCGTGTTGATTGGTATCGGCGGAAGTCTCCTCGGCGCTCCTTATCTGGATTCGGTGGTTGCCCTTATTGTTGCACTGATGGTGCTGCGTATTGGTGTTGTAACCGCCTGGGAGGCGTTGCAGGAGCTGGCTGACCGGGGTCTGGACGATGCCACTCTGACGCAAATCCGCGAAATCATAATGGGTTGCGAAGGGGTGCGCGACCTGCATCTGCTCAAGACCCGCAAAGTAGGACATCAGGCCCTGGTCGAGGTGCATCTACAGGTAACCAATCCGCTGCTCAGCGTTTCCGAAGGGCACCAGATTGCCGAACGGGTGCGGATGTCCCTGCTGCGGGCGGTGGATGATCTGGTGGATGCTACCATCCATATTGACAGCGAAAATGATGAAGAGGGTGGTGCGGTATTGCCGCCACGGAGTGAAATTGAAAAAGCGGTGGAATCCGGATTGTTGGCCCGAAACTTGCATCATCCTCAACAGATGACCCTGCATTATCTGAAAGAAGGCGTGGTAGTTTGCCTGCGCTATCCTTTTCCGGCAGGGGCAACTCTGCAAACATTGGAGGCTGAGGAAAAGCAGATTAAGGACGCCTTGCAGGGCAAGATAGCTGGCTTGCAGCGGGTGGATGTGGCCTGGCAGACACCGGTTCAGCCAGGGTGATGAGGAGCTATGCACAAATTTGGTGCAAGTTGTTTGATTGCACTGTTATGGGGTGCTAGTTTGGTGCAATAATCCATCGGAATTTGGTGAGCGCTGGCTTTGAGGTTGGTATCAGTTTTGCTAGATTTTGCTGAGTTACTGGTATTCAGGTCGTAGATATTTCTTGATTGGAGGAAATGCAGATGGGTCATAGCCCGAAAGATGTACTGAAGTTGATCAAAGAAAAAGATGTCAAGTTCATTGATTTCCGCTTTACCGATACCAAGGGCAAGGAACAGCATGTGTCCGTCCCTTCCCACACCATGGAAGAAGATACCTTCGTGGAAGGCAAGGCCTTTGATGGTTCCTCCATCACCGGCTGGAAAGGCATCAATGAATCCGACATGATTCTGCTTCCCGATCCTGATTCAGCGGTGCTGGATCCCTTCACCGATGAAGCGACTCTGAATATCCGTTGTGATGTGATCGAACCCGCCACCGGCCAGGGTTACGAGCGCGATCCCCGTTCGGTAGCCAAGCGCGCTGAAGCCTACCTGAAAAGTACAGGCATTGCCGATACTGCCTATTTTGGTCCGGAAAACGAATTTTTCGTATTTGATTCCGTAACCTGGAACATCGACATGAGTGGCTGCGGATACAAGGTGGATGCCGAGGAGGCTGCCTGGAATTCCGGCAAGGAATATGAGTCCGGCAACATGGGGCACCGCCCCGGTGTCAAGGGCGGATATTTCCCGGTACCCCCGGTGGACTCTGCTCAGGATCTGCGTTCTGCCATGTGTCTGGCGCTGGAAGAAATGGGTTTGAAGGTGGAAGTGCATCACCACGAAGTGGCGACCGCCGGTCAGCACGAAATCGGCGTGGGCTTCAGCACCCTGACCCGCAAGGCGGATGAAGTACAGATTCTGAAATATGTCGTCCACAATGTGGCGGCAGCTTATGGTCAGACGGCCACTTTCATGCCCAAGCCCATTGTTGGAGATAACGGCAGCGGCATGCATGTCCACCAGTCTCTGGCCAAAGACGGCAAGAATCTGTTTGCAGGCGACCTTTACGGCGGCCTGTCAGAGCTGGCGCTGTACTACATTGGTGGTATCATCAAGCATGCCAAGGCCATCAATGCCCTGACCAATCCCAGCACCAACAGCTACAAGCGTCTGGTTCCCCACTATGAAGCCCCGGTGTTGCTGGCCTATTCGGCCAAGAACCGTTCTGCTTCCATCCGCATTCCCTTCGTCAACAGCCCCAAGGCCCGGCGTATCGAAGTCCGTTTCCCAGATTCCACCGCCAACCCCTATCTGGCTTTTGCAGCCATGATGATGGCCGGACTCGACGGTATCCAGAACAAGATTCATCCCGGCGATGCCATGGACAAGAATCTCTATGATCTGCCCGCCGAAGAACAGGCCAACATTCCGGGTGTCGCTGCTTCTCTGGAAGAAGCCTTGCGGGCTCTGGAAGCGGACCACGAGTTCCTGATGAAGGGTAATGTGTTCTCCCAAAGCTGGCTGGAAGGTTATCTGGATGTGAAATGGGCGGAGGTGCAGGCCCTGCGCGTCACCACCCATCCGGTGGAATTCCAGATGTACTACAGCCTCTGAGCAGAAGCGGGCGATCCTGCCCGCCGTTGTGCAACGGTAAAAGCCTCGCAATTTGCGGGGCTTTTTTCTTGATGCCTTGACAAGGGCCCACGGGGCGACCATATAAGTCCGGCTGAATGATGTGGAGAGGTGGCGGGATGAAAAATGCAGGAATCAGGAGTGGAATGCCTAATTTTGTAGGCCGCAGCGTCATGCTCGGTTTGTTGCTGACCGGGATTCTCACGGTGCAGGCAACGGCAGAAACCATTTATCGCTGGGTGGGTAGTAATGGGGTGGTGAGTTATGGAGAAAATCCTCCTGCCGGAGCACGGGGAGTCGAGCAGATTGCCGGCGCTCCCCAGCAGTCGGTAAGCACCCCGGCAGCGGCCGCCGCGCAGCGTCCGCCGGCCATGCCTGCCCCGGTGCAGCCCGCACCCGCAAAGCCGGTAATGAATCGGGCTAACCCTGCCCATCAACAGCTGGAAGCCGAACTGGCTGCCGCCCGTTTGCAGTTGCTGCAGGCTACCCATAATTATCAGCAGGGCAAGGCAATCCGCACGGGTAATGAACGTAATTATGCCCGCTATCTGCAACGGGTGAATGGCTTGAAACAAGTCATGGATAGCGCCCAGTTACGGGTTTTATTGTTGCAGCATCAACTGGAGCAGTTATCGGAAAGTCCTGCGGCAAGCGCTACGCCAGCTAATCAGGCGCACTGATTCCAGCGCATAAGGTTGCTCCGGGAGCAATTCGGCATTAGCGGAAAAATCGGGATAGACCGGCCACGTCTTCGTGGCTTAAGATAGCAAACTGGATAAAGACCTTCAGGGAGATCAGATGCCACGTTTCTTGCTCAGTAACGATGACGGATATCTGGCACCGGGACTGGCAGCACTGGCTCAAGCAATCACTCCTCTGGGTGAGGTGGAAGTCCTGGCTCCCGAGCAGGATCGCAGCGGTGCCAGTAATTCCCTGACCCTCGACCGTCCCTTGCGGATGCGTACCGGCCTCAATGGGTTCCACTATCTGGTGGGGGGGACGCCCACGGATTGTGTGCATCTGGCAGTAACCGGGCTTTTTGCCGAATCGCCTGACATGGTGGTGTCCGGTATCAACCGGGGTGCCAATATGGGGGATGATGTATTGTATTCGGGGACAGTTGCGGCGGCGACTGAAGGGCGTTTTCTGGGCTTGCCTGCCATTGCGGTTTCCCTGGCCGGGCGGGATTGCAGCCATTTTGAAACGGCTGCCCGGGTTGCGGCGCGTCTGGTGACCGGTGTGCTCAGTCATGCCTTGCCTGCAGATACCATCCTCAATGTGAATGTGCCCGATCTGCCTTATGAGCAATTACGGGGCTTTGAGGTCACCCGTCTGGGGCGGCGGCATAAAAGCGACATGGTGATACCGGCTGCAGATCCGCGCGGCGATCCGGTCTACTGGATCGGCCCCTCAGGTCGGGAAGCTGATGCCGGACCGGGTACGGATTTTGATGCGGTTCGCAGAGGCTATGTCTCCATTACCCCGCTGGATCTGGACATGACCCGCTACAATTTTCTTGATGGTTTGAGTCAGTGGCTGCGCACCTGCCAGTCCTGAGCCCTGAAGTAGGAATGATTTCCCCCCGCACCCGGGGGAGAATGGTGCTGCGCTTGCGGGCGGCGGGCATTCGCGATGAGCGGGTGCTGGACGTGATGAATCAGGTGCCCCGGCATCAGTTTGTTGCCCAGGCTCTGGCGGGAAGGGCTTACGAACTGGTTTCCCTGCCTATCGGCTATGGCCAGACCATCTCCCAGCCGTGGACCGTGGCGCGAATGATGGAAGCCATCCTTGAAAACAATCCGGTTCCTCGGCGAATTCTGGAAATCGGCACCGGATCGGCTTACCAGACGGCGCTTTTAGCCGAACTGGGCGCGGAAGTGTTCAGTGTGGAGCGGATAGGTCCACTACATCACCATGCCGAGAAACTGCTGACACGAATGGGATATACCCAGGTCCATCTATTGCATGGTGACGGCAGCGGCGGCTGGGCGGAGCAGGCTCCCTATGATGCCATTGTCATTACCGCTGCGGTTCCCTGTGCCCTGGCGCCTTTATATCGTCAGCTGCGACCCGGTGGCCGCCTGGTGATGCCGGTGGAAGAAGAGGGTAGGCAGCATTTGCAGGTCAGTCATTGGGATGGCCAGGAAGCCCGGATTAGCCCACTGGGCGACTGTTTTTTTGTGCCCTTGCTGACGGGCACCGTTTCGTTGGTCTCTGGAGAGTGTTAATCATGAACGACGCGATCAGAGTCGAAGAAGAGGACGTATCCCTGGAGTCTGAGGAGAGTGAAGAAGTCCTGGAAAGTCCGGAGGAAGATTATGGCGAGGCACCTGACTGGGATGCCACCCGCTGTTATCTCAAAGAAATTGGCCATAATCCGCTGTTGACGGCTGATCAGGAAATTTCACTGGGGCGGCTGGTGCAGGCGGGTGATCCGGCGGCACGCAGTACCATGATCGAGTGCAATTTGCGCCTAGTGGTCAAATTGGCGCGGCGCTACATTCATCGCGGACTACCACTGCTGGACTTGATCGAAGAAGGGAACCTGGGCCTGATTCGCGCCGTGGAAAAATTTGATCCGGAAAAGGGCTTCCGCTTTTCGACATACGCTACCTGGTGGATACGCCAGAATATCGAACGCGCCCTGATGAATCAGACCCGCACCATCCGCCTGCCCATTCATGTGATGAAAGAACTGAGTACGGTTCTGCGCGCCGCGCGTTGTCTGGGCCAGACTTTGCAGCGTGATCCTACCCCCGAAGAAGTGGCTGCCGCTCTGGATCGACCGGTAGAAGAAATTCGCGAATGCCTGGAAAATGACGGCAGGGTCAGCAGTCTCGATGTTCCCCACGGCCGTGAGTCAGACCGTCCTCTTTCCGATGTCATTGCCGATGCCGCCATGCCGGGCGTCGAAAACGCCTTCGCGGATCGGGATTTATCCCGGCAGATCCATCAGTGGATTGGCAGTATGTCCGAAAAACACCGGCAGGTGCTGTTCTGGCGTTTTGGGCTGGACGGCACGGATGGTGCCACTCTCGAAGATGTGGGTCAGCGTCTCGGGATAACCCGGGAGCGCGTGCGGCAAATCCAGGTGGAGGCTTTGCTGGCTCTGCGGCAGCGCATCGAAGAAGAAGGCCTGACCACAGAATCCCTGTTCGGCTGAAAGTCCGTCTTCTTCAGCTCCCTCAAAGTTCGGGGTGCAGGAGGGCGGCGAGTACGGCGCGATCTTCTGCCATCAGAATATTGTAGGTACGACAGGCCGCGCTGGTGTCCATGACTTCCACCGGAACGCCAGCCTCGCGCAAGGCGACCATCAGCTTCAAGGGAAAAACCTGTTTTTTGCCCGTACCCAGCAGCAGGACATCCGGTTTGCGTTGTAGCACTTCGGTAAAATGCTCCAGACCCAGAGCAGCGCTGCTTTCCGGTCCCCAGGGACTCTGCAGCCAATCAGCAGTCACCAGTAAGCCTTCCGTATAATACTGGCCGCGTACCGCAATTCCCTCCGGTCCATAGCCGTTGATGAGGTTGGCTTGAGCGTCCAGTTGCCGGTGTAATTTCATGATGTTCCTCCATGATGCGGATTGACAGGTCCGCGTTGCCTCTCTATTGTTCTTCGGTTTCGGTATTCACGACAACCCTTGAAGGCCTGTGCCCCATGAACAGTGATTTTGAACGTATCCGCCGTTTGCCGCCCTATGTGTTTAACATTGTGACCGACCTGAAAAATCAGGCCCGCAAGCGGGGTGAAGATATTATCGACTTTGGCATGGGAAATCCTGATCAGCCTACGCCCCAATATATTGTCGACAAGCTCTGTGAAACGGCCCAGCGTGGTGATACCCATCGCTATAGCGTCTCCCGGGGTATTCCCCGCCTGCGCCGGGCCATTACCACCTGGTATGAACAACGCTTCGGGGTTGCCCTGGATCCTGAATCGGAAGCCATCGTCACTATTGGCTCCAAGGAAGGCATCGCCCATCTGGCCCTGGCGACCATGGGGCCCGGCGATACGGTGTTGGTGCCCAGCCCAACCTATCCCATTCATCCCTATGGTTTTGTGATCGCGGGAGCTGATGTGCGCCATGTGCCCATGCTTCCCGGAGTGGATTTTTTTGAGGAGCTGGAAAAAGCGGTCAAGGCTGCCTGGCCGAAACCCAAAATGCTCGTCATCAATTTTCCCCATAATCCCACGGCGGCAGTGGTGGATCTGGATTTTTTCAAAAGAATCGTCGAGTTTGCCAAGGAGCACCGCATCTGGGTGGTACATGATCTGGCCTATGCCGACATTGTCTTTGACGGATACAAGGCGCCCAGTTTTCTGCAGGTGCCGGGGGCCAAGGATGTGGGGGTGGAATTTTTCACCCTTTCCAAAAGCTACAATATGCCCGGCTGGCGGGTCGGTTTTGCGGTCGGCAACCCCAAACTGGTGGGCGCGCTGGCACGCATGAAAAGCTATCTGGATTACGGCACCTTTACCCCTATCCAGGTGGCGGCCATCACCGCCCTCGAAGGGCCGCAGGATTGTGTCGAAGACATCCGCCTGATGTATGAGCAGCGCCGCGACGTACTCTGCGAAGGCCTGGAAGCCGCAGGCTGGGCGGTGGATAAACCCAAGGCCACCATGTTTGTCTGGGCGCGCATTCCGGAAAACCTGCGCAAGATGGGATCTCTGGAGTTCTCCAAGCTGGTGCTGGACCGTGCCAAGGTGGCCGTAAGCCCGGGCATTGGCTTTGGCGAACTGGGTGATGAGTATGTGCGCTTCGGTCTGGTGGAAAATGAGCATCGGACCCGGCAGGCGATTCGTGGCATCAAACAGATGTTCCGTGAGGATTTGTGATGAGCGAGGGTATGGATCCGGTACGCATTGGCATTCTCGGCATGGGTACCGTTGGCCAGGGGACGGTGCGGGTGCTGGCCCGCAATGCCGAAGAAATTACCCGTCGGGTGGGACGGGATTTGCGGGTGGTGCATGCTGCGGTCCGTAATCCTGCCCGTCTGGAAGGGCTGCATCTGGATGCGCGGATCAGTGCTGATCCCTGGGCAGTGGTGCGTGACCCGGAGGTGGATGTGCTGGTGGAAGTCATGGGCGGTACCGGGCTTCCCCGGGAACTGATTCTGGCAGCCATTGCGGCAGGCAAGCATGTGGTCACGGCCAACAAGGCCCTGCTGGCGGAACATGGCAATGAGATATTTGCGGCGGCCCAGCAACAGGGCGTGATGGTGGCCTTTGAGGCTGCGGTGGCCGGAGCGATTCCTATCATTAAGGCGATTCGCGAGGGCCTGGCGGGTAATCGCATTCACTGGCTGGCGGGCATCATCAACGGCACGAGTAACTACATTCTGACCCAGATGTTTCGTGAGGGCTGGAATTTTCAGCAGGCTTTGGGTGAAGCTCAGCGCCTCGGTTATGCCGAAGCCGATCCGGGACTGGATGTGGATGGCGGCGATGCCGCACACAAAATCACCCTGATGGCTTCCATTGCTTTCGGTATTCCAGTGGATTTCGCCCATTGCCATGTGGAGGGTATTCGCGCTCTGGAGCGGGATGATGTGGTCTATGCAGCGGAGCTCGGTTATCGTATCAAGTTGCTGGGTATTGCGCGGCGCCGCGTTGATGGTGTGGAGTTGCGAGTGCATCCCACGCTGATTCCGGAGAGTCACCTGCTCGCCAATGTCGAGGGACCGTTTAATGCCATTCTGGTGGAGAGCGATGCCGCCGGACAGAGCCTCTATTACGGTCGGGGTGCTGGCGGTGATCCGACCGCCAGTGCCG
>NZ_JABBOU010000019.1 GCF_018853465.1 Acidithiobacillus montserratensis
CCCGCCTCAAGGAGGGTTTCCTGAGTTATCTGCCTCTGGGCCTGGCCATTGCCATTCTCGGCGTGCTGGAGCTGGCGGTGGTGTTTTGGACATCGCCGCTGGGGCATGTTCCCGCTCCGGCACCCATTCCTGCCAATGCCGACAATACCCGTGCTCTGGGTGTGCTTCTGTATACCCACTATTTGTATCCTTTTGAGATTGCCGCTGTGATCTTGCTGGTAGCCATTATTGCGGCCATTGCCCTGACCCTGCGCCGTCGCCAGGGCACCAAAACCCAGAATATTGACGCGCAAATGGCGGTACGTGCCAAGGATCGTCTCAGTTTGGTCAATTTGCGGGGGCCGGAACAATGATGGGGGGACAACCGACGCTGGCCGCTTACCTGATTCTTGGCGCCATCCTGTTTTCCATTGGCGTCGTGGGTATTTTTCTGAACCGCAAAAATGTGATTATTTTGCTGATGGCCATCGAGTTACTGCTATTGGCGGTGAACATCAATCTGGTCGCCTTTTCGCGGTATCTGGGTAATCTCGAAGGACAGGTATTTGTGTTTTTTATCCTGACCGTAGCGGCTGCTGAAGCAGCCATCGGTCTGGCCATTCTGGTGGTTTACTTCCGCAACCGCCGCAGTATCAACGTTGAAGATATTGATGAGTTGAGAGGCTGATATGTGGGTTTTTGACTGGTTACATGTCTTTCCGCCTCTCGTGGTGTATCTGATCATTCCTCTGGCACCCCTGGCCGGCTCGCTGGTGGCGGGCTTTGCGGGCTGGAAATTGCAGGAGCAGGCCCACTGGGCGCCATTGGCAGGAGTGGCGGTTGCTTTTTATCTGGCGCTGGCCGTGCTTTTCCAGACCCTCCATGGCCAGGATTTTTATGGCAATGTGTACACTTGGGCGGTGATGGGGCATCTACAGGTGCCCATCGGTTTTGATGTGGACAGTCTGACGGCCCTGATGCTGGTAGTCGTGACGTTTGTCTCGCTCTGCGTGCATTTGTACACCATCGGCTATATGCACGGTGACCCTGGATACGCCCGCTTTTTCAGTTATATTTCGCTCTTCACGTTCAGCATGATCATGCTGGTCATGAGCAACAATTTCCTGCAGCTGTTTTTCGGCTGGGAAGCAGTGGGCCTGGTGTCCTATCTGCTCATTGGCTTCTGGTTTCAGCGCGAAAGTGCCAATGTGGCCGCCCTCAAAGCCTTTATCGTCAATCGGGTGGGCGATTTTGGTTTTCTGATTGGCATTGCTGCGGTATATCACTACTGCGGCAGTCTCGATTACCGGACCGTGTTTGCCATGGTTCCCCATCTGGTCGGCCAGACGGTGGAGATCATTCCCGGGCATCCCTGGAATGTGTTGACCTGGATTGCGCTGCTGCTCTTCATTGGTGCCATGGGTAAATCCGCGCAGGTGCCCCTTCATGTCTGGCTGCCGGAATCCATGGAAGGCCCGACCCCTATTTCGGCCCTGATTCATGCGGCGACCATGGTGACCGCCGGCATTTTCATGGTGGCCCGGATGTCTCCCATTTATGAGCAGTCAGCCACGGCGTTAACCGTCATACTGTTGATTGGTTCCATCACTGCCCTGTTCATGGGGCTGATTGGCTTGGTGCAGAACGATATCAAGCGCATTATTGCCTATTCGACCCTGTCGCAACTGGGTTACATGACCGCCGCTCTCGGAGCTTCCGCCTTTTCGGCAGCTATTTTTCACTTGATGACCCATGCCTTTTTCAAGGCCCTGCTCTTCCTGGCAGCGGGTTCGGTGATCCACGCCATGGCCAACGAGCAGGATATCCGCAAGATGGGCGGTTTGCGCAAGGCCATGCCCATCACCTATATCACTTTCCTGATTGGGGGTCTTGCCCTGTCAGGCATTCCGCCCTTTGCCGGCTTTTTCAGCAAGGATCTGATCATTGAAGCTGTGGGTTTGTCCACCTTGCCGGGGGCAGGCTGGGCCGAGTTCATGCTGGTGGCTGGAGCCTTTGTCACCGCCCTGTATACGTTCCGGATGTTTTTCATGGTGTTCCATGGTGAGCCCCGGATGGACCCCTACACCCGCGACCATCTCCACGAATCTCCCTGGGTAATCACGGTGCCACTGATTGCCCTGGCCATTCCGGCAGCCTATGCCGGCTGGGCTTATATCGGTCCAGTGGGGCTGGGACATTTCCTCGATTCCTCTTTGGTTATTGCTCCTCAGTTCAATACCATCGGCGAAATCGCTGCGCATTGGCAGGGTGCCGGGGTGTTTCTCGTCCATGGCCTGGAAGCCTGGCCGTTCTGGTTGGCCATCGCTGGCATTGTCTGTGCCGCCTACTTTTATGCCTGGCGAAGCGGTTTGCCTGAAACTCTCAGTCGGGCACTCAGTCCGGCAATCTGGTTGCTGCAGAGCAAGTTTGGCTTTGATGCCTTCAACAATGCCGTGCTGGTGCGGGGAGTCATTCAATTTGGCCGACTGTTCTGGCATGTCGGCGACGAAAAGCTCATCGATGGCCTGATGGTGAATGGGACGGCCTTCGGTATTGGCAAACTGGCGCTGTCCTGGCGGCGAGTGCAAACGGGATACATCTATCATTACGCTTTTGCCATGATTATCGGGTTGATTTTACTCATGACATATTTTGTGGTCTGGAAGGGGTAAGGCAGGATGAATGCTCAGCTCCTCAGTTATTCTATCTGGGTGCCGATTGTCGGCGGCTTGCTGGTTCTCGCCGTCGGTGACCGCCGTGCGCAGCTGGCGCGCTGGTTGGCACTGTTGGTGTCCTTGCTCGCCTTTGCCATCACCATTCCGCTGTACACCGGTTTTGATACCCACACGGCGGCCATGCAGTTTAGCGAGAGGGTAGCCTGGATTCCCTCCCTGAATATTTACTACCACCTGGGTGTGGATGGTATTTCCCTGTGGTTTGTGCTGCTCACCAGCTTTCTGACGGTGCTGGTGGTGATCAGCTCCTGGCGTAATGTCCAGACCCGGGTGGCGCAATTCATGGCCGCCTTCCTGATCATGGAAGGCATGATGATCGGCGTGTTCTGTGCCCTCGACGCCATTCTTTTTTATGTGTTCTGGGAAGCCATGCTGATCCCGATGTTTCTGATCATCGGGGTCTGGGGCGGACCGCGACGGGTATATGCCACCATCAAGTTTTTTCTCTATACCTTTCTCGGCTCGGTGTTGATGCTGGTGGCCCTGCTTTACCTGTATTTCCATAGTGATCACAGTTTTGATCTGCTGGTCTATCAGCATACTCCCCTGGGAATGACCGCCCAGATCCTCATTTTCATCGCTTTTTTTGTGGCCTTTGCGGTCAAAATTCCCATGTGGCCGGTGCATACCTGGTTGCCCGATGCCCATGTCGAAGCACCTACCGCCGGATCGGTAGTGCTGGCGGCAATCATGCTGAAAATGGGTGCTTATGGTTTTCTGCGTCTGAGTCTGCCCATTGTTCCCGATGCCAGCCATAAACTGGCCTGGCTGATGATTCTGCTGTCCCTGATTGCCATTATTTATGTGGCGCTGGTGGCCATTGTCCAGGAAGATATGAAAAAACTGGTGGCCTATTCTTCCATTGCCCACATGGGATTCGTGACCCTCGGATTTTTTGTGTTTGACAGTGTGGCCATTGAAGGCAGCATCATTCAGATGCTTTCCCATGGTTTTATCAGTGCCGCCATGTTCCTGTGCATTGGCGTGCTTTACGATCGGATGCACACCCGCAACATCAGGGCTTATGGTGGGGTAGCCAATGTCATGCCGATTTTCGCCGCACTGATGATGCTCTTTGCCATGGGCAATGTCGGTCTGCCCGGCACTTCCGGGTTTGTGGGTGAATTTATGGTGGTACTCGGAACCTATCAGATGCATCCCTGGGCGGCGATTCTCGCGGCAACGGGGCTGATTACCGGGGCCAGTTATACCCTGTGGCTATTCAAGCGGGCCATTTTTGGCGGCATCGTCCACCCGGAAGTCGCCGCCCTGAAAGATCTCGACCTGCGGGAAATACTGGTGCTCGGCACCCTGGCGGCTTTCACCCTGCTGCTGGGGGTGTGGCCGGCACCTTTCCTTGATATTGTACATAGTTCGGTACAGCATCTGGTGGCCCAGATCGCTGTTTCGAAGATTCCGGCGTAGAAGGACTCTGCCTATGAATGCTTTTCTGCTGCATTGGACTTTCGCCATCCCGGAGATTTGGGTATTGAGCATGGCCTGCGTCGTATTGCTGGCTGATTTGTACCTGGGCGAGCGCCTGCGGGATGTCGCCCCGGTATTGACGGTGCTGACTCTGCTGGGTGCTGCGGTCCTGACCTTTTTTGAAATAGGACAGAGTGGTACGGCCTTTGCCGGACAATTGATTCTGGATCCTTTTACCAATGTGGCTGAGCTGTTCAGTTATCTGGCGGTGCTGATGGTGGTCCTGTATTCCCGGCGCTATCTGATGGATCGCGGCATCTATCGGGGCGAAATTTATGTGTTGCTGCTCTTTGCCCTGCTCGGGGTCATGGTGATGGTATCAGGAGGCAGTCTGCTGAGCATTTATCTGGGGCTGGAGCTGCTGGCGCTGAGTCAATATGCCTTGGTGGCTTTCCATCGCGACAGCCTGAGCGCGACCGAAGCGGGACTGAAATATTTTGTGCTTGGCGCCTTGGCTTCGGGATTGCTCCTCTACGGCATGTCATTGCTCTATGGTCTGACCGGAACCCTGGATGTACGGCACATTGCCGCAGCCCTGGTCAATGTCAACAGCAGTAATCTCATTCTGGTGTTTGCCCTGGTATTTATAGTGGCGGGAATTGCCTTCAAACTGGGGGCTGCTCCTTTCCATATGTGGTTGCCGGATGTCTATCAGGGTGCCCCCACCGTGGTGACCACTTTTCTGGCCTCGGCACCTAAAATCGGGGCCTTCGCTCTGATTGTCCGGCTGCTGATAGATGGTGGTTACGGCATGCTGGAATCCTGGCAGCAGATATTTATCGCCTTGACCCTGGTGTCTCTGGTCGTGGGTAACCTGATTGCCATTGCCCAGCAGAATCTCAAAAGAATGCTGGCCTATTCAACCGTAGGCCATGTGGGCTTTCTATCTCTGGGCATCGTTGCTGGAACGGCAGCCGGTTTTGCCAGTGCCTTTTTCTATACGATAGTTTATGTGTTGATGTCCTTGGCGGGTTTCGGGATGATCTTGCTCTTGTCCCGGGCGGGCTTTGAGGCTGAACGTATTGATGATTTCAAGGGCCTGGCCCAGCGTAAGCCCTGGTATGCCTTTTTGATGCTGATCATCATGTTTTCCATGGCTGGTGTACCGCCTACGGTGGGATTTTATGCGAAGCTCGCCGTGTTTCAGGCGGTCATCGCGGCAGGGTATGTCTGGTTGGCGGTGATTGGTGTGCTGCTGGCGGTAATTGGTGCCTTCTATTATTTGCGGGTCGTGAAGGTCATGTTTTTTGATGCGCCCGATCCGGATGTGGATTTCGAAAATGCGCCGATCGTGCGGGATGATCTCGCCAGTGCTACCCTGAGTATGAACAGTCTGGCCTTACTGGTGCTGGGGATTGTGCCCGGACCGTTGATGGCCTTCTGTTTTTACGCCATGCAGGGAGTGATTTGATGGATATGCAACAGTGGGCACTGGTCTATATTTTACTGGCTTTTGTGGCGGCGAACCTGCCCTGGCTCAGCCAACGCCTGTTTTTTGTGCGCAAAATGGCTGAGGGTAAAGCCCTCCAATGGTATCTGCTGGAATGGCTGGTCATGTACTTCATTGTCGGCCTGATCGGCATGGGTATCGAGCAAATTCTGGATGGCAATCTGCACGGTCAGGGTTGGGAATTCTATGTGATCGCCCTGTGCATGTTTGCCGTTTTTGCCATCCCGGGTTTTATCTGGCGCTTCAACGTGCTGCCCATGTTGCGCAGATCTTGACCGGGGCGCCCGTAATCGGTACATTTGCGGGCTGCAGGCGCGTAGCTCAGGGGGAGAGCGCTACCTTGACACGGTAGAGGTCGGCGGTTCGAAACCGCCCGTGCCTACCAAATCCCGCACCAGAGGGAAGAATCTCTCTGGTGCTTTTTCTTTGGAGAGGGCATATGCCAGACATTCAGTTGCCAGATGGTAGTCATCGTCAGTTTCCCGAGCCCGTTAGCGGGCTGGAGCTGGCGCGCACTATCGGCAGCGGCCTAGCCAAGGCCGCCGTGGCCATGCGTGTCGATGGTGCCCTCAAGGATCTTTCCACCGTCCTCGATCAGGATGTGGCAGTTGCCATCATTACCAAGGACAGTCCCGAAGGTCTGGAGGTCATTCGTCATTCCACCGCCCATCTGATGGCCCAGGCAGTGCAGTCCTTGTTTCCGGGCGTGCAGGTGACCATTGGTCCGGTCATTGAAAATGGCTTTTATTACGATTTTGCCGCTGAGCGGAGTTTCACCCAGGACGATCTGGTCGCGATAGAGGGCCGGATGCGGGAGCTGGTGAAAGAAAATTTGGTCGTGCATCGTGAGATCGTCTCCCGGGACACGGCTATGACGCGCTTTGAAAATATGGGCGAAGATTACAAAGTGCAGATTATCCGGGATATTCCCGCTACCGAAACGCTGAGTTTGTATCATCAGGGCGATTTTGTGGATCTCTGCCGGGGTCCCCATGTGCCTTCTACCGGTAGCCTCGGCGCTTTCAAGCTGCAACGGGTAGCCGGTGCCTACTGGCGGGGGGATTCCCGCAATCCCATGCTGCAACGCATTTATGGCACGGCCTGGGGCAGTCAGAAAGATCTGGACGCGTATTTGCAGCAGCTTGCTGAGGCCGAAAAGCGCGATCACCGGCGGATTGGTACGGAACTGGAACTGTTTTCCATTCAGGAAGATGCGGGCGGTGGACTGGTCTTCTGGCATCCCATGGGCGCACGGATTCGCCGGGTGATCGAGGATTTCTGGCGCAGTGCGCATGTGGAGGGCGGCTATGAATTGCTCTTCACGCCCCACATTGCCCATGAGCAGCTCTGGCATACCTCCGGGCACAAGGATTTTTACGCGGAATCCATGTTTGACCCCATGCAGGACGAAGGCCAGCCCTATCAGCTCAAGCCCATGAACTGTCCTTTCCACATCCTGATCTACAAGGACAAGCTCCGCTCCTATCGGGATCTTCCCCTGCGCTGGGCGGAACTGGGTACCGTCTATCGCCATGAAATGTCCGGCGCATTGCACGGTCTGATGCGGGTGCGCGGCTTTACCCAGGATGATGCCCATGTATTTTGTCGTCCCGATCAGATCGAGGCCGAAATTGGCGAAGTGCTGACCTTGGTTCAGAAAATTCTCGGCACCTTTGGTTTTGATCGCTATGAAATCAATCTGTCGACCCGGCCGGAGCACTCGGTAGGCAGTGACGCCATCTGGGAGACGGCCACCCATGCCTTGCGCGTGGCCCTGGAACGTGCTGGTCTGGAATATCAGGTGGATGAAGGCGGTGGGGCTTTTTATGGTCCCAAAATCGATCTGAAAATTCAGGATGCCATTGGTCGCAAGTGGCAGTGCAGTACCATTCAACTGGATTTCAACCTGCCCGAACGCTTTGGCATGGAATATGTCGCTGAAGACGGTACGCGCCAAGTGCCTATCATGGTTCACCGCGCCATATTCGGTTCTGTAGAGCGATTTTTCGGCGTACTCATTGAGCACTACGAAGGCAAGTTCCCCCTGTGGCTGGCGCCGGTGCAGGTGGCAGTGCTGCCCATCAGCGAACATTTTGTCGCTTATGCCGAATCGGTCACGGCCGCATTGACGAAACTCGGTCTACGTGTCGAAACGGACTTGAGAAACGAGAAGATAGGTTATAAGATACGCGCCCACACCCTGCGCCGGGTGCCCTATATGCTGGTCGTCGGAGAACGCGAACAGGAAGCGGGAACTGTGGCGCTCAGGGATCGGAACGGTCAGGACTTGGGTTCCCATAGCGTTGCTGCGCTGGGTGCCGCTCTGCAGAAAATGGTTGAGGAGCGGCAAAATACCCTGGAGTGGCAAGGTTAGCGAGGAGGATAAGGCGATCGCGACAGAGAAAGAAGTCAGTATCAATCGGGAAATTACCGCAGCGCGGGTTCGGTTGATAGGTGTAGAGGGTGAGCAAATGGGGGTGGTTTCCTTTATGGAAGCCTTAGCAGCCGCAGAAGAAGCGGATCTGGATCTGGTTGAGATCGCCCCCCAGGCGGAACCACCCGTTTGCAGGATCATGGATTACGGCAAGTTTCGTTTTCAGGAAAGCAAACGCCAGCATGAAGCGAAACGGCGGCAGAAGCAGACGCAGGTAAAGGAGATCAAATTCCGTCCCCGTACGGATGATGCCGATTACCAGATCAAGCTCCGTAATATCATGCGCTTTATTGATGATGGGGACCGGGCAAAAATCACCCTGCGCTTTCGTGGCCGTGAGATGTCGCATCCGGAGTTGGGTATGGAATTGCTCAATCGGGTGGAAAAGGATTTAGCAGAAGTCGGGGTGGTTGAACAGCGGCCACGCATGGAGGGACGGCAAATGGTGATGATTGTCGCCCCACGGAAAAAATAGGAGAACATCGTGCCAAAAATGAAGAGCAATCGCGGAGCGGCCAAGCGTTTCAAACGCACCGGTTCCGGCAAGTTTAAGCATCGTCAGGCTTTTTTGAACCATATCCTGACCAAGAAAACCACCAAGCGGAAGCGTCATCTGCGTCATACCTTGGTGACCTCGGGAAGCGATCAGGCCGCCCTGCGGCGCATGCTTCCCTACGCTTGATGACAGAGGAATCGTAACATGCCTAGAGTAAAACGTGGCGTAACCGCCCACGCCCGCCATAAAAAGGTCCTGGCCCGCGCCAAGGGTTTCCGTGGTCAACGCAAGAGCAACTTCCGCATCGCCCATCAGGCGGTAATGAAGGCCCTGACCTATGAATACCGCGATCGTCGGACCAAGAAGCGGGATTTCCGCAGTTTGTGGATTGTCCGTATCAATGCGGCCGCCCGTTCCGAAGGCTTGAGCTACAGCCGCTTCATGAATGGCTTGCTGCGCGCTGGTATTCAGCTTGATCGCAAGGTTCTGGCCGACATTGCCGTGCGTGACAAGGCTGCTTTTATCCGCCTGGTTGAGGTGGCTAAGGGCCAGCTGGCCGCCTGATCGTGACGGAAGCTGTGGATATGTCCCTGTCTTCCATGGCTTCCGTCGCAGAGGCTGCGCGAGATATCGCCGCCGCTGCGGATTTGCCTGCTTTGGAGCAAATCCGTCTGCACTGGCTGGGTAAAAAAGGGATCCTGACCCAGGCCATGCAGCAGCTGGGTCAGCTCTCTCCGGAAGCGCGCCGCGAAGCCGGGCAGTTGCTCAACGTGCGCAAGACGGAGGTGCAAAGCCTTCTGCAAGCCCGGCGCACGGCCCTGGAGAACGCGCGTATTCAGGAGCGCATGGCCGGTGAAAGGGTGGATGTGACCCTGCCTGGTCGGCGGGTGGCTCTAGGCAGCAGTCATCCCATTCGTCAGACCCTCGAATGGATAGAACAATACTTTTCTGGCCTGGGTTTCGAAATCAGTGACGGTCCGGAAATCGAAGATGATTATCACAACTTCGAGGCCCTGAATATTCCCGAAGATCATCCCGCCCGGGCCATGCACGATACCTTCTATTTTGATCAGAATCGTGTGCTGCGGACGCATACTTCACCGGTGCAGATCCGTTTTCTGGAAGCCCATCAGCCGCCCCTGCGAATGATTGCGACCGGACGGGTCTATCGCCGCGATTCGGATATTACCCACACCCCGATGTTTCATCAGGTGGAAGGTTTGCTGCTCGATGAAGAGGCCAGCTTTGCCGATTTGCGGGGCCTGCTGGAAGACTTTCTCCAGAGTTTCTTCGCCAGGCCGGATTTGCCGGTGCGCTTCCGTCCCTCCTACTTTCCCTTTACGGAACCATCCGCAGAAGTGGATGTGGGTTGCGTGATCTGTGGCGGATCGGGTTGCCGTGTGTGCAAGCAGAGCGGCTGGCTGGAAGTGCTGGGTTGCGGCATGGTGCATCCGGCCGTGCTCGCCGGGGCAGGGGTGGATGGCGAAGTGTTCGGCGGTTTTGCCTTTGGCATGGGCATCGAAAGACTGACCATGCTGCGTTATGGCGTCAATGATCTGCGTCTCTTTTTCGAGAACGATCTGCGCTTCCTCAAGCAGTTCTCCTGAGAGCAGCAGCTTATGCGTGTAAGTATTCAATGGCTTCGTGAATTATTGGATGTTTCCTGGGATACGGCTGACATCGCTCAGCGTTTGACCATGGGCGGCATTGAAGTCGAAGCCATTGAACCGGCTGCTGTTCCTTTTCAGGGGGTCGTGGTCGGCTTCGTGAAAAGCGTCATGCTCCATCCCGAAGCCGACAAACTCCGCATAGCCCAGGTCGATGCCGGTGATGGCGCATTGCGCAGCATTGTCTGTGGTGCCGCCAATCTGGCAGAGGGGCAGAAAGTGCCCTTGGCTTTGCCCGGGGCGGTATTGCCGGGTGATAAGAAAATCAATATTTCCGAACTGCGTGGGGTGCGTTCCGAGGGCATGCTCTGCGCCGCCGCTGAGCTGGGTCTGGACGATGGCAGCAGTGGTCTGCTGATGCTCGATGCCGATGCTCCGCTGGGTCAGGATCTGCGCGCCTACCTGCAGTTAGAAGATGAGATTCTGAGTCTGGGCATTACCCCGAATCGTGGAGATGCCTTGTCCATGCTGGGGGTGGCTCGGGATCTGTATGCTCTGGGTGCCGAACAACTGCAAACCCCGGCTGTTTTGTCTGCGTCCGCCGTTGAGTGGAGCCAACTGGATGCTGCGCAAACAGCGCGAGAAGGCGATTATTCTGTGGGAGTGGATGCGGCCGCCCGCACTGTCTGTCCCAGTTATACGGCGCTGTGGATAGACGGGGTTCCCGAGCGCTTGCCGGATCATCTGCGCGAGCGCTTGCGGCGCATGGGACAGCGCTGTATCCACCCGGTGGTGGACTTGTTGAACCTGTGGATGTTTGAGACCGGTCAGCCCCTGCACGCCTTTGATGCGGACAAGGTGCATGGTGGTCTGTGTGTGCGTTGGGCGCAAGCCGGCGAAGTGCTGGATGCCCTGGATGGTCGGGATCTGACTCTGGAGCCGGACATGCTGGTTATTGCCGATGCGCAAGGACCGGTGGCATTGGCGGGCATTATCGGTGGACGGCGGACCAGTGTGACCGATGCCACCCGTTCGATTATTCTTGAAGCCGCCTTTTTCCAGCCCAAAGCGATTCAGGGGCGGGCCCGGCGCCTGTCGTTGCAGACCGATGCCGCCATGCGCTATGAAAGGGGTGTCGATTATCAGCTCGCTCCCCGGCTGGCCCAGGGCGTGCTGGCACAGATGGCTACACTTGCCCCGGTACAGTTGCGCAGTGCCCGCGCCTTTACCTTACAGGGTAGTCTGCCGCTTCCCGCAGAAATCATCTTGCGCCAGCAGCGCCTCCAGCGGGTCATGGGGATGCCTTACACTGCGTCAGAAGTGGAGCGAGTTTTGACCCGCCTGGGGCTGCAGATCCGTGCCGTGCCCGAGGGCTGGCAGGTCAAGGTGCCGAGCCATCGCTTCGATCTGCGTATTGAGGCGGATCTGATCGAAGAGGTGGGTCGCATTTACGGTTATGAGCAGTTGCCGGCCCATCGCCCCCGGGGCATCTTGCAAGCCGCAGCCAATTCCTCCACCGTAGCGCGTAGGATGCGGGATATTCTCCAGGCCCGGGATTATCACGAAGTTATTACCTACAGCTTCATCAGCCAGGAAGCGCAGAAGGACTTCGTCCCGGAAGCCGACGCCCCGGCATTGCTGAATCCTCTGTCTGCAGATCTGGGGGTCATGCGTGCCAGCCTCTGGCCGGGCTTGTTGCAGACCCTGCAATTCAACGCGAAGCGGCAGCAGGAGCGTATCCGGATTTTCGAGATGGGGCGGATATTTTCAGCCGAACGGCAGCGTATGGTGCTGGCGGGCTGCATTGTCGGTAGTGCCGACCGCGAGAACTGGGCACAGACAGCGCGGGATGTGGATTTTTTTGATCTGAAGGGCGATGTGGCCGCCATGCTGGCCTTATGGCCGCAGACCACGTTTGAGTTTCGGGCCTTGACCACCGAGGTTGGCCTGCATCCTGGACAGACGGCAGAAATTCTCGTCGCCGGACGTCGGGTCGGTATGCTGGGGGCCTTGCATCCAATCCTGGCAGATCGTCATGACCTGGACAAAACCGCGTTATTCTTCTATCTGGACATGGAAATGCTGGAAGATCTGGATAATGTGCGGCATTTCGCGCCATTGTCGCCCTATCCGGCGTTGAGAAGAGATATGGCGCTGGTGATTCCTAATGCCATTGCGGCTGGCAGCGTTCTGGCCGCCATGCGTCAGGAAGCCAGCGCCATCGTGCAGGAAATACGGATTTTTGATCGCTATCAGGGAGAACCCCTGCTGGCAGGGACCTACAGTCTGGCTTTTGCTTTCCTTTTGCAGGATCGCGAGCGCACCCTGACTGAGGTGGATGTACAACAGGAACTGGAGCGGATGCTCACTGCCGTGAAGCAAATCGGCTCCATTGAACTTCGCGCATAGGGAGAAAAAAGTGGCTGTCACGAAAGCTGAAATTGTGGATATGTTGTTTGAAACCATGGGCCTGAACAAACGGGAAGCCAAAGGTATTGTGGAAGCCCTGTTTGATCATATCCGCGAAACCCTGGCCCAGGGCGAAGAAGTGAAACTCTCGGGTTTCGGCAACTTCACCCTGCGTGATAAAAATCCGCGACCAGGACGTAATCCCAAAACGGGCGTCGAAATCACCATCACCGCCCGGCGGGTGGTGACTTTCCATCCGAGCCAGAAGCTCAAAGCCTACGTCAATGGTAGCGAACCAGACATCGCCTAAAGGGAAAGCGGGCAAAGAACTCGCCGCGCTGCCGGAAATTCCTGATAAGCAGTATTTCTCCATCAGCGAGGCATCTCTGCTTTGTGGAGTCAAAGCCCATGTGCTGCGCTACTGGGAGCAGGAGTTCCCGCAACTCAGCCCGCTGAAAAGAAAAGGGAATCGCCGCTATTATCAGCGTCATGACTTGCTTCTGGCGCGACAAATTCGCAGCCTGCTTTATGGGGAAGGTTACACCATCCACGGCGCACGGGAACGACTCCAGGGTTTGCGCCATGAGACCAGCCCGGGCCACTCGGTTTCAGCGGCGCAACTGGAGCTGGAAATGGAGGATAATGCCTCTGCCGGGTTTGTGGGATCCGCCAACCGGCTTATCTATCTGCAGACAGAATTAGCGGCGCTGATCAAAATTTGTGCTGGAAAACATTGACCCGCTGCCCATGAAGCATTAGAGTAGCGGCTCTTAACGGGGCGTAGCGCAGCCTGGTAGCGCACCTGAATGGGGTTCAGGTGGTCGGAGGTTCAAATCCTCTCGCCCCGACCAATAAATCAAAGGGTTAGGATGCATCTTCCTGATTTCTTTTTCTACAATCACCGCCTTTTTCTACAATCCTGCTCAGTGGGGTGATCCGCTCCGCTTCTCTGGCTCTGATATATGCCTCAGTCATATCGCCGCTGGCATGGCCGGCCAGGGCTTGCGCGTAGTCTCTTCCAGCGACCCGCTTGGCGTCAGTAAGCGCCTTGGCTCGTATGTCATGAAAGTGAATATCCTCCACGCCAGATTTGGCCACAATACGTCGCCAGGCACTGTTCCAACCGCTCACACTATAGGGTTGCCCATCTCGTGTGCAGAAGAAGTAGAGCGACCCTACCCTGCGGCGCAAACTCCTGGAACGTGCAACCACCTCGTCCAATGCATTGGTAATGATGAAGTCCATCTTTTTCCCGGTCTTGCCCTGACTGATAAGTAAAGAGTCACCGTTGATATCCGAAAATCGAAGCCTCATGATATCGCCACGTCGCATGGCGGTGAGGTAGGCGATATCAATGATGCACTGCCACTGGCTATCTGCATGTGACCTGATAAGGTCGAGCTCCTGGTCAGTGATGTAGCGGTCCCGTGGTTTTTCCTTGTTTCGCCTGACACCTTTGGTTGGATTGTGTTCACACCAGCCCCATCGAATGGCAAAGGAGAAGACCGTTGAAAGAAGGGCCATCTCGCGATTGGCTGCAACAGGTGATGGATGCTGGTCCAGATAAGCGGCGATATCCATACCTCTCACCTCGACGATCTGCATGTGCCCAAATACGGAGCGCAGCCGCGCGGATTGACGAATGTATTCCTTTCTGGTGGACTCTGCGAGCTTGGATAGCTCCGTACCGATATAGCGATCTATAGCCTGTCCCATCGTGGAGCCGGAGGCATTATGTCCTTCCATCTCGGCCCACTTGGCAACGGCCTCAGGATAATTATCTGCGAGCCTGGTCCACTGGCGCTTTCCGGCGACGAGCGTGACGTAATAGTATACCTTGCCTTTCTGGTGCATCCTTGGCGGTAGGTTATGGTGTGACGATCTATGCCGTCCCATGTTGTCGTGTCTCCTGCTTCAGAACATCCAGTCTCGGCCCATTACGTCTGGGCATTGCCCCTGATCCAACGAGATGACGTTCGACCTCTGCCCAAAGTACCACTGGTCGCCCGGTTGCCGCCACTTCATGCCTGTAACCATGGTCACATAGCCATCTGACCTGCCCAGGCTTGGTCTTCAGTCCTGTGAGGCTATATAGATCTTCCGGCGTTAGAAAAGTAGCCATGATTGCGTATTCTGTTGATCGTGGGCACCGATTCTGGCGATCGTGGGCACCCCTGGAGAGGGAACATTTTGGTCGTTGTGATTTTAAGCACGGGTGGTCACGATGGGTCAACTTTGGGG
>NZ_JABBOU010000002.1 GCF_018853465.1 Acidithiobacillus montserratensis
ATCTCGTCGTCCATTCCGGTGATACCCTTTCGGGGCTGGCCCAGCGTGCCGGTGTCAGCGTCCAGGATCTGATGCGCTGGAACCACATCCGTTCGGCCAATGACCTTCAAGTCGGTAAGAAACTCACGGTTTATGGCGGCCAGGCAGCTCCCGTCTATACTGCAGCCCGCAGTCATCGCCAATTGACGGTTCGTCCCGGCGAAAGTCTCTGGCAGATTGCGCAGCGGGCCGGTGTCGGCATGAATGCCATTGCCCGGGCCAACCATCTCACTGCACAGTCGGTCATTCATCCCGGTCAGGTGCTGAATATTCCAGCGGAAACCGCTGTGGCCGCCATCAGCGCCCGTCAGGAACGCGCCGCCACTCAGCCCCGCGCCACCACCTATATTGTGCGCAAGGGCGACACTCTCTGGCAGATCGCCCAGCAGTATCATGTCCAGCCCAAGTCTCTGATTCAATGGAATCGCCTGGCTTCCGCCAGCGACATTCAACCCGGTTCCCGGCTCACCATCTACACACGCTAAGCTTTAAGCAAGGGGTTTCTATTATGGGTTTCATGGCAGGCAAAAAGGCACTCATCGTGGGTGTGGCCAATGATCGTTCCATTTGCTGGGGAATTGCCCAGGCCATGCACCGCCAGGGAGCCGAAGTATTGCTGACCTACCAGGGTGAGCGCACCAAAAGCCGGGTGGAAGAGTTGGCCGGGCAAATCGGCGCTCCAGAACCTCTGGAACTGGATCTGATGGATGATCAGCAATTGCAAAACGCCATGGAGCATATTCACTCACTTTGGGGTGGTGTGGATATTGGTATTCATGGCGCCGCATTTGCGCCCAAGGAGGAACTCAGCGGGAGCTATCTGGATGCCACTACCCGTGAAGGCTTCCGCATTGCCCACGAAGTTTCTTCCTACAGCTTCACCGCTATGGCCAAGGCCATGCATCCCTTGATGCAGGGTCGCCAGGGAGCTCTTTTGGCCCTCAGCTACCTTGGAGCCGAGCGTGCCATGGCCAACTACAACGTCATGGGCCTGGCCAAGGCCAGTCTCGAAGCCAGCATTCGGTATCTGGCTTATTCCCTTGGGAGTGATGGCATCCGCGTCAATGCTATATCCGCCGGCCCTATTCGCACTCTGGCTGCCAGCGGCATCAGCGAATTCCGCAAAATCCTCGATCACTATGCCGAGCATGCCCCACTGCATCGCAATGTGACCCAGGAAGAAGTGGGGAACACTGCCGCCTTCCTTTGCTCCGACCTGGCTTCAGGCATTACCGGCGAAATCACTTATGTGGATGCCGGCTTCAATACCGTCGGGTTTTAGGCACTTCTTGCCCTTTATTTGGCCGGAATCATCATCCGGCCACCGCCTTGCCCACCTCTGCGAGCATTTCTTCAAAGCTTTTAGAGAAGGCGGCAAGTCCTTCCTCCTGTAACTGTGCGGCGACCTGGTCCATGTCAATGCCCAGTGATTCAAGCTGGGACATAGTCGCCTGTGCGGCATCCATGCCCTCCGTGATGCGATTCGCTATCTGACCATGATCCCGTAATTTATTCAGGGTTTCATCGGGCAGAGTATTGATGGTTTCCGGTCCCATCAAAGGTTCTACATAAAGCAGGTCTGAGTAAGCGGGATTTTTGGTACTGGTACTGGCCCAGAGCAGATACTGGGGGCGTCCACCCGCCTTGGCCAGTTCCGCAAAGCCCTCTCCATGGAAAGTTTCCTGATAGACACTGTACGCCACCTTGGCCATGGCTACTGCCGCCCGCCCGCGCAGAGCCAGCGCTTTGGGCGTCGCGATTTTTTCAAGATGCTGATCAACCAGCGTATCCACCCGGGACAGAAACAGGCTGGCCACTGCTTTGACCTTGCGCGGATCGCCCCCCTGTTTTACCCAGTGAGCCAACCCCTGTTGATAGGCAGCAAAAACCTTGCGCACATGATCCAGGCCGAACATCAAGGTGACATTCACAGATATACCTTCACCAATCAGGGTACGCAAAGCGGCAATCCCCTGGGCGGTAGCCGGCACCTTGATGAGCAGATTGTCGCGCTGCACCAAGCCCCGCAGACGGCGGGCTTCGGCTACTGTGGCCGCTTCATCCTTGGCCAGACGCGGAGACTCTTCCCAACTCACCCAGCCGTCATCACCAGCACTGGCATGATGGGCCGGCTGGAGAAGATCACAGGCCATGCGCAAATCCTGCAACACCAACTGCTCATACAGCCGCTCAGCGGATTCTGCCGACTGCCGCAGATCATCTCGATAATAAGGACTGGAGTGTATGGCCTTCTGGAAAATACTGGGATTGGAGGTTACCCCACTCACTCCATCCTCGTTGATATAATGCTTGAGAATATCATCGTGAATCAGCGTCCTGGATAAATTATCCAGCCAGATACTCTGGCCGACCTCTTGGTGCAAAGCATGCAAATCGGTTGTCATTCTTCCATCTCCCCGAACAGTTCATCAAAAATCTTCTCGCTACATCCCGTCCAGCCACTCTCAGGCCAAGCAATGGCCCAGCCCCTGACATTCAGTGTAGACCAGGGCCAGAAATCATGCCGCAACTATCGATAACTCAGTACCCATTCCAACGCTTGCGGTACGGACAGAAGCAGCCTAATATTCATACCCAGCCCTCTCATTTAAGGACGGCAAGATCATGAAAATCACCAAAAACATGAACAACACTGAGCGTTGGCTGCGGATTTACTTCGGCGCCATTATCTTTCTGATTTATTTCGTCAATCCCTTTCCTTATCGTGAGTGGACCTTTTCCGGCTTACTCCTTATCGCGACGGGCGTTTGGGGATATTGTCCGCTATACAGCCTCCTCAAGAAAAGTCGGAATCCGACCAAACTACAGCCCTGATAATCGTCTTATCCGGGGATATCGCATTCGACAACAAAGAGGTGTTCCTCCTCGACGCTGCTGCGATGCTCACAGGGGTACTTTGTTATGCGCCCCGTTACCCCTCCTGTACGAAAGTGCGTCAAGGCTTTATCATTTGCCCTTAATTTTTTTCTGAAATCACTGAAATGACACTCATCGTACAAAAATTTGGTGGAACTTCTGTGGGCAACCCGGAGCGCATTCGTGCGGTTGCCGAAAAAGTCATGGCCAGCCATCGCGCCGGACATCAGGTAGTTGTCGTGGTTTCGGCCATGTCCGGCGAAACTGATCGTCTCCTGCAACTGGCCCGCGCCATGGCAGCCGACCCTGCCGAGCGCGAACTCGACACCCTGCTCAGTACCGGAGAACAGGTGACCATTGCCCTGTTGTGTATGGCGTTGGAGGGAATGGGACAAGCCGCCGTATCGTTTACGGGTACCCAGGTGGCGATTACGACGGATTCTGCCCATACCAAGGCCCGTATCGAGCATATTGAAGACCACAAAATCCGGTCAGCACTGGAAGCCGGAAAAATCGTCGTGGTCGCCGGGTTTCAGGGTGTGGATCCTCACGGTAACATTACCACCTTGGGACGGGGCGGTTCAGACACGACCGCCGTGGCCTTGGCGGCTGCCCTCCATGCCGATGAATGTGATATTTTTACCGACGTAGATGGTATTTACACGACTGATCCGCGTGTGGAATCCCGAGCACGACGCCTCGACCGCATTACTTTTGAAGAAATGCTCGAAATGGCCAGTCTCGGCGCCAAGGTATTACAAACGCGCTCTGTCGAATTTGCCATGAAGTACAATGTTCCTGTTCGGGTGTTATCGTCTTTTCAGGATGGCCCCGGCACTCTGGTTACCAATGAGGAAAATTCTGTGGAAGCTCCCCGCGTTTCTGGCATCGCCTTCTCCCGTAACGAAGCCAAACTCACCATGATTGGCGTTCCTGATCATCCCGGTATCGCTTATTCCATTCTGGGACCCGTTTCTGATGCCAACATCAACGTGGACGTCATTTTGCAGAACATTTCCGAAGCCGGCAAAACCGACTTCACCTTTACGGTTGACCGCAATGAATACGCCAAGGCCCGGGACATTCTCGCAGAAGTGGCCGCCAAGCTGGGCGCGGAAGATGTCCGGGGTGACAATCATATTGTCAAGGTTTCGGTGGTGGGCGTAGGGATGCGCTCTCATGCGGGCATCGCCGCTACCATGTTCGCAACCCTCGGCAAGGAAAATATCAATATCCAGATGATTTCCACTTCGGAAATCAAGATTTCCGTGGTCATCGAAGAAAAATATCTGGAACTGGCCGTGCGTGCCCTGCATGCGGCCTTTGCTCTGGATGGGGAGGCTCCGGTCTGATGACACTCATGCACAACTATGCCCGCCTGCCCGTGGCTTTCAGCCGGGGTGAGGGAGTCTGGCTCTACGATACTGAGGGGCGCCGTTATCTGGATGCCCTGGCGGGCATTGCCGTAGTGGGCCTCGGCCACTGCCACCCAGCCGTCACGGCGGCGTTACAGTCCCAGGCCGGCACCCTGCTGCATACTTCCAATCTGTACCAGATTCCCTTGCAGGAACAACTGGCCGACAGCCTCTGTCGACTCAGCGGCCTGGATGCGGCTTTTTTCTGCAACAGCGGTGCCGAAGCCAACGAAGCCGCAATCAAAATGGCTCGGCTCCACGGTCATCAGAAAGGGATTGCCGAACCGCAGATTCTGGTATTTACCCAGGCTTTTCATGGCCGCACCCTGGCGGCATTGACTGCGACAGGCAACTATCGCATTCAGGAAGGTTTTGCGCCACTGGTACCCGGTTTTGTCCGCGCGCCCTATGGCGATGTGACCACCGTGCGTGGACTGCTGGCCGCCAACCCCGGCATTGTCGCCATCCTGGTGGAGCCGATACAAGGTGAAGGCGGAGTGCGTCCGGCACCCCAGGGATTTTTGGCAGAGCTGCGTACTCTGTGTGATACCCATGGGCTGTTGCTCATGCTGGATGAAGTGCAGACGGGCATTGGTCGCACCGGGACTTTTTTTGCGTATCAACAGATGGCCGGAGTTATGCCGGATGTACTCAGTCTCGCCAAAGGCCTGGGCAACGGCGTGCCCATCGGCGCCCTGCTGGCGCGCAAGAATGCCGCTGACTTGTTTGGACCCGGCAAGCACGGGACAACTTTTGGCGGCGGCCCCTTGGTCTGTGCGGCAGCCCAGGCGGTTCTGGATACCATGGAAAACGCGCATATCCCTGCCCAGGCCCAAAAAATGGGGGCGCTGTTGCAGGAAAAACTACGCCAGACCCTGGGACAGCATCCTGAGGTGCAGGATATCCGGGGTATGGGGCTGATGGTCGGTATTGAATTGCACAAAAAACCCGAACGTCTGGTGGAGCGTGCGCTGGCAGCGGGTTTACTGATTAATGTGACTGCCGACAAAGTCATTCGCCTCTTACCCCCGCTGATTATTACTGAACCGGAAATTGACCTGCTGGTTTCCGGGATCGCCCGCCTGCTGGAATCCACATCATGAAGCTGCGTCATTTTCTCAGCCTGGTCGACCTCAGTCCCGGCGAATTGAAGGCTCTCCTGGAGCGGGCCATCGCTCTGAAGCAACTGCGCCAGCAGGGCGAAACCTACATGCCCTGCACCGGCAAAACACTGGCCATGATTTTTGAAAAATCCTCCACCCGTACCCGGGTTTCCTTTGAAACGGGTATGGCGCAACTGGGTGGACATGCCCTTTTTCTGTCACCCCGCGATACCCAGCTGGGGCGCGGGGAAAGCATCGAAGATACCGCCCGGGTGATTTCGCGCATGGTCGATATGGTGATGATCCGCACCTTCAGTCATGACACCCTGAAGCATTTTGCCGCCGCCTCCCGGGTTCCGGTCATCAATGGCCTTTCCGATGATCATCATCCCTGCCAGCTTCTGGCCGATCTCATGACCGCCACTGAGCACTGGGGCGGCCTGGAAGGTCGCAAGGTCGCCTACATTGGTGATGGCGCCAACAATATGGCCCATTCCTGGATGGAAGCGGCACGCATTTTCAATTTCAGCCTGCGCATCGGCAGCCCTGCCAAGTACTCGCCCAGCGCCGAAATGTTGGCTACGGGAGGAGAATATGTCACCGTCCTCCACGACCCCTTTGCCGCAGCGGAAGGCGCTGACCTGATTGTGACCGATGTCTGGACCAGCATGGGACAAGAGCAGGAAGCCGAACAACGCCGTACCATTCTTCAGGACTTTCAGGTGAACCACGCGCTCATGGCAGCGGCGGCACCCGGTGCCCTGTTCATGCACTGCCTGCCTGCCCATCGCGGCGAGGAAGTCAGTGCTGACGTCATTGATGGTCCACTGTCTGTCGTCTGGGAAGAGGCGGAAAACCGTCTGCATGCCCAGAAAGCCCTTATGGAATTTTTATTTGGCATCGGCCCTGTGGCCGCTTTGCAAGGAGCCCTGTAAATGGTCAAAAAAGTCGTTCTCGCCTATTCGGGGGGGCTGGACACCTCCGTTATCCTCAAGTGGTTGCAGGACCAATATCACTGTGATGTCGTCACCTTCACTGCCGACATCGGCCAGGGCGAAGAACTGGAACCGGCGCGCCTCAAGGCAGAGAAACTGGGTGCCAAGGAAATTTTTATTGACGACCTGCGTCAGGAATTTGTCCGCGATTACGTTTATCCCATGTTTCGCGCCAACACTATTTATGAAGGGGAGTACCTGCTGGGTACCTCCATCGCCCGACCCCTCATCGCCAAGCGCATGGTGGAAATTGCCGCCGAAGTGGGCGCCGACGCGGTAGCCCACGGTGCCACCGGCAAGGGCAATGATCAGGTCCGCTTTGAACTGGGTGCCTATGCACTCAACCCGGCCATTCAGGTCATTGCTCCCTGGCGGGAGTGGGATCTCAACTCCCGGGAAAAACTCCTGAATTATGCCGAAAAGCATGGTATTCCCGTGGAGAGACACGGCAAAAAATCCCCCTATTCCATGGATGCCAATCTGCTGCATATTTCCTACGAAGGCGGCATTCTCGAAGATCCCTGGGCCGAAGCCGAAGAGAGCATGTGGCGCTGGACCAATGCGCCAGAAAAGGCGCCTGACCAACCCCGCTATCTGGAAATCACCTATGCCCATGGAGATCCCATCGCGGTGGATGGCGAGGCCCTCAATCCCGCGCAATTGCTGGCCCATCTCAATACGGTGGGGGGTGAGCATGGCATCGGTCGCCTGGATATTGTCGAAAACCGTTATGTCGGTATGAAATCCCGGGGTTGTTATGAAACGCCGGGGGGTACCATCCTGCTCAAGGCCCACCGCGCCATAGAATCTATCACCCTGGATCGGGAAGTCGCCCATCTCAAGGATGAACTCATGCCCCGCTATGCCAGCATTGTCTATAATGGCTTCTGGTGGAGCCCCGAACGCCGCGCCCTGCAAACCCTGATCGACCAGACCCAGCGCCTCGTCAACGGTGTGGTGCGCGTCAAGCTCTACAAGGGCAGCTGCACGGTCGTGGGTCGCCAGTCTCAGGAAAGTCTTTTTGATCCGCGCATTGCTACTTTTGAAGATGATGCCGGAGCCTATAACCAGAAGGATGCGGAAGGATTCATTAAGCTCAACGCCCTGCGCCTGCGTATCGAAAAACGCCTGCAGGGATAACTTTCAACGCGCACAGAACTCTGTGCAAGGAGAAAAGTATGCGTCTTTTACACACTATGCTGCGGGTGGGCGATATGGATCGCGCCATCCAGTTTTATACCGAAGTGTTGGGTATGCGCCTGTTGCGTCGCAAGGATTACCCCGAGGGGAAATTCACCCTCGCCTTTGTGGGCTACCAGGAGGAAAACGCCGGGGCCGTCATCGAACTCACCTATAACTGGGGCGTGGATCACTATGATCTCGGCACCGGCTTCGGGCATATTGCCCTGGAAGTGGACAACGCGGCTTCCGCCTGTGATGCCATCCGCGCCAGAGGGGGCAAAGTAGTGCGCGAAGCCGGCCCCATGCAACATGGCAGCACCATCATCGCCTTCGTCGAAGATCCTGATGGCTATCGCATCGAGCTCATTGAACATAAAAGCGAGTTTGCCGAACATCCGGCCTGATCTCGACAACGCTCGTGAGTAAAACCGGTTCAGTATCGACTTTTCAGCCCTGAGACCACAGGGCTTTTTCACCCAAGCCCTGCAGATATTTGTCATGCAAAGCTGATTCTTCGGTACTGGCCCGGATCACCCTCAGCCCCCGCCGTATCGCCATCACGCCAGCAGCATGGCTCACTGCCGTATCGGGAAGAGGTGCCGACGCCGTCGTATTGGCTTCCGTTCCTGACTGGGCATCACTGCCACTCAAGAGGCCCATCATCTCCACCTGCCCTCCCGTCATACCGAGATACACCAGGGCAAGGATTTCACAATCCAGCAAGGCGCCATGCAGTTCACGGTGGCTATTATCGACATTATAGCGACGACACAGGCTGTTCAGATCATTTTTCTGTCCGGGATGACGACGTCGGGCATCGAGCAAGGTATCCACCACCTTGTGACTGAGGGGAGCTTTTTTCACGAGCGCCAGCTCATGATTGAGGAAACCCAGATCAAAGGGGGCATTGTGAATGATCAGCTCGGCATCCCCCAGATACTCCAGAAAAGTATCCACCACTTCGGTAAAGAGTGGCTTGTCCTCTAGAAAATCATCCGTGAGCCCATGCACACGCAGCGCCTCGGGATCACTACTGCGCTGGGGGTTGAGATACTGCTGATAATTGTTGCCGGTCAGACGCCGGTCAATTAACTCCACGGCGCCGATTTCAATCACCCGATGCCCCTGTTTCCAGTCAATTCCGGTGGTTTCAGTGTCCAGCACTATTTGTCTTAAAGCCATCCTTCACCCTCCTGACGCTGCTTGCTTGCCCCGTATTGATCCATCACCCGGTTGAGCAAGGCATCGACTTGCTCATTTTCAGGATGGCCCGAGTGACCGCGTACCCAGACCCATTCGATCTGATGGGGTGCGGCCACCTGCACCAGACGCTCCCAAATATCCTGGTTTTTTACCGGATCACCACCTGCAGTGCGCCAGCCCCGCTTTTGCCAGCCAGCTAACCATTGGGTCATGCCATCGCGCAAATAACGCGAATCGCTGACGACCTGCACCCGGGCCGGACGCTTCAGGGCTTCGAGACCGCGCAGGGCTGCCGTCAATTCCATACGATTATTGGTACTTTCCGGCGCAAATCCCCAGAGTACCTTTTCCTGATTTTCCCGGCGCAACCAGGCTCCCCAGGCACCGATGCCCGGATTTCCCCGACAGCCGCCATCTGTAAACAATTCCACGATTTTTTCAGACATGATGAATCCCTGTTATGACTGCCCGGCATCCTGATTCAGAGGATCATAAGCTGCCGGCGCTTCAGAGCGCAGCTTGCGCCGCTCCCGACGCATTTTGACCGGGGTCACTGCGCCGACCAGAGGCCGCTCCGGATCGCGACGCTGCGCCAGTAATAAATAGGCATTGGCGCCTGCAGGCCACCAGCGGTCACCCATCAACTCCATCCACTGGGCGTTTTTCTCCAGACCGGGCAGGGTATATTGGAAATAACGGCCCTCCCGCAAGATAAAATCCTGGGTTTCGAGAAGGTGGCGCAGTTTGCCGAGGGGCAGAAAGGGCCGCCGCCAGGGCCAGGCGCGGTCGCGCCGCCACAAACGCCAGCGCCGCATGAAACTCAGACTACCGCCAGGATTAAAATCCATGATCAACACATGGCCCTCGGGCCGCAGCACCCGCCAGCATTCTTCCAGCACAGCTTCGGGATCACTCATGCGCGTCAGGCAAAAAGGCACAATGACCAGATCAAAGCGCATGGCCGCAAAAGGCATCTCCTGACAAGCACCGTAGGCCTGTAAATAAGCTTCTGTGGGGAAAGCAAAGCCATCATTCAGTAACACCCAGGTGCGCCCGGTGCCGGGAGGCATTCCCCAGAACACCGGCTGCCCCAGTTGCAAAATGCTTTCGGGCTGCAGACGATCAATCCAGCGCGGCAGAATATCCCGGGCGCGATCCAACAGCAGTTGCCCCGCGCCGCTGTCCCACCAGACTGCCGCGCGTAGTTCCTGGGGTCGACTCCGCCGCCCGCGACCCGCCATTTCAGTTCAACCGCTTCACAATATCCAGGTACACCAGCTTACGTGACCCCAAAGCATTACCAGAGTAGGCTTATGGTAACCCGCTTGTGCCGAGAACCAAACATGTCTGTGCATTTCATTCCTGCTTTTGCCGATAATTACATTTATGTGCTGGAGAGCCGCGCCGGAATCTGGGTAGTTGATCCCGGCACCGCCGATCCGGTTTTTTCCTGGTTGGAACAGCGCCAGATGAAGCCAACAGCCATTTTATGTACCCATCACCACCCGGACCATACGGGTGGGGTGGCGGCGCTGGCCAGGCATTTTGCGATTCCCGTCTACGGCGCCAATGACCGCATTCCGGCCCTCACGCATCCGATCCATGCTGGCAAGCTGACCATTGCTTCCGCCGAGCTCAGTGTTCTTGAAGTGCCTGGCCACACCCGGGATCATCTCGCCTATGTCTGGAATCAGTCGCTGTTTTGTGGCGATACCCTCTTTGCCGCTGGTTGTGGCAGGCTATTTGAAGGGACGCCTGAAATGCTGTTTCAAAGCCTGCAACAACTGGCCGCCCTTCCTGCTGCCACCCGTGTCTATTGTGCCCATGAATACACCCAGAATAATTTACGCTTTGCCGCCTTGGTTGATCCGGAAAACCCGGTCATTCAGCAGCGCCAAATTCTTGTCCGCCAACAACGCGATGCCGGAGAACCCAGCTTGCCGTCGAGCATTGGCCTGGAATGCGCCAGTAATCCCTTTTTACGCTGTCATGCGCCCGCGCTGATCGCCAGTGCCCGACAGTTTGATCCGGACTGTGACGGCCGCCCCTTGTCGGTATTCACTACCCTGCGGCGCTGGAAAGACCAGTTTTAGCACCGCTTTCAGCCTGGCCGACGGGATGGCAGACAGTGGAGTTCAAAGCGTTGTTCCCAGGCCGCACATAACACCCGGCGCACCATGGCAGCATCCACAGCTTCCAGCTGCTGCAAGGAGGTTTCAGCGGAATGCAAACGCCCCAGATACAGCCATTGCCGCGCCAGCCGGCTCATGCGCAGTTCGGCATCTTCCTGGCCCAGTAACAACTGGATCCGCAGGCTGCGTTTGGCCCAATCCATATCTGCCGGGCTCGGGCCTTCCCTTAAAAGCTTCGCCAACACTTCCGCCATAGCCTTGCCTGCTTCATGGGCCTTGTCTTCGGGAGTGGCTATGTACAAGGACCACTCGCCGCAGTCGCGCAAGGCATCCAGATGGGAAAACACCTGATATGCCAGGCCGCGCCTTTCCCGTAACTCGCGAAACAAATAAGAGGCCGTACCTCCACCCAGAATGGCATTGGCCAGCACATGCGCCAGATAGTCCGGCGACTCTACCGCACAGGAAGGGGCCATCCAGACCAGATGGGCTTGACGCGCCTCAGTCCGCCGAATAGTTTTTGTGCCGGACTGAAACTGTGGCGGTACGCGGGGATTCATCACCGGGGCGGGACGTCGCCCTCCCGGAAAGGCCTGCTGCGCCCACTCACAGTACTGTTCATGTACCACATCCCCTACAGCAGTGATAATCAGAGGCGCTTCCGTCAGTACTCTTTCATGGTAGGCCTGCAGGCGTTTGCGGCTGGCTGTACGAATACACTGAGCCTTGCCCAGTACCGGCCAGGCCAGAGGATGTTTACCCCAAATTTCCAGCAGGGCGCGTTCCTGAACCCAGTCTTCCAGGTCTTCAGCGGCCATGGCCGCTTCTTGAGCCACCACCTGCTTTTCCAGGCGCAAATCCTCATGGGCAAAGCGTGGCCGGGTCAGCATTTCACTGAGCAAGGCAAAAGCATCCTGTGCATCTTCTGCCAGCACGGTTCCATGAAACACCGTGCTCTCACGATCCGTAAAGGCATTGATGGTCCCTCCCAGGGATTCCATCGCGGCATTCAGGGCATCACCATCTCTTTCGCTGCTGCCCTTGAACAGCATGTGTTCCAGCAAATGGGCAAACCCATTTTCATCATCTTGCTGATCCCGACTGCCATTACCCAGAGTCAGGGACAGAGCCACACTCTGCCGGCCCGGCAAGCGTTCGCTCAATACCACCACCCCGTTATCCAGGGTAGTCACCGAAGCTTCCACAGTTTTATTCACAGCAATACATACCCGTTCATGCGACAATGGAAAAGTTTTTGCATGTCTTTCCCGCGCAGGCAGAAAATGCAAGCAGGGGTGGACACCTGCAGTCCACCCCTGCGCTGATACCAAAGGAAATGCAAGCCAGGAATTATTGGGTAATATCCTTCATGCTCAGCTTGATTTTACCTTGACGATCCACTTCCAGGACTTTGACCCGTACGGCCTGCCCTTCCTTGAGATAGTCATGCACATCACTGACCCGCTCGCTGCTGATCTGGGAAATATGCAGCAGGCCGTCACGACCCGGCAGAATCGTCACAAAAGCGCCGAAGTCCATAATCTTGGCAACCTTGCCGTCATAAATGGTATCCACCTGCACTTCTGCGGTCAGCAGTTCGATCCGCCGCCGCGCGGTAGCACCCGCCTCACTGTCCACCGTAGCAATGGTCACCGTACCATTATCCTGAATATCAATGGCAGCACCGGTTTCTTCGGTCAGGGCGCGGATGACCTTGCCTCCCGGTCCGATCACATCGCGGATTTTGTCCGGATTGATGTGCATGGTGATAATGCGTGGCGCGTTATCCGAAAGTTCCACTCGTCCCTTGCCGAGCACGGCATTCATCAGACCCAGTATGTGGATCCGTCCGGCATGGGCCTGCTGCAAGGCCTTCGCCATGATTTCGCGGGTAATCCCATCAATTTTGATGTCCATCTGCAGGGCCGTAACGCCTTGTTCTGTTCCGGCCACCTTGAAGTCCATATCGCCCAGATGATCTTCATCACCGAGAATATCGGTCAGTACCGCAAAGCGCTCACCATCCTTGATCAGCCCCATGGCGACTCCGGCTACCGGCGCCTTCAGCGGTACACCAGCATCCATCAAGGCCAGAGAGGCACCACAAACCGTCGCCATACTGGACGATCCGTTGGATTCGAGCACTTCCGAAACCACCCGCAAGCTGTAAGGGAATTCGGAAGGTTCCGGCAATACCGCCGCTATGGCTCTTTTTGCCAACCGTCCATGGCCAATTTCCCGGCGCTTGGGAGAACCCACCATGCCGGTTTCGCCCGTGGAAAATGGCGGGAAATTATAATGGAGCATGAAGCGGTCCCGACTTTCCCCCTGCAAGGCATCAATGATCTGCTCATCGCCCTTGGTCCCCAGGGTGGCGATAACCAATGCCTGGGTTTCTCCCCGGGTAAACAGTGCCGAACCATGGGTGCGGGGCAATACTCCCGCCTCAATGGTAATGGGCCGCACGGTTTTGGTGTCGCGCCCGTCAATACGCGGCGCTCCATCGAGAATCCGGCCCCGGACAATGCCGGTTTCAATTTTCTTGACAAAACTCCGCACCATGTCCGCACGCTGGGCATCTTCGCTGGCAAATTCCGCCACCATGGACTGCTGGATGGCTTCGAGTTTTTGGCTGCGGGCCTGTTTTTCCACCAGGGAATAGGCTTCCTGCAACAAGCCCGAGGCCTTGGCCTGCACGGCCTCACCCAGGGCTGCATCAGCAACGGGAGCCACCCAGTCCCAGGCAGGATTGCCCACTTCGCTGGCCAGGGCGGCAATGGTTTCAATCACCGGCTGGAACCCCGCGTGACCATACATCACCGCCTCCAGCATGACTTCTTCAGAGAGCTGCTGGGCTTCGGATTCCACCATCAATACCGCATGTCGGGTACCGGCCACCACCAGATCCAGCTGCGATTCGGCCAATTGCGCATAGCCGGGATTCAGCACATATTGGCCGTTGATGTACCCCACCCGCGCGGCGCCCAGCGGTCCCTGAAAAGGAATTCCGGAAATAGCCAGAGCGGCGGAAGCGCCGACCATGGCCAGGATGTCCGGATCCTGATCCCGATCCACGGAAAGGACGGTTGCAATCACCTGCACTTCATTCATGAATCCTTTCGGAAACAAGGGACGGATGGGGCGATCAATCAAACGGGAAGTGAGAGTTTCCTTTTCCGTCGGCCGCCCTTCCCGCTTGAAGAACCCACCGGGAATCTTCCCTGCGGAATAGGCTTTTTCCTGATAATTGACCGTCAACGGAAAGAAATCCTGGCCCGGTTTGACTTCTCGGCGGCCTACGGCCGTCACCAGTACCACCGTATCGCCACTGGATACCAGCACTGCTCCATTGGCCTGACGCGCCATGCGGCCCGTCTCCAACTGCAGGCGCTGCCCGCCGAAATCCAACTCTTTCCGAATGATGGCCAAAACCTTCTCCTTACTTGCGCAGACCCAGACGCTCAATCAACGTACGATAACGGTTCACATCCCGCTTCTTGAGATAATCGAGCAGTTTGCGACGCTGACCCACCATCTTCAACAAGCCCTGACGGGAATGATGATCATGCTTATTGCTTTTGAAATGATCGGCCAACCCTTCAATACGAGTGGTGAGCAGGGCTACCTGAACTTCCGGCGAGCCCGTATCTCCGGCATGGGTCGCATAACCCTGAACTACTTCTGCTTTGACTTCACGCGACAACGACATAATTCCTTCTCCTCGGAACTTCTGAAAAAACAATACTCCCTAGTTTACGCTCATGAGGCGGCGCGGCGCCACCTTTCCGTCGTCCATAACCTCTCCCAAACCCAGGAACTGTGCACCCGGACCATAGAGGCGAATGCGTCCCAGGGAGGGAGCGTGGGCGACCACTACTCCCTGTCCCTGACGCAAATAATAAGCGGTGTTCTCCGTAAGGGTAACGGCAGGCAGATACTCCAGTGCCAGATCCATGGCCTTCAAAGGACATTCCCCTTTTTGCTGACTCTCCGCAAGGGCATCCAGCGTCAATGCGTCCTCAATGCGAAAAGGGCCGGTGACGGTGCGCCGCAACTCCTCGACATGAGCGCCACAACCCAGGGCGACACCCAGATCCATGGCCAGACTGCGAATATAGGTGCCTTTGGAACAATCGACATCCACCACCAGACGCTTATCGCTCAATGCCACCAGCCGCAAACCGTCTATGCGTACCTGACGCGGCGCTCTTTCTACCTCAATGCCTTTACGTGCCAGTTCGTAGAGGGGCTTGCCACCCTGCTTGATGGCGGAATACATGGGCGGAATCTGAGCAATTTCACCGAGAAAACGGGGAAGGATGGCTTCCACGTCAGCGCGGTTCACTGCCACCGGCTTATCTTCCAGAATTTCGCCTTCGCGGTCGCCGGTACTGGTCGTCTGCCCCAGTCGCAGGGTTGCCCGGTAGGACTTGTCGGCATTGAGGATGTAATCAGATACCTTGGTGGCCTCACCGAAGAGCAATACCAGCAGCCCGGTGGCAATAGGATCCAGGCTACCAGTGTGCCCCGCCTTTTTGACGCCGAGAATCCGCTTGGCCCTTTGCAAGGCCGCGTTGGAAGTCAAACCCTCCGGTTTATCGAGGAGCAGCAGCCCGTGCTGACAGGGCATATTCACACCTCCTCATCTGGGGCAGGCGGCAAATGGGCAAGAATTTCGGCCATTTCCGCGCCCCGATCAAAACGGGCATCATAGACAAAATGCAGCGGTGGAATGCGTCGCAGGGCCAGACGCTTCCCCAAGATCTGGCGCATCTCACCCGCCCGGGCATCCAGCGCATGCCGCACCCGCTCGGCGTGCTCGGGACCATCCATCAAGGAAAAGAACACCGTCGCCGAACGCATATCCGCAGGCAGATCGACCATGGTAATAGTAGGCGGCAAGAGTGTCAGATCTGCTGGCAAGCCGTGCAACTCCCGCAACAGAGCCGCGATTTCTTCGCGCAGCAGGTGGGAAACCCGGGCGCCACGCGGATAGGCACGATGTGTATGCTGCAACGCCAACTCCTAGACCGTACGCGCGACTTCAGTGGTTTCGTAGGCCTCAATCACGTCTCCGTTCTTGAGGTCATTGAAATTACGCAGACCGATACCGCACTCGAAACCCTCCCGGACCTCCTTGGCGTCATCTTTGAAGCGGCGCAGCGAATCCATTTCACCGCTGTGAATCACCACATCCTGACGCAACACCCGGACCTTGGCATTCCGCCGTACCACACCATCAGTCACCATACACCCGGCAATGGTCCCCACCTTGGGAACCCGGAAGGTTTCCCGCACTTCGGCATGACCAATGATTTTTTCACGAATCTCCGGAGCCAGCATTCCGCTCATGGCCGCCTTGACTTCATCCACTGCATCATAAATCACGCTGTGATAGCGGACATCCACGCCGGTACTTTCAATCAGACGTCGGGCCTGAGCTTCGGCCCGGACGTTGAAACCGATAACCACCGCCTGGGATGCGGCCGCCAGATTCACGTCCGATTCCGTAATGCCCCCGACCCCCGAATGGATGACCGTGACTTTCACCTCGGAGGTAGAAAGGCGTTCCAGCGTCGTGGTCAGGGCTTCCACCGAACCCTGCACGTCAGCCTTGATCAGCAAGTTCAACTGCTGCAATTGACCATCTGCGGCCGCTTCAAAGAGACTTTCCAGGGACGCCTTCTGGTTTTTGGCCAGACGCACATCGCGGAATTTCCCCTGCCGGAACAATGCCACTTCCCGGGCCTTGCGTTCGTCGGCCACGACCACGACCTCGTCGCCAGCATGAGGAACATCGCTGAGCCCGAGGACTTCGGCTGGCAGACCAGGCCCGACATCCTGAGTATTCTGCCCGGCATCGTTGACCAGTGCCTTGATACGCCCGAACTGAGCACCGGCCAGGAGCATATCTCCGGCATGCAGGGTTCCCTGCCGCACCAGCACGGTGGCCACCACGCCACGCCCACGATCCAGCCGCGATTCGATGACCACGCCCTTGGCGGGACCATTACTCTGCACATCCAGTTCCAGCATTTCCGCCTGCAGCAAAATGGCGTCCAGCAGATCATCAATATGCAGACCCGCCTTGGCCGACACATTCACAAACTGGGTATCACCGCCCCATTCTTCAGGCACCACATCATGACCGGCCAGTTCCTGACGAATGCGTTCAGGATCCACACCCGGTTTGTCGATTTTGTTGACTGCCACCACGATGGGCACCTGCGCCGCCTTGGCATGGTGAATGGCTTCAATGGTTTGTGGCATGACGCCATCATCGGCAGCCACCACCAGCACCACAATATCCGTGGCCTGGGCGCCACGGGCACGCATGGCCGTAAAAGCCTCGTGACCCGGGGTATCGAGAAAGGTCACCATCCCTTTCGGCGTTTCCACATGGTAAGCGCCAATATGCTGGGTAATGCCGCCCGCTTCGCCACTGGCGACCTGGGCAGAACGGATACGATCAAGCAGCGAGGTTTTACCATGATCCACGTGCCCCATCACCGTAACCACGGGAGGCCGGCGCAACATGATCGGAGCTTCCGACTGGCTTTCATCCATCAGGAAGGCTTCAGGACTGGTCATGGCAACCATTTTGACCTTGTGCCCCAGTTCCTCGACGACAATAGCCGCCGTTTCCTGGTCTATCACCTGATTGATGGTAGCCATCACCCCCATTTTCATCATGGCCTTGATGACATCGGTGGCCTTGATCGCCATGCGGCTGGCCAACTCACCCACGGTAATGGTTTCCGGAACAGCTACTTCGCGGATGACCGGTGCCATAATGGCCTCACTGCCCATCTGCCCGCCACGATTGCGATTTTTCTTGTCGCCGGGCTTGCGGCGGCGAGCCAGAGCCTCGGCATTGCCGCCATCCTCATTGCGACGCACTCCGCGCCGTCCGGCACCAGAACGATCGTCATCACTGCGACCAGCCGGACCGGCTTTTTTACCACGCGGCGGGCTTGCCGGGGCTTTAGCAGGGGCAGCTACGGCGGGACGCGGACGCTCATTGACAGGCGCACGACTCCGCTCCGGCGCAGCCCGTTCAGAAGCAGGGCGTTCTCCAGGCTGCCGCTCAGTGCGCGGCTTGTTCTCCGTGGCGCGTGCAGCTTCTACCCGAGGAGCTTCGGGTGCGACTACTTCTTCGGGTTTTTCCGGCTCGGTTGCGGCAACCTCAACCACCGCTGGGACCGGCTCGACAACTGGCACGGCGGCGGGAGTAGCCGCTTCCGGTTCAGGAGACAATTGCACCGCTTCGGGCACTATCTCCGCCAGGGGAGTTTCAACTACAGGCGTCTGCTCGACAGACTCATCCACGGCCACTTCACGTTTGACATAGGTCCGCTTGCGGCGGACTTCCACCTGCACCGTGCGGGATTTTCCGGCGCCCACGGACTGTTTGATTTCCGAAGTACTGGTACGATTCAGCGTGATGCGCCGCAGCTCACCCCCGCCTTCTCCGTGAGCACTGCGCAACGATGCCAGCAGCCGATGCTTGTCCTCTTCCGTGACCGGATCATCGGCTGTTTTCTTCTTGATGCCCGCAGCATTCAACTGCTCCAACAAGCGCGCATGGGTTACACCTAATTCAGCTGCAAAATTGGCGACAGTTACCGTCATAATCCTCTTTCTCCAAAACCACCTGTTCGCACAATGCGTTTACAGGGTTCGTATCAAGCAAACCAGGGCGCTCGCGCCTCGAGAATGAGCGCCTTGGCCCGCTGTTCATCAATACTGACCATCTCGCACAGTTCACTGGTAGCCAGTTCTGCCAGATCTTCGGCAGTCACCACACCCTTGCTGGCCAGTAAATGGGCAAGACCCTTGTCCATATTTTTCAGTTGCAGCAAATCTTCGGAAGGTGCACTGAGGGCGACCTGTTCTTCCTGGGCAATGGCCTTGTTCAAAAGCACATCCCTTGCCCGGCGGCGTAATTCGCCGACCAGTTCCTCGTCGAGCCCTTCGATTTCCATCATTTCGGCGACAGGCACATAGGCCACCTCTTCAATGGAGGTAAACCCTTCGCTGACCAACAGCTGTGCCAGATCCTCGTCCACTCCAAGATCCTGAATGAAATGATTGAGGAATTTGGCATCCTCTTCATCTCTTTTGGCCTGAGCCTCTTCTTCCGTCAGGATGTTGATGGTCCAACCCGTCAACTGGGTAGCCAGGCGGACATTCTGGCCTCCACGACCAATGGCCTGAGACAGATTTTCGGCATCCACCACTACGTCCATGCTATGGGTATTTTCATCCACCACAATGCTGGACACTTCTGCCGGTGACAAGGCATTGATCACATAACTGGCTGGATCTGCCGACCAAATGACTATATCAATCCGCTCCCCCTTGAGCTCATTGATGACCGTCTGGACCCGATTTCCGCGCAGGCCCACGCAAGCCCCTACCGGATCCACCCGGGGATCATTGGAGCGCACTGCAAGCTTGGCGCGCAGACCGGGATCACGCGCCGCACCCATGATCTCAATCATTCCGTTGCCGATCTCCGGTACTTCCTGGGCGAACAGCTTGATCAGCAATTCCGGGCTGATCCGCGACAGGAACAACTGCGGACCGCGCTGCACCCGGCGCACATCCTGGAGATGGGCCTTGACCCGATCACCGGGGCGGATAGCTTCGCGAGGCATCATTTCTTCTTTGGCCAGCAGGGCTTCCGCCCTGCCCATATCGACAATGGCATTGCCTTTTTCCATACGTTTGACGAGGCCGCTGATGATTTCGCCCTTACGCAGGGCAAAGTCGGAAACTATCCGATCACGCTCAGCATCCCGCACCTTCTGGACAATCACCTGCTTGGCAGTCTGGGCAGCAATGCGACCAAATTCAACCGGAGGCAACACTTCCTCGACAAATCCACCCAGCTCTACATCGGGGCGCAGCGCCTGAGCGGCTTGCCGACGGATCTGCTGATCCGCATCAAAATCTTCCGCATCATCAGCTACCACTTCCCACAGACGCCGAGTGACATAATCTCCCGTCTTGCGATCCACATCCACCACAATATGCCAGTCCGCCCCATATTTTTTCTTGGATGCCGACACTAGAGAAGCTTCCAGAGCCTGAAAAATAACTTCCCGATCCACATCCTTCTCATGGGCGACGGCATCCGCCAGATAAAGAAGTTCACGACTCATTGACTTGCTCCTCTCTGCATATCCGTCCCTTTACCATTGGGGTACCAGCTTTGCCTTGTGTATATCATCCAGCGCTAGCAACCAGCGCCCCTCATTATTTTCAATGACCACTTTCTGGTCCTCCAGCCCCTGTAAAACCCCCAGTAGGCGACGTCGACCCAGATGCACTCCGTGCAAATGCACTTCCGCATGCTCACCCTGAAACCGCTCAAAATCCCGCAGGGTTTTCAGTGGTCGATCCAGCCCTGGGCTGGAAACTTCCAGACGATAAGCGCCGTTAATGGGGTTGGCCACATCCAGCCAGACACTCAGTTGCCGACTAACGGCAGCACAATCTTCGATAGTCACTGCTGTTTCGTCCGCTTTTTCAATCAATATCTGTAATGTCACAGCCCTGCCGTTACGCAGCATCCGCGCATCGACCAGGGCACAGCCTACGGTGCTGACCTGCCGGGCAATTTCCTGATCCAATCGATCTTCCACGTTCATCATTCCCTGATACAGAAACAAAAAGTGGGCACTTGGCCCACTTTTTTGCGCATCGTACGCAGTTACTCAAAAAAAATCAACCCCATCCAAAACGTAAACAGATGGGGTTGACGGATATAGGTGTCTGGCGGTGACCGACTTTCGCGGAGGGAGGCCCTCAACTATCATAGGCGCTGCAGTGTTTCACGGTCCTGTTCGGGATGGGAAGGGGTGGTTCCACTGCGCTAT
>NZ_JABBOU010000020.1 GCF_018853465.1 Acidithiobacillus montserratensis
GCGTCACGCTGTCGCCCCGCGAGGTGGCTGCGCTGTCCGTCCTGGGCAAGGCGGTCAAGCCGACGGTCGTCGATCAGTCGTTCGTGCTCTGTCCACACTGTCAGCAGCATCGGGCGCAGGTTTGGGGCGATGGTCGAGGTGGACGTATGTGCCGTTGCCCGGACTGCGGGCCCGTGGCCGTCGACGCGAACGATGGTGCGGCGTTGGCCTTGGACGAGGAATGGTTGCGCCAGAAGATCCGCCTCGCGCTCGGCATCGAAAGCCGCGACGGCATCGATGATCTGGGCGACGGCGTGTGGCGGCTGGGCGAGGCCCGCCGCTCGCCCGTGCTGCTGGCCCGCGATCTGACGCGCGTGCTGCAAGAACCAGCGTTGCTGGATCGGGTGCGCGTCGCCGGCGGCGACATCCGGGTGATCACGCCGAGGCCGCGCACGACGCGCGGATCGCCTTTCGGCGCGGGTGTGGAGTGGTTGGCGCTGGAGGAACGCTTCACGTTCTACGGCGGCGGGATCGCGCTCATCGGCGCACCATCACCGTCCGCGCAGCCGGCGGCCGCCGATCCGGCCACGCCGGTGAACGGGCCGTTTTCGGCGGACTTCAAATGGGCGACGCTGCCTGATATCAGCAGCACACCGATCCGATTCACCGACGGTCAGGCCAAGGTGCTCGAGGCGCTATGGTCGTTCAAGGGCGAGGCCACGACGGCGGAACGGATCATGAAGCGCGCAGGCCTGGACAGCGCGAAACCGAGCGACCTGTTCAAGATCAAGTCGAAGGACAAGGGCAAGCCGGAACCTGCGGCGCAGCACGCGGCCTACGGTGCGCTCGTGGTCACGCAGCAACGCGCAGGCTTGTACTCGATGCCCTGCGCGGCGGGCGCGTTGGCGTGATGCATTGCTGCTCCAAGTTCGCCGGACAACCGATGGCGGCGGCACGCGCGTAAATCACGGCCAGACTCGGCCGCGTGCCTGTGCCACGACAAGGAAGTTGGCGCAGGTTTCGAGAGAAGAGAGAGCGGAACAGGGGCGAACCGGGCGCGTCATGGCCCCTTGTTCGCCGACCGTCGGCACACGCAGAATGGCCCGGAACCCCGCGCCGTCTACGGAACACGGAAATGGAAACGCCCAACCGAGAGGGGTTGGGCGTTAAATAGTGGTGGAGCGGAGGAGGATCGAACTCCCGACCTTCGCATTGCGAACGCAATTCATCCGATTTTTGTAACTTTTTGATGGAACACGGATTTTATTTATCATTATAAAACAATGTGTTGTAAAATATCATTTACCTATAGTTACCCGGTTTTACCTGCTTTGACTTTTCGCACTGTGGCGCCAGTGTGGCATGGAATGTGGTCATAATACCATCTGACTCAAGTGGTTATGGAAAACGCTTTATTGATCTTTTGCTATTTTTGACTATCATAGGGAGTGGGTGGCGACCAAGTCTTTGCAAGGACAGGGTCTCGCGGTTTCGTCTCTCGCCGGCCACCCCGCCTGAAGCATGGGCGATAAAAGAGAGATGGGCGCTACAAAAAGGAGAGATGTTGCATGAGCACAAACAGAAGTATCGAGATTGGCCAGCGAACCGCCCGGGCCGTGATTCTGATTCTGATATCAATTCCATTTCTGCTTCACAGGTTTCCGGCACCCACTTATCTTTTGCTTGCTGCCATGGTACTGTGCTTTTCATCAATTGGATGGCTGATGTCCAGTATACTTCGTGACCATCAGGCGGATCCTATTGTCCGTGAGGCCGCCAAAAATGAATGGTCTTACCTCGCTCATCGGGGCAGTTCCATTTTTAAATCGCGTCTGAATTCTGCATTCAAGGAGAATGGTGCGCTTGGCAACCAGGATTCAGCCCTGGCGAAATCCACTGCCATCCGTCAGCGCTCAGCCGGCCGGCAGCATGGGGGACATCGTGCCAGCATTAAGAAACCCGGCTCCAAATCATCTGACGACGATGGCGGTGGCGGGGAACCGCCCCAATCCGCCCCTGACGTCCACTCCTTCCAACCGCAAAAATTATATTCATATCAGCTATTTGCTGAACTAGTCTGCGCTTCTCGCCAGACTGTCTACAATCTTGTTTCTCTTGGGAAACTATCAAAGCCAATCAGGACTCTGGCCGGACCCCGGTTCACCATAAATCACTACTTAGAATTTGTCGGCCAGACCGCCGAGCCTGAACCAGTACCCCCACCCTCGCGCCGCCGTGGCCGCCCTCGGATTGTTGACATTGTCGATGGTGGCCGCCTATGACCGCCCCCGCCGAATTACTCGAGGCCATGCGAGCGCGTGGCCTTACCCCGCCCGACGGGTTGGTGCCCGGCAAATATGCCAGGTTCCCGAGCAATGGCCGCCGCACCGATAGGGCGGGCTGGTGCTGGCTATATCCTGACCTTAATGGGGCCGTCTTTGGCGATAACCGGGCAGGCTGGCGCGAGAAATGGCAGGCTAAGCGCGCCGCGCCACTATCTGAAGCAGAGAGGGAGCAAACGCGCCGCCTGTTTGAAGCAGCAAAAGCCAAGGCCGAGCAAGAGCGGCAGGCCGAGCAGCAACGAGCCGCAGAGCGTGCCCGCGAGCTTTGGAACTCGGCCAGACCAGCCGACCCAGGGCACCCGTACCTAGTCGCCAAGGGGATGCAACCAGGCAGCCTGCGCCAGCACGGGAAAGCCTTGCTGGTGCCCGTCCTGTCCGAATCTGGCGAGCTTCAGGCCCTGCAATTTATTCAGCCGACCGGGGAAAAGCGATTCTTACAGGGCGGCAAGGTTCAGGGTGGCCGCTTCTGGCTTCGCGAGCCTTCCGATGGTGGCCGCATCCTGCTATGCGAGGGGGTGGCGACGGGTGCAGCACTGGCGCGGGCACTCCACGTGGGGGTGTGTGTATGTTTCAGCGCGGGCAATCTGGCCGCAGTAGCGCGAACCCTGCCCCGTGGCCGGGTGACGATATGCGGGGACGACGATCGGAGCACCGAGGGAAACGCTGGACGCACCAAGGCCGAAGCCGCCGCCAAGGAAACCGGGGCCGGGGTAGCCTTTCCACCCTTTGCGCCCGGAGACCCGGGCACCGATTGGGACGACTACATCCGGTTGCATGGCATCGAGCCAGCTCGGCAGACATTGCAGGCGCGGGCCAAGCTAAAGCCGCCCTTATTCTCGCCAATAGGTGAACTACTGGCGCACCCCAAGCCCATTGATTGGGTTGTCAAGGGATGGCTGGAACGCAACACCACCGCTGCGCTGATTGCCGAGCCAGGGAGAGGTAAATCTTTCATGGCCCTTGACTTGGCCTGCTGCGTGGCCCGTGGGATACCGTGGCATGGGTGCAAAACCAAACAAGCCTCTGTTCTCTATCTTTGCGGCGAGGGGCGAGCCGCGATGATTCGCCGGGCCTGCGCTTGGAGCACCGTTTATGGCGACCTGAGCCGCACACCTTTGTATCTGAGCGCGGGGGCCGTGACCATCAACGACGCCGACGCCCTGACCACCCTGCAAGCTGAAATCGACGCCCTGCCATCGCCGCCCGGTTTGATAATCATCGACACCCTGCAGCGCTCCCTTGTGGGGGATGAAAACAGCGCCGAGGCGATGGGCGGGTTTGTCCGTGCACTCGACACTCTGCGCGAGCGGTACGGGTGCACTTGCCTTGTGGTGCATCATCCGAGCAAGACAGTTCCCGGAGAGCCGCGCGGACATGGCAGCCTAAAAGGTGCGATTGATGCTATGGCGATACTGGAACCGCGCGAGGAAGGGGTTATCGTTGCTATCAATCCGAAGCAGCGCACCGGGGACAATGCCCGCCCTCTGGCCTTCAAGTTCCGCACCGTCGAACTTCCGCCAGCATGGAATGACGAGGACGGGGAGCCGACGACTAGCGCCATTCTGGAAACCAGCGACCTGCCCGCAAGCACGCCAAAGGCGGAAAAGGGACTTGGGGACAAGCAAAGGCTGGCGTTGGCAGTTTTGAAGCGCCTGATAGCAGAGCATCAGCGCAACCTAGCCGAAGCCGGGCGGGATATATCAGCCGCCAAGGTGGAAATGAGCGAATGGCGCAAGGTGGCTTGCAACGAATCAGACATAAACCCGCGCAACTTCTCAAGGCTGGCGCGTGCCCTTGAGGATAGGGGGACCATCGCCATAGAAGGAGGCTTTGTCTGTCTGGCGGCATCATCGGCATCATCGGCATCAAATGCTGCAAATGAAGCGGGGGTATCCAGCGCATCATATGCATCAAATGCTTTTAAGCATGATGCAGATGATGCGTGCCCTGAGGATGAGGCAAATTATGAGGACTTCTGACCCTCTCACCCTATGGCGGAATTTTGAGGCCGAGGGGTTCACTCTCACCGCTAAGGGTGGCCGCCTACGGGTGGCACCTGCTGACCGCCTCACCGATGAGCACCGGGCAGCGATTCGGCAGCATCGTGAAGGGCTTCTCGCCTTGGCGGAAAATAACCCCCTAGGAGCCGCGCAACAGGTGGAGATCTACCAACTCACCCCGCTCGCCCGTGACGATTCTACTGGCCTCAGCGTGGCAGCAATGGCCGCTTGCCGGGTATGCCGTGGAGTGCGTTTCTGGACAGTGCCCGGCGGTCGGTGGGTGTGTGCCACCTGCCACCCGCCCGCGCCTTCCCTCAGCGGCATCCAATGGACCGAAGCCGCACCGCCTGAGCCTGTGACGTGCTGCGCCAGGTGCGCCAACTTCCAACACGGCGAGCCGAACCCAGCCGAGAGCCTGGGCCGCTGCGGTGTGACGCTCTCAGGACTGCCACCGCCAGGCGGCACTGGATACCGGGCACCATCACCAGGAGCACACAGAACCTGCCCAAAATTCACCCAGAAGGGAGACGAGGCATGACGCCCGTTGCACGGAATGCGGGACGAGGATGTTGGGGAGAGGCTAGATTTGATTAGCATTTTGTCTACCGGGTAGACAAAAATGCAGGAACCGGGAAGCGACCGGACACTTCCCGCCAAAAAAAAATCAGTGAGGCACACCGAGCGTCCCCCCCCCCGGTGTCAGGCTAGTTGTCGCGTCACCTGAATGGAGTCAAGTATAGGATGGGGCGGGAAGAGAGTCGTGGAGATGACGTATTATTCGGAAGAACGTAAGGCAGCGGTACTACGGAAGATGCTGCCGCCCGGCAATGTATCAGTAGCCGAGTTGGCCAAGCAGGAGGGGATTACTCGCGCTACCTTGTATTCTTGGCGCAAGCAGGCGATAGCGAGTGGGGTCATGAGTGCAGTGAGCAAAAAGGCAGCGGAGGAATGGTCTGCCGAATCCAAGCTAGCAGCGGTGATAGAAACGGCGCTGCTGTCAGAGGACGATCTTGTCTTCCAGCGCGGCGATACCCAGCGGCCGCTACATATCAGTGCCAGGCTTGGGTATGAACCGTCGCCTGACGGGCAGCGCCCGATATCCGCCGCTATGAACCCGTGCGTGCAGGTCGAAGAGGTTGCCCTCCAGACCCACCTCGTAGTCCTCCCATGTCACACCATCGACCCCAGGGGCGGCACGGCGCTTAAGCGCCAGGAACGATTCCCTCAGCAGGTCAACACTGACGTGGTGCAGCAGCGCGGTGAACTTCTCCTTCTTCCGCTGCCTTGCATCGTTCCGTACACGGCCCAGCCCCTATGACACGCTATCTCGGCTCTGAGTCCGTCGCGTGTGCGGTTGTTCCGTGTTCCCCTTGGTCCCGGTCCTTGGCTCCACCCACTCCGCCGCCGGTTGCCCGGCCTTGTTCGCAGGTTTCACAGCTACTACGACCGAGTCTGACTTCTCGGGTCCGTTCATCATTGGCTTCGGCTCCTCGCCTTCCCAATGCGGACCAGACCGTATAGCAGTTGGTCAAACCCGAGATCTCCCGGTTCCCGTGCAAAGAGCGTACGCACATGCCAGTGTCTTCGACCACGCCGGGTCGTTCGGGCGCTCGCGATCGCGCGCCCGAGCGTGTTGCTTTCCGCCTTGTCGACAGCGTCAGCACCCAGAGGAAAGATATTTTCGAGGCTCAATGGCTGGCCTATGCGCTCCCCTACCGACGCTTCGCCGACGTCCTCGCGGGCGCCAGCGCACGGCTCGGGGCCGATGTGGTTCGCTATACCTTCATCGCAGTGGACTTGCACCACTTACTCCTTGCCGGTCTCCCGGCGCACCGACAACTACCTTGACAGACGCCGCCACGGAAGAAGCAAAGCGTGCCCCCTCTTTATCTTGCCTTCACCGTTAAACAAATCGGCAGTTTTATCTACCCGGTAGACGAAGATGCCTATCTCTAAAACATATCGTGGGATTTCGCGAATAAATTTGTCTACCCGGTAGACAAATCAAAAAAAGAGCGCATGCCGGATTGGTGCTTTCGCATTATTTGCGCGTCTATCCGGTAGACGAAGATGCCTATCTCGAAATCGTATCGTGGAATTTCGCGAATAAATCTGTCTACCCGGTAGACAAATCAGAAAGGGCGCATGCCGGATTGGTGCTTTCGCATTATTGGCGCGTCTACCCGGTAGACAAATTCAAAAAGAGCGCATGCCGGATTGGCGCCCGCATTATTGGCGTGTCTACCCGGTAGACAAAACGAAGAGCAAAAAATACTTCCCGATAAAGTGATGAATGCAAGATAAAGAGGGAGTACGCTTTGCCTCTTCCTGGGAAGCGCTCGGTGCCTCGCTGGTTTTTTTCGGGAAATGCCCGGTCGCTGCGCGGTTCCTGCCGTTTTGTCTACCGGGTAGACAAACCTAGTCTTTGGCTTGCCCCCCACCTGTCATCGGCCCGGGGCCACTCCCTAGCATAGTTGCTGACACCTTGCCCCCTCTATGCTATAAACGCAAACGATAGAAAACCGTGGCACTGACCGCATACACTACCAGGCAATCCATGATCGAACAGGACATCGAAGACGCCCTCCTTGAGAAGCTGACGGATCTCAAGTACGTCTTTCGAGAGGACATTAGAGATCGGGCGGCCCTGGAACGCAACTTCCGCCATCACTTCGAGACCCTGAATCAGGTGCGGCTTACGGATGCCGAGTTTCACCGCCTGCTGGAGGAGATCGTCACCCCGGACGTGTACACCGCTTCCAAACGCCTACGCGAACAGGGCCACTTCGAGCGGGAGGACGGTACCCCCCTCTACTACACCCTGGTGAATCTCACGGATTGGTGCAAGAACCATTTCGAGGTCATCCACCAACTGCGGATCAACACCGACTACAGCCACCACCGCTATGACGTGATCCTGCTCATCAATGGTGTGCCTGTGGTCCAGATGGAATTGAAGACCCTCTCCGTCAGTCCGCGCCGGGCCATGGAGCAAATCGTCCAGTACAAGAACGACCCCGGCAATGGCTACGGCAAGACCCTGCTCTGTTTCCTGCAACTCTTCATCGTCAGTAACCGCACCGAGACCCTCTACTTCGCCAACAACAACCCCCGCCATTTTGCTTTCAACGCCGAGGAACGCTTCCTGCCCGTCTACCAGTACGCCGACCGGGACAACCGGAAGATTGGCAACCTGGACGAGTTCACCCAGAAATTCCTCGCCAAATGCACACTGGGAGAAATGGTCAGCCGCTACATGGTGCTGGTCGCCAGTGAACAGAAGCTCATGATCATGCGGCCCTACCAGATCTATGCCGTGCAAGCCATCGTCGAGTGCATCCATCGCTTCTGTGGCAACGGCTACATCTGGCACACCACTGGCAGCGGCAAGACCCTGACCTCGTTCAAGGCGTCCACCCTGCTCAAGGACAACCCCGACATCGACAAGTGCCTCTTTGTGGTGGACCGCAAAGACCTGGACCGGCAGACCCGAGAGGAGTTCAACCGTTTTCAGGAAGGCTGCGTCGAGGAAAACACCCATACGGGCAAGTTGGTGGAACGCCTGCTCTCCGAGGACTACGCCAATAAGGTCATCGTTACCACGATCCAGAAGCTCGGCCTCGCTCTGGATGGAACCCACCGGCGCAACTACAAGGAACGGCTGGAACCCTTACGCCAGAAGCGCATCGTCTTCATCTTCGATGAGTGCCACCGCTCCCAGTTTGGCGACAACCATCAGGCCATCAAGGAGTTCTTCCCCAACGCCCAGCTCTTCGGCTTTACCGGCACCCCCATCTTTGAAGCCAATGCCAGCTATCAGCAGATTGAGGGAGAGCAGGCGTCCTACCGCACCACCAGCGACATCTTCCAGCAGCAGCTTCACGCCTATACCATCACCCATGCCATCGAAGACCAGAACGTCCTGCGTTTCCATGTGGACTACTTCAAGCCGGAAGGGAAAGTGCAGGCCAAACCGGGGGAGCCGATTGCCAAAAGGGCCGTGGTCGAGGCCATCCTTGCCAAGCATGACGCCGCGACTGCCCATCGTCGCTTCAATGCCCTCTTTGCCACCGCCTCCATCCATGACGCCATCGAGTATCACGCCCTCTTTCAGGAGTACCAAGCGCAACGGAAGGCCGAAGATCCCGACTTCCGCCCGCTGAACATCGCCTGTGTCTTCTCTCCCCCGGCAGAAGGCAATGCGGACGTGCGCCAGATTCAGGAAGACCTGCCCCAGGAACGGGCCGACAACGCCCATGCCCCAGAGGAGAAGAAGGCCGCCCTGGTGCGCATCCTGGCCGACTACAATGCCCAGTACGGCACCCATCATGACTTGTCCAACTTCGACCTCTACTATCAGGACATTCAGAAGCGCATCAAGGACCAGCAGTACCCGGATATGGACCTGCCCCATGCCCAGAAGATCGACCTGACGATTGTCGTGGACATGCTGCTCACGGGCTTTGATTCGGCCTACCTGAACACGCTTTATGTGGACAAGAACCTCAAGTACCACGGCCTGATTCAAGCCTTCTCCCGCACCAACCGCGTGCTCAATGACACCAAGCCCTACGGGAACATCCTGGATTTTCGTAACCAGCAGGCCGCTGTGGATACCGCCATCCAGCTCTTCTCCGGGGAATCGGGAGCCAAAGCCAAGGAAGTCTGGCTGGTGGACAAGGCCCCGGTGGTCATCGAGAAGCTGGAGAAGGCCAAACAGGAACTGGACGGTTTCTTGCAATCCCAAGGGCTGACTCCCACCCCGGGTGCCGTGCCCAATCTCCAGGGAGATGCCGCCCGCGCCCAGTTCATCAACCGCTTCAAGCAAATCCAGAAGCTCAAGACCCAACTGGACCAATACACGGACTTGGGGCAAGACGATCATTACCGTATCGAGGCCATCCTGCCCCAGGATACCGTGCAGGAATATCGGGGCGTATACCTGGACACCGTGCGCCGATTACGGGACGAATCGGGGAGAAAAGACCAACCGCCCAGCCCCGAAGCGGAACAGTTGGACTTTGAACTGGTCCTTTTTGCCTCGGCCATCATCGACTATGACTACATCATGGGCCTGATTGCCAAATACTCTCAGCAGGAGCCGGGCAAGCGTACCGTCAACCGGGAAGAACTCATTGGGCTGATCCAATCCGACGCCAAGTTCATCAATGACGGGCAGGACATTGCCGCCTTCATCGACACCCTGGAAGTGGGCAAGGGCCTGGACGAGAAGGCTATCCGTGAAGGCTTTGAGCGTTTCAAGGCGGAAAAACAGGGCCACGAACTGGACGCCATTGCCGAACAGAATGATCTGGACCCGGTTTCCGTCAAAACCCTGGTAGATGAGACCCTGCGCCGGAGCATCTTCGACGGGGAGCGGCTGAGTGAACTGTTCCGTGAGAAGGACCTGGGATGGAAGGCCCGCAGCGAGGCGGAGTCGGCCCTGATGGCGGACCTGATCCCGCATCTGCACAAGCGGGCACAGGGACGAGAGATTGCGGGGTTGAAGGCGTATGAGTGAGATCGGGCAGGATTTGGCGGTGAGGAAGAAGCAAAAGGGATTGGTGCCGAGGCTGCGGTTCCCGGAGTTTCGGGGTGCAGAGGAGTGGGAGGAGAAAAAGCTTGGTGACTTTTTGAATGAAAGCAGAATCTCCGGAAGTAAAGGTAACATCGCTAAAAAAATTACTGTCAAGCTCTGGGGGAACGGAGTTTTTGAAAAAAAAGAAACAGTTCTTGGCAGCTCAAACACGCAGTATTTTCGACGCAAAGCTGGGCAATTCATTTACAGTAAACTTGACTTTCTTAACCAGGCATTTGGAATCGTTCCAGAAAGTCTGGATAACTTCGAGTCAACAGTAGACTTGCCGTGCTTTGACATCGCTGAAGGACTTAACGCAGGATTCATTCTGAACTACATAAAACGGAAAGACTTTTATGAGAGATTTGGTGAAACTGCAGACGGTAGTAGAAAGGCAAGACGTGTTCATACCGAAACATTTCTCTCATTTTCTATTACTCTACCATCCAAGCCAGAACAGCAAAAAATAGCCGACTGCCTTTCCTCTCTGGACGACCTGATCACCGCCGAGAGCAAGCAACTGGAAGCCCTCAAGACCCACAAAAAGGGATTGATGCAGCAGCTTTTCCCACGTGAAGGGGAGACAGTGCCGAGGTTGCGGTTTCCGGAGTTTCGGGAGGCGGGGGAGTGGGAAGAGAAGAAGCTTGGGGAAATCTCTGATGTGGTTGCATCTGGCGATTTAGATCCAGCTTGCTTTTCTCAAATAAAAACAAATGATCACATATATCCAGTCTATTCAAACGCTGTATATGAACAGGGATTTTATGGTTATTATTCAAAACCAAAATATCCCAAAGGCAGCATCACCATAACAGCTAGAGGGACTCTAGGCGTAGCTTTCGTTAGGACCCAAGAATTCATGGGTATTGGTCGCCTGCTTGTTGTTAGTGATTTTAATAATGTTGATGCAATTTTTATGGGCGAGTGTTGGAACCATCTTGGAAAAATACCAACTGAGCTTACGAGCATTCCTCAGTTCACTGCCGTGGCGGCAAAAGCTACTTGGTTGCCGATCCCATTGATCGAAGAACAACGGCGCATTGCCGACTGCCTTTCCTCTCTGGACGACCTGATCGCAGCACAGTCCAAGAAGATTGACGCCCTCAAGACGCACAAAAAGGGATTGATGCAGCAGCTTTTCCCGGTACTGGATGAGGCCGTTGGGTGAATCCAGAGATTATCATTATTGCTGGTCCCAATGGTGCTGGTAAAACCACCTTTGCCCGCTCGTTTCTGCCCGCAGAAGCGCAATGCCTGCACTTCATCAACGCGGATCTCATTGCCGCAGGATTGTCCCCGTTTGCACCAGAGATAGCGGCAGTGAAGGCAGGACGCTTGATGCTCCAAGAGATCGCCTCGGCGGTGCAACAGAAACAGAGTTTCGCCTTTGAGACTACCCTGTCTGGCAGAGGCTACCTCCAGCACATTCCAAGCTGGCGGAATCAAGGCTACCGCGTCAGCCTGTTTTTTCTGACCCTGCCCAATGTGGAGATGGCTATTGATCGGGTACAACAGCGTGTGCGTCAGGGTGGCCACCACATTCCGGAGCCAATCATCAGACGTCGCTTCACCGCAGGGCTACACAATTTCCACCAATTTTACAAAGTGGTGGTGGACGCCTGGGCAATCTATGATAATTCAGGGGATAGTCCGGTATTGTTGGAATGGGGAGAGAAGCAATGAGTGTTCAGGATATCAGCCAAGCCAAGGACCCACTCCTTCGGGCCTCTTTCGTGGCGCTCCAACGGGCAGCCCGCATGGCACGAGAGGAAGCCATCCGCACCAACACCGACCTGGTCATTGTACAGGATGGCAAGGTCGTCCACATTCCGCCGGAGGAACTGCGCCGTGCCCAGCTTGAGGAGGTGGGTCGGTGAGCAATTTTGATAAAGACATAACTTATCATTCCATGGTTGATCTTTCTAAGAAAATTTTTGGACTGCTTTTTTTAGCCAATGGTGGGGGAGTGATTGCCTTACTAACGTTGGTTGGACATTATCGTAGCTATATCTATAACTCTCACCCATGCTTGGCTCTTTACTGGCTTTCTTTCGCGTTTTTTATACTTGGCATAATAGCAGTTGTTTTATCCACGACTTTTGCGTATTTTACCCAGTATCATATATTTACAAATGATACTGGCACTTATAAGTTCGGTGTCGCCGTGGCCATTTCGATATTTAGCTTAGTCTTTTTCATTATCGGATCAATTATTGGCGCCCTTTTTATATCGCAGATGATTTGATAGCGGTTGGATTCTGGCGTAAAACTATTAGAGGATACAACCATGACCGACCAAGACCACAAGCAACTCGGCACCACCCTCTGGGCCATCGCGGACCAACTGCGCGGGGCCATGAATGCCGACGACTTCCGCGATTACATGCTGTCCTTCCTGTTCCTGCGCTACCTCTCAGACAATTACGAGACCGCCGCAGAAAAGGAACTGGGTCCGGACTATCCCCAGCTACCGGTAGGCGACCGCCGTACCCCGCTGGCCCTCTGGTACGAAGCCAACCCCAACGACACGGAAGCCTTCGAGCAGCAGATGCGCCGGAAGATCCACTACGCCATCCGCCCCGAGTTCCTGTGGGGACACATCACCGAGCTGGCCCGCACCCAAAGCCACAAGTTGTTGACGACCCTGCAAAAGGGCTTCAACTACATCGAAAATGACTCCTTCGAGAGTACCTTCGGCGGCCTGTTCTCCGAGATCAATCTGAACTCCGAAAAGCTGGGCCGTGACCACGGTGCCCGCAATGCCCAGCTCTGCAAAATCATCAGTGAAATTGCCAAGGGGCTGGCCGAGTTCTCCACCAGTCGGGATGCCCTGGGCGATGCCTACGAATACCTGATCGGCCAGTTTGCCGCAGGCTCCGGGAAAAAGGCGGGCGAGTTCTACACCCCCCAACAAATCTCCAGCATCCTCTCCGGCATTGTCACCCTGGACAGTCAGGAACCTGCCACCGGTCAGAAGAAAGACCTGGGTAGCGTCCTGGACTTCGCCTGTGGCTCCGGCTCCCTGCTCCTGAACGTCCGCCATCGCATGGCCTTAGCAGGCGGCGTGGGCAATGGTATTGGCAAAATCTGCGGGCAGGAAAAAAACATCACCACCTACAACCTGGCGCGGATGAACATGCTCCTGCATGGGGTCAAGGATTCCGAGTTTGAAATTTATCATGGCGACACCCTGACCAATGAGTGGGACTGGCTACGGCAGACCAATCCGGCCAAGGCCCCCAAGTTTGATGCCGTGGTCGCCAATCCGCCCTTCAGCTATCGCTGGGAGCCTACGGAGGCCCTGGCCGATGACATGCGGTTCAAGAATTATGGGCTGGCCCCAAAATCCGCAGCCGACTTTGCATTTCTCCTCCACGGCTTCCACTACCTGGCCCCAGAAGGCGTCATGGCGATCATCCTGCCCCATGGTGTGCTGTTCCGGGGCGGGGCAGAGGAGCGCATCCGTACCAAACTCCTGAAAGACGGCAACATCGACACGGTGATTGGCCTGCCCGCCAACCTGTTCTTCTCCACCGGCATCCCCGTCTGTGTGCTGGTCCTCAAAAAATGCAAAAAGCCCGATGACGTCCTCATCATCAACGCCGCCGAACACTTCGAGAAAGGTAAACGCCAGAATCGTCTCCGGCACCAGGACATCGACAAGATCATCGACACGTACCAGTACCGTAAGGAGGAGGAACGGTACTCCCGCAGGGTCTCCATGCAGGAGATCGAGGATAACGGCTACAACCTGAACATCTCCCGGTACGTCAGCACGGCGGAACAGGAGCCGGAAATCGACTTACAGGCGACCCATGCGGAGATTGTGCGATTAGCCCAAGCGGTGGAAGCGGCCAAGCAGCGGCATAATGGGTTTTTAGCGGAACTGGGATTGGCGGGGTTGCCGTGATGACAAAACGGTTAAACTTGTCGAAAGCGGTCGTTGACTTTCTGTCTGTCAATCCGGAAAAGAAGTATACAGCCCGACAAATTGCCGAGTGGGTATGCACTGAATTCCCAGAGGAATGCCGCACCAAGAGGGAAAGCAGCCGGGTACTGGAAACCGATGGAGATTTATTGCAACAGTTGGTAGCAGAGATTGGTACGCTGCGACCACAGATTCAGAAGAAGCACCCAAACCTCAAAACAACCGAGGGGCGACCACGGAAATACTTCTTTTCAGAGAAAACGGACAGTGCCGAAGTCGATGCAGCAGAAAATCCTCACGTGCCCGCCTTGGATATCACGGGGATCACCAAGATCGAAGAGCGCCACCTATATCCTATGCTTTCGGCCTACTTGTGGGCTGAATTTAGGGTGTACGCGAAACGTATAGACGAGAAGCGCTCGTCCAATAAGCGGGGGCCAAATGGGAATCGGTGGCTATATCCGGATGTGGTTGGCATGGAGGATCTGGGAGCGGAATGGCATCCCGAAGTCCAAAATTGCGTCAGCGAGTATGCCGACAAGCGTACCAAGCTGTGGTCGTTCGAAGTAAAGCTGCTACTCAATCGTTCCAATGTCAGGGAATGTTTCTTTCAGACGGTATCGAACTCGTCATGGTCCAACAATGGGTATCTGGTGGCTGGCGAAATTGAGGGTACGGAGACTATCAAGGAATTGCGGATATTGTGTGCGGCACACGGTATTGGTCTCATCAAGCTGGATATCGAAAACCCGACGGAGAGCCAAGCGCTGATCCCCGCCAAAGTACGCACGGAGATAGACTGGGACGCAGCTAACCGGCTTGCTGTAGAGAATCGGGATTTTCTGGATTACCTCAAGTCGGTCAGACAGTTTTATCAGACAGGGGAAGCAAAGCAAAGCGATTGGGATTTGCAGGAAGTGGCTACAATCTGAACCGCTCCTGCTAGGTGGGTGGTGAAAAAGAACCAGAACACCACACGGGGGGCCCACAAGCGGGGATTGACTCGCTGATGTGGTGAATGTCTGTTAGCGACCCAAAGCAGCCAAGTCGAGTATAGGTGTCGGGCCGTCGGTTACAGTCCAGAAAGCGACCGTTGGGCCTCTGGGCCGGCTAATCGGTAGGCTTTGCGTGGAACGAGTTCAGCATCCGGACCAGCAGGAAATCGTCAGGTGCTTCCATGATCAGTTCGCCGTCAGGAGCTATCCAACACTCTGCAAGTCGCGGGTGCGCCAGCAGCCCGTGCGGCAGCGGATGTTTCGCGCAAGGGTTGTGAAAGACGTACAGGCCGTCGAGGAGATGCTCGGAGTAGTCGGCCTTCCGGGCTTTCCGTATCTCTGGCTCCAGAGTGCCTTCTCGCGGGTGAAGTGTCGTATAAATCGTAGGGGCATCCGGGTTGTCAGCCAATGCGCGGAGCTTGCCCCAGGTTACCAGCGAGCTATAAACGACCGCAGATACCTCCTCATAGCTGTCGTCGCAGAAAAGGCTCAAGGGCACGTCAATCTCCGGTGTTTTGGCTACCGCGTCGACGTTGTAGCTCATGACCTTTTCGGCATCACGAGAGGTCATGGCTTCGTCGTAATAGAGCCCGTATAGCGCTGCCAGAATGGGCCGGGCGGCTGCAAAATGAGATAAGGGACGATCAAAAGGGGCGACACCGATTACAAAGGGCCGGCCGGCTACATGAGCCTGGCCTGAGTAGTACTCCAGGTAACGGTTGAGCTTAGCGGACAGGCTGTTGGCAATACGCAAGCTGGCTTCGGAGTTGAATAGACCGAAATCGCTCGGAAGGTCTCCCGCAGTCCAGTTGATGGGCGACTTACCCCCTGCGCGAGGGCTCGCGATCGTAGCCTCAAGACAGAACGGCACTGGCGAGCTCACGATAAAGTCGGGAGATGCTTTGGTGCGGTCGAGCTCAAATCCCCACTCTGCCATGGCCGCATTGATGTATAGCTCCCAGAAACTCGACTCAAAGGTGGTCTGGAACTCCTGTACAAACTTGCCGTCCCGATCCACAAAGCTCTGGGCCCATGCCTCAAGCACGGTCCGCTCAGGTTGATGTCTCGGCTCCAGAAGCATTCTAAAAATCTGGTGCTGCTGGGATTCAGGCACGATTGACGTAAAAAGGTCCATTGGCGTCGAAAATTAGCGAGGGAACTCAA
>NZ_JABBOU010000021.1 GCF_018853465.1 Acidithiobacillus montserratensis
GCTCTGCCCGCCTCGCCTCAATATTTTCGTCGTCCAGCCAATACGCCGACTTATCCAGCTCCCAGGCAAGAGTCTAGGTCGCGCCAGCAGCGGGTAATCGCGCCAATGCCACGGGTGTTTCCAGAAGCGCTCCGGCCTCTTTCTTCGCCCAAACCTTCTCCGGAGACCCAATCCGTCTCCGCTAAGCCCTTGCCTTTACTTAAAATCCCGACGCTCTCCCTGAATAATCCAAAAGGGGAGCAACCAAATGTGATCGGCGAACCTGCAACGAAAACCTTTCCTACAAAGGCGCCAATGCCTGCTCCCATAACCCCCGAATCAAAAACAAGGGCGCAGAATCAATCGACACAGCCGGTGACCGCTTTTTTTGGAACGCCACCCGAAAATTCCCGACCAGAGCCAGCAATTTCGCCGGAAGCACCGATTCAAAAGATGCCGACAACAGGGAACAGCCCACAAATGGCGATTAAGGCCCAAAACACCCTGTATGAGTTGCTGCAAACGGTCATCGCTCACAATGCCAATATCCGACTAGCTGCACAGGGTCTACAGAGCGCAGATGCAAGCTCCTTGCAGGCTATCGGTGACTTCCTCCCACATCTCACATTCCAGGCTCAGAGTCAGATGTATGTCAATACCAGTGGCCTGCCTTCGGCCTCTTTAGTGGGTTCCAACATTGTAGAAACTCAAGGGAGTATTTATTCTAACTATATGAGTATCATGGCCTCTCTTAATCTTTTCGAGGGCGGCAGTGGTATCGAAAATCTCTCTGCGGCACATCAGGGCATTGTCGCCGCTCGTGACCAGATTCTCCACCAGCAAAATAGCGCTGTGCTCGACTTGCTCGTCAATTTTCAACAAATTCAGAGCCTGCTCCAGCAAAGAACCATTTTGCGCAAGGCCATCTCTTTGGCCAAGGAGGATTTCTCCCTCAATGAGCAGAAATACCAGCAAGGCAATGAAAGTATTCTCGAACTCGACAAAGCCCGAGAAATCTTGCTGCAATACCAATCCCAACAGGACGATTTACAACGGCATCTGCTGAAGTCACAAACAGAACTCGCTGCCTTACTGGGCAAGCAGGGAGGCTTTGCGCTGGTTAGTGGGGTTGACCAAGAAAGGATACCCTCGCCACCAGACTTTGCACCAAACGCAGATGACTCATCAGAAGATTCGCAAATTATCAGTCAACTGCCCAGTGTTGAGGCAGCTCTCGCCAAAATGCGCGAAGCTCACCATCATGTGGCATCCGTTCGCGGAAGTTTTTTACCCAATGTCAGCATACAGGCAGGCTATAACTGGCTGGGCACATCCAGTCACGGTTTTGGCCCTGCGTTGAACAACATCAATCGTAACAATTACACCGTGGGGCTGAATATTACCCAGACCCTAGCGCCTTTCACAGGACATCTCGCCAAACTGCAAGATGCAGAAGCCAAGTTGGAATCAGCGCGCATCCAGTATCAACAAGCCATTCTGGTAGGACATCAGCAACTGCGTGTGGATCGTTCGGAAATTCAGGAGGGGGCACAGCATGTTCAGACTCTGCATGAGGAATATCTTTCCTCTCAAAAAAATCAGCAATTAATGACCGCCTTGTATGAACATGGCCGGGTCAGCAAAATGGATTTGCATACAACCATTTTACGGGCGCTGCACGCGCAGAGTGCTTGGCAAGAGGCACAAAGTCAATGGACTGTCGCACGCTGGATGTTCTACGCCATGCTGCGTCCCAGGGAACTGGTATCAAGCCTGCTCAACAAAACCAAGGGTACACTCCAGCTACCCGAAAGTGCTTCTGGAGGCCATATTTGAGTATCGCAAAATCTTATCCGCTGCTTTCTGGAGAAGCACTGACCTGGTGGCTGCTGGGTGCCGGTGTTTTTGTATTTATCTTAGTTTTTGTGGTTTATGAAGTGCTGAATCATGAACGCACGAAAACAGTCGCAGCACCCTATGCATTCCATATGGTGAGGATACCCAAATACTCACCATCAACAACCGACCACAAACCAGTCTCTGCACCGAAGATATCTACACAAGCCCATACAAAACGCGTTGCGCCATCTCACAGTTCGTCACGATTTGTTCATCCTGCATCGCTATCGCGTCCGGCAACTGAAACTGCTCCCCCAAAAATCCTACCGCAATCTCAGTTCAGCATTCTGAGCTCCCGGCAGAGGGCGCGTTTAATCAGCCGCTACGTCACGTATTGGATCGAACATGTTGAGGAAAAGGCATCAGGACACCTTCAGGAACAGGGGACCGGAAAAATCAAGGTACGGGTAACCGTAGTATCCAGTGGACACTTGGCAGGATTGGCTCTGCTCCACTCCACTCTGCCAGGGACGGAGTCTTCCCGGGCTGTTGAATTGATCCGTGCAGCGTCACCCTACGCACCCTTTCCAGAAAATCTGGCCAAGGAAGCCAACAAACTGATTATTCGCTGTACAATGCGCTTCATGGAAAAGGGGAATCAAAGTGCCACATCTGGGAGTAGGCTGGACTCAAAGGATATGGCTACCTATAAGGCGAATTTGGGTGAGAGTCTCTCCCAGGCTTTACTGGGAGGAGATTCCTGAAAATTTTTTAATAGAAAAGATATCCACCGATATCCGTAACCAAAGGACTTGATGCCAGACTTTTGACATTATCTGCAATACCAGTAGCCACATTAGTCGGCATGGTACTGGCAAAATTTGAAAGTGCCATTCCCGCCTGATTACCATCTGAAATGAGTGAGTTTTCAAGCTTCGAAATACTCGTGGAACCACCGCCGCCTTCCAAGAGTCCTGGAAAAGCATTTTCCGCACCGAGGATACCACTGGTAAGCAATGAATTCGTCTTTGTGAGAGTGCTCGTTAATTCACCACTCGCATAACCGATTCCTTCACTGGTCAAGGTTGCAGCATCGGTAACAGACTGACTGACAGCCTGATTCATTTCTGCACCCACAGTACTCACGCTTTGCAATGAGGGCGTTGAAGTCCCATTATCTCCAAGACCTAAAGCAGAAAGCAGTCCGGACAATAAACCACTAAGTGAACCCATATCGGTTCTCCTTTTGAAGTCACATGCAATAACGGCGCGGAACTACCGCGCCGTTGTTCTGAACAGATAGACTAATTCTTTAAAGAAT
>NZ_JABBOU010000022.1 GCF_018853465.1 Acidithiobacillus montserratensis
GCCCCTGGCTCCAGGGTGCGGGTTTCATCCGCATAAACCTGAAGCTGTTTACCGGCAGAAATGCCCGCACGAATAACCCCCAGAGCGGTTCCGTAACCGCCGGTCGCGAGGCTGCCAGTGTTGCAATGGGTCAGGATGCCGCCCTGCTCGGGCAACAAGGCCGCACCATGACGACCCATCTGCTGATTATCGGCAATGTCCTGCTCCAGCAGATCATGGGCGGCTTGCAGCAAAATAGCGGCTGCAGTCTCGGCAGAAGTCTCTTTTTGCGCCAGGGCCAACTGCCGGTCCGTAGCCCAGGCCAGATTGACCGCCGTCGGCCGGGCCGCTCTGATCTCGGCGGCGGCTCCTGCCAAACGCGGCTGCCAGTCTGTCAGGTCACGCATTTCATGAAGCGCCAGGGCCATGGCATAAGCCGCTGTCACGCCGATGGCTGGTGCCCCCCGCACCACCATCTGAGTAATAGCGACGGCGACTTCCCGATAATCCCGGAGCTTCAACCAGATTTCCTGTTGCGGCAGAAGGCGCTGATCCAGTAAACACAACTGCTGGTCTTCCCAACGAATGGCGCGAATATTATCGACAATAGGCACAGATCATCTCCTGAGTAGCTGACTAGCGTGGCGGCGGATAAAATACATGGCGCGCTCAATATACGGATCAAGCAAATATCTGTAAAATGCAACGCGTTGCTCTCCCTTGATGTTTCGGGGAATAACGGGCAAATTCCCTTTCCCAACAGGTTGTGATCATGTCATCAAGCACTATTTACCCTACCCTGCGTCTGCGTCCCAAGGAAGACCGCCGCCTGCGCGCCGGCCATCTCTGGATTTACAGCAACGAAATTGATGTCGCCAGAACACCTTTGCAGGACGTGGCTCCGGGCAGCGTCTGCACAATAGAAGACGCACAGGGCAAGGCCATCGGTCTGGCCCATATCAATCCCCATACCCTCCTCTGCGGGCGCCTGCTCAGCCGTAATCCCCAGCAACGCATCGACCAGCACTTTTATCAGGAACGTCTGCTCCAGGCTTTGCGTATGCGTGAACGTTTATTTTCCGCTCCGTTTTATCGTTTGGTACATGGTGAGGGCGACGGCTTGCCGGGCCTGATCATTGATCGCTACGAGGATACGCTGATCCTGCAACCGGGCAGTCTCGGCATGGAGCAGGATATCGGGCTGATTACTGCGGCGTTGCAAGCCTTATTGCGTCCTGCCGGTATTTTGCTGAAAGCAGGTGGCGCAGCACGTCGTCTGGAGGGTCTGGAAGAGCGGGTCGAAGTTTTGTCCGGGCAAATTCCCGAGCGCTTGTCTGTTTGGGAGAACGACTGTTTATTCGAGATGGACCCCTACGGCGGCCAAAAAACCGGCTGGTTTTACGATCATCGCGCCAACCGTCGCCGTCTGATGACCCACGCCGCAGGACGACGGGTTTTGGACTGTTTTGCTTATCTGGGGGCTTTCAGCATTCCTCTGGCCAAAGCCGGTGCTCATGAAATAACGGCCATAGACAGCTCCGCACCGGCGCTGAAATTACTGGAGGAAAATGCTCAGCGCAATGCCGTGGACCCCATCCGGATCATCCATGACGATGCCATGGACAGCCTCGCCAGACTGCGGGATAAGGGCGAACAGTTTGACCTGATCGTCCTCGATCCCCCGGCCCTGATCAAATCCAAAAAAGATTTCAAGGAGGGCAGCATTGCCTACCGCCGCTTCAATGATCTGGCCATGCGTCTGCTGGCACCGGGCGGCATCCTCTTTACTGCCTCCTGTTCCCACCATCTCAACCGCGAAACCCTGCTCAATCATATTGCCTTTGGCGCGCAAAGAGGCGATTACGCCATCATCGCTGAAGGTACCCAGGATATGGATCACCCCATTCATCCTGCCGTACCCGAAAGCAGCTATCTGAAAGGCTTTTATGTACACCGCCGGGAGCTGATTCCTGAGGAAACCGCATAATTTCTGACTGATCTCAGGGCATTGGAGCGCAGTTATGGGCGTCCGTCACCCCCCGTACAGCCCCCCAGATAACGGGATATAAAGCGGGTGGGTGGTGCAGTAAACGACGTTCCATTCACGGTGCCGCTCGTCAGCACTTCTCCCTGAGCCGAACGGCCATCCCGGGCAACACGGATGGTTGCCCGAACATGGATCATGAGTGGATCCCCTCCTGCACCAGTACCCGCTTGGGTACAGGTGGTCTGATCTGGCGGCCTCCGGCATTTGAAAATATAGGTAACTATAGGCGTTACTCAAGGGCCATTAGGATGCGGGTCCGCCCGTTTAAGTCGAGCCGCCAATTGCTGCAGAGCCATAATCCCCGGCAGTTGGGCTGACTTAATTACCTGGACCTGAGCAGCGGACAAGACTGCCGGACAATCCGCTGCGAGCCAGTGACCATGCTGGGTAAAAGTTTCATTCATCATGGGATTACCGGGAGCCACCATATCGCCATGACCGGTCATGGTGGCGTAGCGCAGATCTCTATCCTCCCGTTTGAAAATCAGCTGCTGATCCATACGTATATCCGGTGAAATAAATGTGTGCAGTTGAACGGTAGATTGCTTGGCGGTGTTAGTGACACGGTTATGGGTAGTGACTGCACTCTGGCCCATAATGACAGAGGCCTGGGTAGATTCTCCAAGCTGGTTCCAACACTCCTCCTGGCGCATCTGATTGTGTTGTCCCGAAGCAGTCTGCACATCACTCACTATCAGCCAGAGTCCCGGAGCCACAAAAGGCATGGATGAGGGCTCGCCCGAAGCGCTGCTCATTTCAGCAAAAAATATTGCAAAAACAGCAAGGAAGAAAGCAATATGGCGCACTGCGGATCTCCTCAACGTGGCACCGTCGGTTCGTGAATAATTCCCGCATCTGGTCTGCAAATATCACCTTGAACGATTTGCAAATCAAGAGGTGAATGGGCTCATTCAGTAATATATAGTAGAGGTTGCTAGAGGGAAATCGGATTCTTGTCGCGATGCCCCATGACGGGTACAATCGCGCCCACGCCGTTGTAGCTCAGTCGGTAGAGCAACTGATTCGTAATCAGTAGGTCAGAGGTTCGATTCCCCTCAACGGCACCATATAAAACAAAGGGTTGCATTTAATGATGCAACCCTTTTTTTGTTTTTGGTTTACTTTTGGTTTACTTTCTGCATTGCGCTTGCATGGTTCCCCATGACAGTACATGAGAGAATTTTATGTTTTGCATTCCCTGAAAACGGGGTATGAGGATATGAACGTAGCTCATCTTCTAGTGGGCTTAGCAACTCTATCAAACATCATCACATAAGGTGGGATACCGTGCCATCCAAATTGGTTAAAGCGTCGCACGGTATCTCCAGATGTTCCCGCATCAGCAGCGTCAGTTTTTATATAAGTGGACCCGCCCGAACTCAAACAGAGGACCAATGGATTACCAGTTCCCTTACAAATCATTATGTTAGATAGTTATTGGTTGTCACTCACTGGGTGCAATTTCCGTAACATGCTATTCTTTTTTGGTTTTTGTTGTTTCGGCGAGTTTCTTGTTGGCAGTGGCGGCGTAATGCTGCCGTACTGGAAAAGGATAACAAAGCCACCATGGACACCTAGTGGGTACCCGGCGTCATCAACCTCGGCAGCCACGACCGTTGGGTCTTCGCCGAGTTCACGGATGTCTGGCTGATACAGGAAGATTTTGTCCGCCAGATTGAGGTATTCTATGACCGAATAATTGCCAGTGTGGTGGATTCCCACCTAAAAGGAGCGATGTCATGACTGCCTTGCCCAAGTTGAATGAACTTACTGTCAGTGAAAAACTGCAGATGATGGAGTCACTATGGGATAGCCTCTGCCAGCAACCGAAAAATATTCCCTCTCCCGTCTGGCACGGGGAAATACTGGCCCAAAGGGAAAATGCCCTCCGTCAGGGGTCTGACCAATTTTTGGCTTGGGATACAGCCAAGGCGAACCTGCGCAATAGCACCCGATGATCATCGAGATATCCAACGCGGCGCAGCAGGACCTTCTGGATGGTTACCATTTTTATGAATCCCAAGCAGAGGGGCTCGGCACCTATTTTCTCGATAGTCTGACGTCAGATATCGATTCTCTGGTCATCTATGCGGGTATACATGCGCTTCATTTCGGTAATTTCCATCGCTTACTGGGTAAGCGATTTCCCTTCGCTGTTTATTACCGCGTAGAAGATAGCAACATCCGCATTTACGCGGTCCTTGATTGCCGCCAGAACCCGATGTGGTTGCGCAATCAACTCGTTAATGCCGAAGCAGATTTTATTTCTCGCCCCAGAGCCTCTGAAGAGTAGAAAATGGCCAAAAATCCAAAACTATCCCTAACTGAGCCACCTGGATGGGCGACGAATATCGTCCGCACTCGACCGAGTTCTTGTCCTCAATGCGCGCATGAATTCCGACCTGCACAGGAGAGCTATAGTCAATTCTGGTGTATCAGCATTTGCTGACATAAGTTCAGGCGGCATCCTGTTGGTTATCCGGCAGGGTTTGGTTGGCCGGTAATCCATCGATAAATTTCACTCCAGTAAAAAGGTCTCGGACTTTCTCCGGGGCATGAATCCCAATCCAGCGTTTCTCTGCCTGCTGTAGCATCTTGAAGCCCAATCCAATGAAGCTGTTGCGCGATACACAGTTTTTGGTGCGCGATGTCCGGTGACGCACGGTGGCAAAGGTCGATTCAATGGCATTGGTGGTGCGGATATGCCGCCAACGAGACCAGAATGCGCTTCAGGAGACTTTCTTGATCTCGATGAGCGATTCGGTCTGCTGTAAGGCAGCAATCGCTTTTTCTCTGGTGCCAAACAGCACTTGGGATTGGCCAGCTTTCAACAGGGATCAGCGTCAACATGGTTCACCATGGATAAAGCAATATTTTGGCAATTATTACCATCGTTCAGGAAGTTGAGGAACAGACTACCACGGCGTTGTGCGGTAAAATCCAAATGCTGACAGGTGGCTAACGAATAACGCTGATTAACACGCGTAATGCAGCGTGAATCGGTGACCAAAAAAAATGTTACCCTATATGGCAGATTAAGATTCAGGCCCGTGGAACAAACTGTTGGAAAACCTGATAGCATTTTCTTTTTGTAATGATAACGTGAGAGACAGCTTAAATGGCAAACATACAAAGCACTGACTGGCTACAACGCTGGCAACATAACCGTATCGGCTTCCATCGCCCGGATTTTCACGAGCAGCTTTTGACGCATTGGCCGGAGCTCGCCGTGGAACCCGGCAGCCGGGTATTCGTGCCGCTCTGTGGTAAAAGCCTGGACATGCTCTGGCTGGCCCATCAAGGTTTCAAGGTAACCGGGGTCGAGCTCAGCCCCATAGCTGTTGAAACCTTTTTCCAGGAACACGGATTGACTCCCAGGATTACTACCCACAACGCCTTGCAACATTACCAATCTGGTGAGATAGAAATTTTCTGTGGAGACATCTTTCAGTTGCGGCAGGAGGACCTGACTGGCACGACGGCCGTTTATGATCGCGCCGCGCTCATTGCCCTCCCACCGGCACAGCGTTTGGCCTATGTCCGCCACTTGCATACTATTCTTCCTGACCGGCCTGCCATTCTCCTGATTACACTGGATTTCCCTCCTGAAGGCCGGCAAGGGCCACCCTTTCCCGTGACTGAGACTGAGGTGCGCCGACTTTATGCTGGGACATGGAAAGTCGAACATATACCCAGAATCGATCTGCACGAACGGAAGCATGCCAACGAGTCTGAGCACTTCGAGGAACATGTATACATTCTCCGCGATGCTCGGTAGTTGCCAGATAAAATACTGAGGTACCTCACGATCCTCATAACGGTTGACCCCGGCCAGTGCAGTCGCTATATTACGCCCTCATCGCGCTCGTAGCTCAGCTGGATAGAGCAACTGGCTACGAACCAGTAGGTCGGGAGTTCGACTCTCTCCGAGCGCACCAAAAACAAAGGCCCAGATTTTTCTGGGCCTTTTTTATGATTACTTGCATTTTTTACCGTTGCTAAATCTCACCCTATTCAGACTCGACAACTCTCGAAGAAAAATTCTTCCTGGGCTACTTTAAGCGTGCTGAGCAACACTCAGTGGCTATCAGTGCCATCCCCTGCAGCGGCCCCTGACTTCTCCTTGGCCATCTCTGCCTTCAGCCGGGCAAGATCCGCATCCACACCGCTGCTGGCCCGGACCTGATCCATTTCCTTGTCTGTTTGGCTGCGATGATCCAGGGGATCATTCAAAGCGCCAGATTCAATGAGCCCATCCATGGCGGTGGCTTTGGATTCCATCTGCTGAGTACGGTCCTGGGCCCGGCGCATGGCTTCGCCGGCATCATCCATCCCCTTGCCGATGCCGGTCAGGGATTCGCCC
>NZ_JABBOU010000023.1 GCF_018853465.1 Acidithiobacillus montserratensis
TGCAGGTAAAATCAGTCCCGCCGAAGAAATTATTGCCGATATAGCGGCGGGCCGCATGGTGATTCTCATGGATGATGAAGGCCGGGAGAATGAAGGGGACCTGATCATGGCGGCGGAGTTTGTGACGCCTGCCGCCATCAATTTCATGGTGACCCAGGCACGGGGGCTGGTGTGTTTGCCGCTGACCCGTGAGCGCTGCCAACAGCTGCGCTTGCCGCAAATGGTCGGGCACAATACTGCCAGCCTCGGCACTGCGTTTACGGTTTCCATTGAGGCAGCCCGGGGCGTAACCACCGGTATTTCTGCGGCAGATCGGGCCGCCACCATACAGGCCGCCATTGCTGCTGATGCCGCGCCCGAAGATCTGGTGATGCCCGGACATATTTTCCCGCTGGCCGCCGAGCCGGGTGGGGTGCTGGTGCGTGCCGGGCATACCGAAGCGGCCGTGGATCTGGCGCGTCTGGCCGGCTGTCAGCCTGCCGGGGTGATTTGCGAGATTCTCAATGCCGATGGCGAAATGGCGCGGCTGCCGGATTTGCTGCCCTATGCGGCGGAGCATGGCCTCAAAATCGGCACCATTGCCGATCTGATCCGCTATCGTCTGGAAAGGGAAAGAATTGTCGAGCGCCAGGCACAGGGTCCCTGGCATACGGCTTATGGTGATTTCCAGTTATATGTCTATCGCGACTGGGTGGCCCGGGAAACTCATTTTGCCCTGGTCATGGGCGATGTAGAGGCTATGGACAGTCCCGTGCTGGTCCGGGTGCAGGTCGGTAAAGTCCTCAATGATCTGTTTGCCGGGGCCGCCAGTCCTAATACCCGTGCTCTACAGCGTATTGCTGCGGAGGGTCGGGGGGTGTTGGTGTACCTGCACCACAATGACACGATGGAAGAGCTTTTGCAGGAAGTGGCTGCCTTGCCGGAATTACCCAAAGGACCGGGCCAGGCCGGAGATTCCGGTCGGGTTCTGCGCACTTTTGGTATTGGTGCCCAGATTTTGACAGACCTCGGCGTGCATCGCGCCGAGGTCTTGAGTGACAGTCAGTTCCAGTATCGGGGAATCGGTGGATTCGGTCTCGAAATTGTCGGGCAACGTCCATTTCAGGAAAGTAACTAAGGAAAAAATATGATTCAGCAAATAGAAGGCAGTCTGCAGGCCGGCAAGTTTCGTTTTGTGCTGCTGGTCAGTCGTTTCAACAGCTTTATTACCCAGCAACTGGAGCAGGGAGCCATTGATGCCCTGCGTCGCCACGGCGCCAGTGACGAGCAGATACATGTGGTCTATGTGCCGGGAGCTTATGAAATTCCCCTGGTAGCCCAAAAGCTGGCGCGCAGTGGCAATTATGATGCGGTGCTCTGTCTGGGAGCGGTGATTCGCGGGGGTACCCCCCATTTCGATTATGTGGCTGGTGAAGTTTCCAAAGGTGTGGCACAGGTGGCCATGGATACGGGTATTCCGGTCATTTTTGGCATATTGACCACGGACAGCATCGAGCAGGCCATCGAACGGGCCGGCACCAAGGCCGGAAACAAGGGTTTTGATGCGGCCATGACCGCCCTCGAAATGGTGCAATTACTGGGTCAGATCTGAGCATCCATGAAAAATAGTCGTCGTCGCCTGGCGCGTCAGGCCATTATCCAGGCCTTGTATCAATTGCAGATGAACCCGGGGCATTGTCCCGATATCGCCCTGCAATTTACGGCCGACCCGGAACGTCTGCAAGGGGCCGATCGGGAATTTTTTACCAGTGTCTGGGAAGGCGTTTGTCACGCCATCCCAGAGCTGGATCCCGCCATTGCGGAGGAAATCCCGGATCGACGTTGGGAGGATGAAATCAGCGAAGTAGAACGCGCCATTTTGCGTCTTGCTGCTTACGAGTTGCGGGATTTACCGCAAACTCCCTATCGGGTGGTCATCAATGAGGCCATTGAACTGGGTAAGGATTTTGGAGCGGAACAGGGCCATCGTTTTGTCAACGCCGTACTCGACAAGCTGGCCCAGCGCTGGCGACAGACAGAAACTACCCGGAACGAATCGTGAAATGAGTGTCGGACCTGGTGGAAAAGGTTTTGCTTGCCAGAGAGCCGGACTTTAGAAGCGCAGTCTGCTTGGGGCACAGATGCAAAAACGTGTCCTCATCCAGTGGCTAGCGAGGTGTATGACGATTGCGCTGAACCTTTTTTCTTTGTGGAGATTATCCCTTGAAAAAGTTCTGGCAGTGTCTTAGCTTTATGGTATAACCTCCACATCTGAAAGCCATTACCCTGTATTCATGGAGTGAATCATGCCTGCTCATCGTTTTTTGCGTATTCCTGTGCTGGCCGCCTGCTCGACGGCCGCTTTGTTATTGCTTGCCGCGCCTTTGGTTGATGCCCAGACCATGGCCGGAAAAGCAGAAATGGAAGATTCTGCCAGTACCCAGCCAGCCGACCTGACCACCGCCAAATTGGAAAACAGCATTGGTACCCGCTGTGCTCTTGGAGACGGTGTGCCTCAGAACTACTCTTTGGCGGCGCAGTGGTTTGAAAAATCCGCTCTGCATGGCTATGGAAAGGCCGAGTATAATCTCGGAATGCAATATTACTTTGGTCAGGGTGTTCCCAAGGATCTGACTAAGGCGGCATACTGGTGGAATAAGGCGGCAGAATTGGGTGTTTCCGCTGCACAATATAACCTGGGTAATCTCTACTTCATGGGTCAGGGCGTGCCGCAGGATTATACCAAGGCCGCTTTGTGGTGGCATAAGGCGGCAGCTGCGGGCAATGTGCAGGCTAGTAAAAACCTGCAGGTACTGGCCCGCACCGTACCGGAATTCAAGAATGCCACAGCGGTTCCGGTCGTGGATAAAAAAGTCGACTAAACCCGATAATGCCGGGTCTCAGTTTTCGACCTTGCTTCCGCTCATGCCGTTGCTTTTCTGGATACGTAAAGCAGCGGCATGTTCTTTTTCGATGTATTCCCGTTTGCCTCTTTCCTCATTGAGTTGTCCTTCCAGTTCCCCCAGGCGGCGTTCGTGACGGCGTATTTTTAACTTGTTACGAATATGGGTCGGCAGGTAAATCAACATGCTGGCAATAAAGCCCGCCACAAATCCACAAAGTAATATCACGCCCTGCGACTGGGCAAAAGTCCAGGAAAAAAAATGTACGGACGTCATGACGTTGTTCTGCACAGCAAATATGACGGCCAACGCGGCAATGATCAGAGAAATAACAACCCACATGATGATACCCCCCTTTTATGGAATTTATGTTGAAACTAATCGCGCACTTTAAAGAAGCTGGACACCCAATGGAAGCCGATCCAGGTCAGGCTCGGAACCAGAATTAACCAGGCCCATAGTGGCAGGTCGAGAATGGCAAAGTCCAGTTTATGGGCGAGGGCGGCCATGATGCCGATACCGATAACGATAAATGTTCCACTGACTCCAAAGGAAAGCCGCCACAGGCCGCGTCGCAGTTCCTGGCGAATTCCGTCCAGATCCTGATTGCGGATCACCAGAGGCAGTTCACCTTGTTGTGTCTGGCGCAGAATATTGTGCAATAGAACGGGTATTTCCGGTAACACCAGGCCCCACTCCGGAAAATGCCGTTTCATTTCCGTCCACCATCCGCGCGGACCGCGTTGGCGGCTCAGCCACTCTGTAAGCAGCGGTGTGGCCACTTCCCACATATTGAGGGCAGGATTGAAGTCCCTGGCAATGCCTTCCACATTCACCAGGGTTTTCTGGAGCAGGAGCAGTTGAGGCTGGGTTTGCATATGAAAGGCCCGCGTCGTCTGAAACAGACGCAACAACAGATTAGCCACCGAAATTTCATTCAGTGGTTTCTCAAATACCGGCTCGGCAATGGCCCGGATGGCTGCTTCAAAATCCTGGACATTGGTATCGGGGGGTACCCAGCCGGCTTCCACATGGGCCTCGGCGACTCTGCGATAGTCTCTTTGGAAAAAGGCGATCATGTTTTCCGCCAGATAATGCTGGCTGGCATCGTCCAAGCTACCCATGATGCCAAAGTCGACGGCGATGAAGCGACCATTCCGGGGATCAATGAATATATTCCCCGGGTGCATGTCGGCGTGAAAATAAGCGTCACGAAAAACCTGGCGGAAAAAAATATCTGCCGCTCGACGGGAGAGTTGATCGAAATTGATCCCGGCCTTGCGTAAGGCGTCCAGTTGCCCGATGGGGATGCCATAAATACGTTCCATTACCAGGACGGAAGAACTGCAGAAGTCCCAGTAAATTTCCGGGATATAAAGCAAGTCAGGATCAGCGGCAAAATTGCGGCGTAACTGGCTGGCATTGGCCGCTTCGCGCAATAAATCCAGTTCCCCCCGCAACGTCTTGGCATACTCGGCCACTACCGCACGCACGCGCAGGCGTCTGCCTTCTTGCGAGTAACGCTCCGCCAGATCCGCCAGCAGCCCCAATATGGCCAGGTCCTGATCAATGACGCGGCGCAAACCCGGGCGACGGACCTTGATGGCGACCGCGCGGCCATCATGCAAAACGCCAAAATGCACCTGGGCAATGGAAGCTGCGGCAGCGGGCTGGGGATCGAACTCGGCAAACAGGGCGGAAACCGGTTTGCCGAGTGCCGTCTCAATGATTTGCCGGGCTTCATCTGAGGGAAAGGGGGGGACGGCATCCTGGAGCTTGGCCAGCTCCTGGGTTATATGATCAGGTAGCAGGTCGCGTCGGGTAGAGAGCATCTGCCCTAATTTGATGAAAGTCGGGCCTAATGTTTCCAGGGCCTGGCGTAGTCGCTCGGCAAAATCACCCTGGGGTTTGCGGCCCAGCCAGGACATGGGGCTGAGGCGCAAGAGGGCCTGGTAGGGTTTCAGGATGGGTAAAAAATAGAGGACTTCATCCAGGCGGTAGCGCACCAGGACGCGGGTAATGTGCAGGGTACGCACGAAACGAAGCAGGGATTGTCGCATGGCCGCTAGTCTAGCATGGAATCAGGATGCTGCATGATGAAAAAACCATAAAAAAGGCGGATCAGTGCTGATCCGCCCGGCATCGCAATGCTGCGATAATTACTGAACGGTTTTTTGCACCTTGATGTTGGAGTTGATCTCCACACGCTGGTTCAGGAAACGTCCTTGCTGTGTAGCGTTGCTGGCCACTGGATCATTATAGGAATGACCTTTGAGGACCATGCGATCACTGGAAACGCCGTGTCTGCTCAGATACTGAGCCACGCTCTGGGCACGCAACTTGGACAGTTTGAGGTTATAGGCATAGCTGCCAACCTTACTGCAGTAACCATTCACGTCGAGAACGGCATCGGGATGATTTTTGGCAAAATCAGCGACCTCGTCCAGGACCTTGATGTCATGATCGAGCAGTTTGTAGGAATCAAATTTGAAGTTGATGCCGGTAATGGTGATGGGCTTGCTGACCAGCACCGTGCGCTCAACGGGAGCAATGGGGGCGGGTGCCGGTGCCGGTGCCGGTGCTACCGCAACAGGTGCTGGCTTGGTCGGAGCGCAATACTCAGGAACAGCACCATCTGTAACAGGCCGTCCACCGCGAACGCAGGCACCGTTGCCGGTGACTACGGGTTTGCCGCCTGCCTGAATGGCATAACCCATGTAACCGTTGTCGGCATAGGCTGTGCCGGCAAAAAGACCGCCACTGATGGCAAGCATCAGGGTAATACGTTTAATATGTTGCATTTATAAACCCTCCTCTCAAGCCCGGGCAGAAATCTGCCTGGCAAAATCTAGAACTGCCACGCAAAGAATGTTGTAATTCGGCAACGATGTCAAGAAATAGGCACAAGTATCGCGCTGCGCGAAATGGCAGCCATAAAGAAGCGCTCTGAATACTGCTTGTGTTCAAGCGTAAATCTTTTTAAGTACATTATGGATATTGCTTGCCTTAAATCTGTTGACAGACCCCTGCACTAAGCGGCACAATGCGCCGCTAATCGTGGAGGGGTTCCCGAGCGGTCAAAGGGATCAGACTGTAAATCTGACGGCTCTGCCTTCGGAGGTTCGAATCCTCCTCCCTCCACCATATTATAGAAGTGTGTAGTAAACGGCGCGGGCGCTACAGTTTATGCGGGTGTAGTTCAATGGTAGAACCTCAGCCTTCCAAGCTGATGGTGTGGGTTCGATTCCCATCACCCGCTCCAGAAGTAGGCCCACATAGCTCAGGCGGTAGAGCACTTCCTTGGTAAGGAAGAGGTCACCGGTTCGAATCCGGTTGTGGGCTCCATATTGTTTATTTTCTTGGGTCTGTTTTCTTGGGGAGTTTCTGATGTCCAAAGGGAAATTTGAGCGGACGAAGCCGCATGTAAACGTGGGAACGATTGGTCACGTGGACCATGGGAAGACCACATTGACGGCGGCGCTGACGAAGGTGCTGTCGACGAAGTTTGGAGGCGAAGTACGGGCCTATGATCAGATTGACAACGCCCCGGAAGAACGGGCGCGGGGTATCACGATCGCGACCTCGCACGTGGAGTATGAGACGGAAGGTCGTCACTACGCCCACGTGGACTGCCCGGGACACGCCGACTACGTCAAGAACATGATCACCGGTGCCGCGCAGATGGACGGCGCGATATTGGTCTGTTCAGCGGCCGACGGCCCCATGCCCCAGACCCGCGAACACATCCTGCTGGCCCGCCAGGTGGGTGTTCCCTACATTGTCGTGTTCCTGAACAAGGCCGACATGGTAGATGATGCCGAACTGCTGGAACTGGTGGAAATGGAAGTGCGCGAACTGCTGTCCAAGTACGACTTTCCCGGCGACGACATCCCGGTAGTGATTGGCTCCGCCCTCAAGGCCCTGGAAGGGGATCAGAGCGACATCGGCGAACCCGCCATCTTCAAGCTGGCGGACGCCCTCGACAGTTACATCCCGTTGCCGGAACGTCCGGTGGACAAGCCCTTCCTGATGCCCATTGAAGACGTATTCTCCATCTCCGGACGCGGCACGGTGGTGACGGGTCGAATTGAACGCGGCATTGTCAAGGTCGGAGACGAAATCGAAATCATCGGCATCCGCGACACTGCCAAGAGCATTGTCACCGGTGTGGAAATGTTCCGGAAGATTCTCGACCAGGGCCAGGCGGGTGACAACGTCGGTGTGCTGCTGCGCGGCACCAAGAAAGACGACGTCGAACGTGGACAGGTACTGGCCAAGCCCGGCAGCATCAAGCCGCACACTCGTTTTGAAGCGGAAGTGTACGTATTATCGAAGGAAGAAGGTGGTCGTCATACCCCGTTCTTCAATGGCTACCGTCCGCAGTTCTACTTCCGCACGACGGACGTGACGGGCGCGGTGGAATTGCCGGAAGGTGTGGAGATGGTGATGCCGGGCGACAACATTCTGTTCAAGGTGGCCCTGATTGCCCCCATCGCGATGGAAGAAGGCTTACGCTTTGCCGTCCGTGAAGGTGGCCGTACCGTCGGCGCCGGCGTGGTTTCCAAGGTGGTTGAGTAAGTTAGTAGCGTTGTAAAGTTGAACGGCGGCTTGTCCGCCGTTTGCCGTCTGCAGGGCAGTAGCTCAATTGGTAGAGCAGCGGTCTCCAAAACCGCAGGTTGGGGGTTCGATCCCCTCCTGCCCTGCCATTATTAAAGGTGCGGTGGTCATGTCGGAAAAAGTGAAGCTCTATTTTGCGGCAGGTTTCGCTGCCCTCGGGGTGTTCGCCTATTTTCTGATCCCCGCGCGTATCGGGACGTATTACCCGAGTGTTGGCCTTGCCGTCGGCTTGCTGATTGCCGCCGGTTTGTTTGCCTATAGTGAAAGCGGAAAGAAGCTTTTAGTGTTTTTTCGAGAATCCTATCTTGAATTGCTGAAAGTCGTCTGGCCAACCCGCCCTGAAGTGCTGCGGAGTACTGCCATTATCATAGGGTTGATTGCCGTCATTGCGGCTTTTCTGTGGTTGGTCGATCTGGCACTCCTTGGCGTGGTACGGCTACTACTCGGAGGAGTTGGCTAAATGGCAATGCGTTGGTATGTAGTGCATGCATTCTCGGGTTTTGAGAAAAAGGTTCAGGCAGAAATTCGCGAGCGCGCACAGCGTGAAGGATTGGCCGATAGCTTTGGTGAGATCCTCGTCCCGGTGGAAGAAGTCGTGGAAATGCGCAATGGCCAGAAAACCAATTCTCAGCGCATGTTTTATCCGGGCTACGTTCTGGTGCAGATGGAAATGGATGACATCACTTGGCATCTGGTCAAAAGCACACCCCGGGTGACAGGTTTTGTGGGTGGTTCCGTGGGGCGTCCTCATCCCCTCAGTGATGCGGAAACAGACGCCATTATGGACCGTATCAAAGAAGGCGTTGAAAAGCCGCGTCCCAAGTTCAGCTTCGATGCGGGTGAACAGGTGCGCGTCATTGACGGACCCTTCAAGGACTTCAATGGTGTGGTCGAAGAAGTCAACTTTGAAAAAAGCAAGCTGCGGGTGTCGGTCACCATTTTTGGTCGGTCAACCCCCGTGGAGCTGGATTTTGGTCAGGTAGAAAAAGTCTGACGGTAACATGACGAGGGAGCCGTACGGCGTTTGGACCTCACAGGAGCTTAGTAATGGCAAAGAAAATAACAGGTTATATCAAGTTGCAGGTGAAGGCTACGCAAGCCAACCCAAGTCCGCCCATTGGTCCCGCTCTGGGGCAACGCGGCCTCAATATCATGGAATTCTGCAAGGCCTTCAATGCCCAGACCCAGGGTGTGGAACCGGGCTTGCCCCTGCCGGTGGTGATTACGGTTTATGCCGACAAAAGTTTCACCTTTGAAGTCAAAACCCCGCCCGCAGCAGTGCTGTTGATGAAAGCCGCAGGCTTGCCCAAGGGTAGTGGACGTCCTAATACCGTCAAGGTCGGTAAGGTGACGGAAGCGCAGATTGCGGAGATTGCCAAAACTAAAATGCCCGATCTGAACACCGAAAATCTCGAATCCGCCATGCGGAGTGTGCGCGGAACTGCCCGGAGTATGGGCCTGACGGTGGAGGGTTAAGCCATGGGAATTAAATCCAAACGGACGCAGGCAGTTCGCGCTATGGTGGATCGTAATCAGCGCTATAGCATTGAAGAAGCATTGGAACTGGTCAAAAAAATGGCAACGGCCAAATTTGACGAGTCAGTCGATGTGGCCGTAGGGCTGGGTATTGATCCGCGCAAGTCAGATCAGGTAGTGCGCGGTGCGGTGGTGTTGCCCAACGGTACGGGTAAGCAGATGCGCGTTGCCGTTTTCGCGACGGCTGACAAGGCCAATGAAGCACGCGAAGCCGGTGCCGATATTGTTGGTATGGAAGATCTGGCGGAGCAGGTAAAAGCCGGACAGATGGACTTTGACGTGGTCATTGCCACGCCCGATGCCATGCGCATTGTCGGAACCCTGGGTCCGGTGCTGGGTCCACGCGGTTTGATGCCTAACCCCAAGGTGGGCACGGTTACTGCCGATGTGCGCACGGCCGTTACCAATGCCAAGGGTGGTCAGGTTCGTTATCGTGCGGATAAAGGCGGCATTGTCCATAGCAGCATTGGCAAATCATCTTTTGAAGCGAAAGCCCTGCACGAAAATTTGCTGGCCCTGATTGACAGCTTGCGTAAAGCCAAGCCGGCCACCAGCAAGGGTATTTACATTCGCAAGGTCAGTTTGTCCGCGACCATGGGTCCCGGGGTCGCGGTAGATCTTTCTGGTCTGGCGTAAAAGTTTTCTGTCTTCGGGCGGAAAAGTCGGCGTGAGCCGGCGTACAAAGACCGCAGGGGGCGCGAGCCTTAATGTTTTTCCCTGCGTAGGCGACGGCGCGCCAGCTTTCTGGCCGCCTCGGTTAGATAGGAGGTGACATTCACGTGAGCCTTAAACTCGCAGAAAAAGAACAGGTTGTCATCGCCCTTCAAGCCAAAATCACAGAGGCGCAAGCCACTGTGGTAGCAGAATATCGTGGTTTGACTGTGGCACAGATGACGGCATTTCGGGCTGAAGCATTGAAGCAGTCCGTACATGTTCAGGTGGTAAAAAATACGCTGTTGAAGCGGGCGTTGGCGGGTACACCGTTTGCCGTCATGGAACCCTTATTGAAGGGGCCCTTGATATTTGCAGCGGCTGAAGATCCGGTGGCATTAGCCAAAATCTTTACGGATTTCTCCAAGCGTTTTGACAAACTGGTGGTTACCGGTGGGGTACTGAGTGGCAAGCAGATTGACGCTGCGGCGATTGTTCAGTTGAGCAAAATGCCGTCCCGCGAAGAATTGCTGGCGAAGTTGCTCGGCACCATGCAGGCACCCGTATCCGGTTTTGTACGCACCCTCAACGAGGTTCCGAGCCGTTTTGTTCGGGTCCTTGCCGCAGTTCGCGATCAACGCGCTGCCTAACTAAATTGATGATGAAGGAGTTGTAAAATGGCATTGTCCAAAGCAGAAATTTTAGACGCTATTGCAGGGATGACGGTTCTGGAACTTTCCGAACTGATCAAAGAAATGGAAGAAAAGTTTGGTGTATCTGCAGCCGCTGTGGCGGTGGCCGCTCCTGCTGGCGGTGCTGCTGGTGGTGAAGGTGCTGCTGCTGCCGAAGAACAGACGGAGTTTGATGTCATTCTGACCAACGCTGGCGCCAACAAGGTCAACACCATCAAGGTGGTGCGTGCCATTACCGGTCTGGGCCTGAAAGAAGCCAAAGATCTGGTGGACGGCGCTCCCAAAGCGGTCAAGGAAGGCGTTGCCAAGGCCGAGGCGGAAAGCGTCAAGGCGCAACTCGTCGAGGCTGGTGCCGAGGCGGAGATCAAGTAATCTGTTGTACCTGTATTGAGCAGTTTATCTGGCTGGCAACCGTAAAAGTTGCCAGCCCCTCATCGTTTGTGGAAAGCAGCTTTAAGCCTTATCCCTAAACCTTGCAGTTGTTGCGCGGAGCATCCATGGCCTACTCTTTTACTGAAAAGAAACGGATTCGTAAAGACTTTGGCAAAAGCCAGAGCATTCTCGCAGTGCCATATCTGCTGGCTACGCAGATGGATTCTTATCGGGAGTTCCTCCAGGAGTCAGTGGCTCCGGCGGCGCGCAAGGAAACAGGGCTGGAGGCGGTTTTCCGCTCGATTTTTCCGATGGAAAGCTATTCCGGCAATGCCATGCTGGATTATGTGTCCTATCGTCTGGAAAAACCGGCTTTTGATGTGGTGGAATGTCGTCAGCGAGGTCTGACTTATAATGCCGGACTGCGCGTGCGTTTGCGTCTGGCGGTGATGGAAAAGGATGACAGTACCGGCGCCAAGCGTGTCAAGGACGTCAAGGAACAGGACGTGTACATGGGCGAAATCCCGCTCATGACCGAACATGGTTCTTTTGTCATCAATGGCACTGAGCGTATTATCGTGTCCCAGTTGCATCGCTCACCGGGTGTGTTTTTTGATCATGACCGGGGCAAAACCCATTCATCCGGCAAGTTGCTGTTCAATGCCCGGATTATTCCCTATCGCGGTTCCTGGTTGGATTTTGAATTTGATCCCAAGGATCATGTGTATGCGCGTATTGACCGGCGCCGCAAATTGCCGGCAACCACGCTGTTGCGGGCGCTCGGTTACGGTACCGAAGATATTCTCGAAATGTTTTTCGAGACCGATACCTTCCATATTCTCGACGGCGAGCTGCATTATGATTTCATCCCCCAGCGTTTGCAGGGTGAAATTGCCAGCTTCGATATTGTCAATCCAGCCACCGGCGAGTTACTGGTAGCAACGGGTAAACGTATCACTGCCCGGCATATCAAAGCCATGGCCGAGGTGCCCGGCTTGCAGCAGCTGCCGGTCCCCGATGTCTTTGTTTTGGGAAAAATTGTCGCCAGGGATGTGGTCAACCCTGAGACCGGCGAAGTATTGCTCGCCGTCAATGAACCCATTACCGGCGAAGTGCTGGATCTGCTGCGCAAGGGGCCGTCATTGTCCCTGCATACCCTGTACATCAACGAACTTGATCGCGGGCCGTATATTTCCGAGACTCTGCGCATTGACACTTCCCGCGATGCCCATGAAGCCCAGATGGAAATTTACCGGCTGATGCGTCCGGGTGAACCGCCCACCAAGGATGCCGCACAAAATCTGTTCCAGGGTTTGTTCTTCAGTCCGGACCGCTACGATTTGTCAGCGGTGGGGCGGATGAAGTTCAATCGTCGGGTAGGTCGTGAAGAAATTACCGGTCCTGGCGTGTTGAGCAGTGAAGATATTCTGGCCGTGCTTAAGGTGTTGGTATCCCTGCGTAATGGTATCGGGGAAATCGATGACATTGATCATCTCGGCAATCGTCGGGTGCGTTCGGTCGGTGAGTTGATGGAAAACCAGTTCCGATTGGGATTGGTGCGGGTGGAAAGAGCCGTGAAAGATCGTCTGGCTCTGGCTGAAAGTGAAGGCCTGACCCCTCAGGATCTCATCAATGCCAAGCCGATTGCGGCGGTCGTCAACGAGTTTTTTGGTTCCAGCCAGCTTTCTCAGTTCATGGACCAGACCAATCCGCTGTCGGAAGTCACCCACAAGCGCCGGGTTTCCGCCTTGGGGCCTGGTGGCTTGACCCGTGAACGGGCCGGCTTTGAAGTCCGTGACGTGCATCCCACCCATTATGGTCGCATCTGCCCGATTGAAACGCCGGAAGGTCCCAATATCGGTTTGATCAACAGCTTGTCCTGCTATGCCCGGACCAACGAGTACGGCTTTCTGGAAACCCCCTATCGCCGCGTTATCGATCGTCGGGCGACTGACGAAATCGAGTATCTCTCCGCCATTGAAGAAGGCAATTACATGATTGCCCAGGCCAATTCGGCCCTGGACGAGCATGGGATGTTGATCGATGAGCTGATTTCCTGTCGTTACAAGAATGAGACCACACTGGCCAGTAGCGATCAGGTGCAGTTCATGGATATTTCTCCGCGCCAGATTGTGTCGGTGGCGGCGAGTATGATCCCCTTCCTGGAGCATGACGATGCCAACCGCGCCCTTATGGGTTCGAACATGCAGCGTCAGGCTGTCCCGACCATTCGTTCCGATGCGCCCATGGTGGGCACCGGCATGGAACGGGTGGTGGCCATTGATTCCGGCGCGGCTGTGGTTGCCCGGCGTGGTGGTGTGGTGGATATTGTTGATGGCGCGCGTATTGTTATCCGCGTCAACGATGAAGAAACCCTGGCGGAAGAGCCCGGCGTGGATATCTACAATCTCGTGAAGTACGCCCGTTCCAACCAGAACACCACATTGAATCAGCGGCCGGTGGTGCAGGTCGGTGATGTGGTCAGTCGCGGTGATGTGCTCGCCGACGGTCCCAGTACCGAAATGGGCGAACTGGCTCTGGGTCAGAACATGCTGGTAGCCTTCATGCCCTGGAATGGATACAACTTTGAAGACTCCATTCTTATTTCCGAACGGGTCGTGGCAGAAGATCGCTATACCACCATCCATATTGAAGAGTTTCCGGTTTTTGCCCGGGATACCAAACTGGGACCGGAAGAAATTACCCGGGATATTCCCAATGTCGCCGAAGGCGCGCTCCGTCATCTGGATGAGTCGGGAATTGTTATCATCGGTGCCGAACTGTCTCCCGGAGATATTCTGGTGGGTAAGGTAACGCCCAAGGGTGAAACCCAGCTGACCCCCGAAGAGAAGCTGTTGCGCGCCATCTTCGGGGAGAAAGCTTCGGACGTGAAGGATAATTCCTTGCGCATGCCGGCTGGCATGTATGGAACGGTCATTGATGTTCAGGTTTTCACCCGGGATGGTATCGATAAGGATGCCCGCGCCAAGTCCATCGAAGAACATGAATTGACACGTATCCGCAAGGACTTGAACGATCAGTACCGGATTGTCGAAGAAGACAGCTATCAGCGTATTGAAAGGCAGTTGATCGGCAAGGTGGCCGAGGGCGGTCCCAAGGGACTGGCTGCTGGCAACAAGGTCACCAAGGCTTACCTGAAAGATCTGCCCCGGGCGCAATGGTTCGAAATCCGCCTGCGTTCTGATGAAGGGAATGATGCCCTGGAACAGATCCGTGCTCAGCTGGAAGAACAGCGTCAGCGTCTGGATGCGGTGCTGGAAGAAAAGCGTCGCAAGCTGACTCAGGGAGATGATCTCAGTCCCGGCGTTCTGAAAATGGTCAAGGTGCATGTGGCCATCAAGCGGCAGTTGCAACCCGGTGATAAGATGGCGGGTCGCCACGGCAACAAGGGCGTGGTGTCCAAAATCGTACCGGTTGAGGATATGCCCCATCTTGCCGATGGGACCTCGGTCGATATCGTACTTAATCCGTTGGGCGTGCCTTCGCGTATGAACGTGGGGCAAATTCTGGAAACCCACCTGGGCTGGGCTGCCAAAGGGCTGGGCAAAAAAATTGCGGCCATGCTGGAAAGCGATCTCGCCATGCAGGAAATGCGCGCCTTCCTCGCTGAAATCTACAATCGGGCCGGCAAAAAGGAAGACCTCGACAGTCTCAGCGATGAAGAAATCCGGGTACTGGCGCAAAACCTGCGTGGCGGTGTGCCCATGGCAACCCCGGTATTTGATGGTGCTTCCGAAGAAGAAATCCGCGACATGCTGGAACTGGCCGGGCTGCCACGTAGCGGCCAGGTGACCCTCTATGACGGGCGTACGGGTGATGCCTTTGATCGCCCGGTGACCGTGGGTTACCTCTATATGCTCAAGTTGCACCACCTGGTGGACGACAAGATGCATGCGCGCTCTACCGGACCGTACAGTCTGGTCACCCAGCAGCCCTTGGGTGGCAAGGCACAATTCGGCGGTCAGCGTTTCGGCGAAATGGAAGTCTGGGCGCTGGAAGCCTATGGCGCCGCCTATACCCTGCAGGAAATGCTGACGGTGAAATCCGATGACGTCAGTGGACGCAGTAAAATGTATGAGTCCATCGTCAAAGGCGATTTCCGTATGGATGCCGGAATGCCGGAGTCTTTCAATGTGCTTTTGAAAGAACTGCGTTCCCTGGGTATTGACATTGAATTGGAACAGTCCAAGTAATATTTCCGCCCCGGGCGGGCAAGGATGGATGCGTTGAAAGACTTACTGAAGCTCTTCAAACAAAACGATCAGCAGGAAGAATTTGATGCCATACGAATTGGCATCGCTTCGCCGGACAAGGTGCGTTCCTGGTCTTTTGGTGAAGTAAAAAAGCCCGAAACCATTAATTACCGGACGTTCAAACCCGAACGCGAAGGCTTGTTCTGCGCCAAGATTTTCGGCCCGATCAAGGACTACGAATGTTTGTGTGGCAAATACAAACGACTCAAGCATCGCGGCGTGGTTTGCGAAAAGTGCGGCGTCGAAGTCACCCAGGCGCGGGTACGCCGCGAACGTATGGGTCATATAGAGCTGGCCAGTCCGGTCGCGCATATCTGGTTCCTCAAGTCCCTACCCAGCCGGATGGGTATGATTCTCGATATGCCTTTGCGGGATATTGAGCGGGTCCTGTATTTTGAGGCCTATGTGGTGGTGGATCCCGGTGTGACGACCCTCGAACGCGGCCTCATCATGAGTGAGGACCAGTACCTTGATGCCCTCGAAGAACATGGGGATGAATTTGTCGCCAAGATGGGTGCGGAAGGCATTCGTGATTTGCTCCGGGGCATTCCTCTGGTGCAGGAAATCGAGCGGATTCGCAATGAACTGCGCGAGAGCAACTCCGACACCAAGACCAAAAAACTGAGCAAGCGCCTGAAAATTCTGGAAGGCTTTGAGTCTTCCGGTAATCGTCCGGAATGGATGATCATGGAAGTGCTGCCGGTGCTGCCCCCGGATTTGCGCCCGCTGGTACCCCTGGATGGTGGACGTTTTGCCACTTCAGACCTGAACGATCTGTATCGTCGGGTCATCAACCGTAACAACCGGCTCAAGCGTCTGCTCGAACTGAAAGCCCCGGATATTATCGTCCGGAATGAAAAGCGCATGCTCCAGGAAGCGGTGGACGCCCTGTTGGACAATGGCCGGCGTGGCCGGGCCATTTCCGGGCCCAACAAGCGTCCCCTCAAGTCCCTGGCTGATATGATCAAGGGTAAGCAGGGCCGTTTCCGTCAGAATCTCCTGGGCAAGCGAGTGGATTACTCCGGCCGTTCGGTGATTGTGGTGGGGCCGGAATTACGTCTGCATCAATGCGGCCTGCCCAAGAAAATGGCTCTTGAGCTTTTCAAGCCCTTTATTTTCAACAAGCTCGAAGAGCGGGGTCTGGCTACGACCATCAAGGCGGCCAAACGTCTGGTCGAACAGGAAAAGCCCGAAGTTTGGGATATTCTGGAAGAAGTCATTCGTGAGCATCCGGTCATGCTCAACCGCGCGCCGACCCTCCACCGTTTGGGTATCCAGGCTTTCGAGCCGGTATTGATCGAAGGCAAGGCCATTCAGCTGCATCCTCTGGTTTGTGCGGCCTATAATGCCGACTTTGACGGTGACCAGATGGCAGTACACGTACCGCTTTCTCTGGAAGCCCAGCTCGAAGCCCGTACCCTGATGATGTCCACCAACAATATTCTCAGCCCGGCCAACGGTGATCCGGTCATCGTGCCGTCACAGGATATTGTGCTGGGTCTCTACTATGTCAGCCAGGAACGCGCCGATGCCAAGGGTACCGGCAGCATGTTTGCCGACATCCGCGAAGTACGCCGGGCTTACGAGAGCGGGGAAGTGGGCCTGCACGCGCGTATCACGGTGCGTTTCCGGGGCGAACGTCTAGAGACGACGGCTGGCCGCGCCCTGCTCGGTGATATTTTACCTGAGGGATTGCCCTTCAGCGTGATCAACAGGGTGCTGAAGAAAAAGGTGATCGGTGAACTGATCAATACCTGTTATCGACGTTTGGGGATTAAAGATACCGTCATTTTTGCCGATCAGCTCATGTACACCGGGTTCCGGATGGCCACCCGGGCGGGTATTTCCTTCGGTGCCGGAGACATGGTCACCCCGCAGGAGAAAGAAGGCATTCTCAGCCGTTCCGAAGACGAGGTGAAAGCCATACAGGCCCAGTACACATCTGGTCTGGTCACCGAAGGTGAGCGCTACAATAAGGTGGTGGACATCTGGTCCAGAGCTACCGATGAAGTAGCGAAAGCGATGATGGATCGGGTTAGCAAGGAAACCGTTACCTTGCCGGACGGGAGCAGCGTGCAGCAGGATTCCTTCAACTCCATCTTTATGATGGCTGATTCCGGCGCCCGTGGTTCTGCTGCCCAGATTCGTCAGTTGGCAGGTATGCGTGGCCTGATGGCCAAGCCGGATGGTTCGATTATCGAGACACCCATTACCGCGAACTTCCGCGAAGGGCTTAACGTACTGCAGTACTTCATCTCCACTCACGGTGCCCGGAAGGGCCTGGCGGATACGGCACTGAAGACCGCGAACTCCGGCTATCTGACGCGCCGACTGGTAGATGTCACCCAGGATCTGGTGGTGGTGGAACATGATTGCGGCTCGGAAGAGGGGCTGCCCATGACCTCACTGGTGGAAGGGGGCGAAGTCATTGAACCCCTGCGCGATCGAGTGCTCGGTCGTGTTCTGGCGGAAGATCTGGTGCATCCCAATACCGGAGATATTGTCATCGCCCGCAACACCCTGTTGACTGAACAGCATCTGGGTCAACTCGACGAGCTGGGCGTGGATGGCCTGAAAGTGCGCTCGCCGTTAACCTGCCATTCCCGGCACGGAGTCTGCGCGCTTTGCTATGGTCGCGATCTGGCCAGAGGCCACCTGGTCAATGCCGGTGAGGCGGTCGGCGTGATTGCTGCGCAATCCATCGGTGAACCGGGCACCCAGTTGACCATGCGGACCTTCCACATTGGTGGTGCGGCCAGTCGTTCTGCCGCCCAGAGCAGTCTGGACGTGAAGCAGGGCGGTGTCTTCCATTATCAGGCGAACTTGCGGGTGGTGACTCATTCCAGTGGACGCCATGTGGTGGTCGGCCGGAATGGTGAAGTAACCGTAACCGACGAGCAGGGCCGTGAAAAGGAACGCTACAAGATGCCCTACGGCGCTACCCTGCTGGTCAATGACAATGCTTCGGTCACTGCCGGTATGCGGGTAGCGGAATGGGATCCCCACACCCGCCCGATTGTCAGTGAAGTGGGTGGTAAAATCTCCCTCAAGGACGCCGTGGAAGGTGCCAGTGTCGCCATTCAGACCGATGAAATCACCGGTTTGTCAACCCTGATGGTCATCGATGCCAAGCAGCGCCCTGCCCATGGTCGGGACCTGCGCCCGGTCATCAGCATCCTCGATGAGAAAGGCCAGGATCTGAAGCTGCCCGGCACTGATCTCCCGGCCCGTTATTTCCTCCCCGCCCGTGCCATTATCGCGGTACAGGAAGGTATGGAAATTTTCCCCGGCGATATTCTGGCCCGTCTGCCTGCCGGTACCACGAAGACCCGTGACATCACCGGTGGTTTGCCGCGTGTGGCCGAATTGTTCGAAGCCCGTCGTCCCAAGGATTTTGCGATTATTGCGGAACACGAGGGTATTGTCGGCTTCGGCAAGGACACAAAGGGCAAGCAGCGCCTTATCATCACCGATGAAAACGGCGAACAGCACGAATATCTGATTCCCAAGGGGCGGCACGTCACCGTGTATGAAGGTGAGCGTGTGGTCCCCGGTGAACAGTTAGTCGAAGGTCAGCCGGTGCCCCACGACATCTTGCGGGTACTGGGCGTACAAGCGCTGGCCAACTACATCGTCGACGAAGTCCAGGACGTGTATCGTCTGCAGGGTGTACGGATTAACGACAAGCACATCGAAGTGATCCTCCGGCAGATGCTGCGTCGTGTGGAAGTCACTTCCAGTGGGGATGGCACCTTTATCCCCGGAGATCAGGTTGATCGGGCCCGGGTGGAAGATGAAAATGCCCGACTGGAACGGGAAGGCAAGGAAGTGGCGCGTTTTACGCCAATGCTGCTGGGTATCACCAAGGCCAGTTTGTCAACTGAGTCCTTTATTTCGGCGGCAAGTTTCCAGGAAACCACCCGTGTACTGACCGAAGCGGCAGTGTCCGGAAAACTGGATGATCTGCGTGGTCTGAAAGAAAACGTCATTGTGGGGCGTCTGGTACCGGCAGGTACCGGTCTGGCCTACCATGAACATCGGCGGCGCTTGAATCGAGGCGAAACACTCAGTACCGGGGAAAAATCCGTCGCGGCGACGACAGAAATACTGCTCGATAGCGAAAACCCGTAATTTTGTAAGGTATGTCCGAGGCTTGCCTTGACAGTCAGGGCCAGCCTCACTAGAATGCGCCCTCTCATCGGTGAGGCTGGGTGCCATCATCGTACTCTGGAGATTGTAAATGCCCACATTAAATCAACTCGTGCGCAAGCCACGCAAGCGGCCTGTCGCCAAAAGCAAGGTGCCAGCCCTGGACGCGAATCCCCAAAAACGTGGGGTATGCACCCGTGTGTACACCACAACGCCTAAAAAGCCCAACTCGGCACTGCGTAAGGTCGCCCGTGTGCGTCTCACCAATGGTTTTGAGGTCAGTAGTTACATTCCTGGTGAAGGTCACAACCTCCAGGAGCACTCGGTGGTGTTGATCCGTGGTGGCCGTGTCAAGGATTTACCCGGCGTTCGTTATCATATTGTGCGTGGTACCCTGGATACTGCTGGCGTGAAAAACCGCAAACAGTCCCGCTCCAAGTACGGCGCCAAGCGTCCCAAATAAGCAGAAATTGAAGGAGTTGTTGCGCCATGCCCAGACGTCGTGAAGTCCCCAAGCGGGTTGTCCTCCCGGATCCCAAATACAAAGAAGAAATCATCGCCAAATTTGCCAACGTCATGATGCGTGACGGCAAAAAAAGTACAGCGGAGAAAATTGTTTATGGTGCTCTCGAAATGGTTGCGGAGCGCAGCAAGAATGATGCGCTGGAAATATTCCGCAAGGCCATTGACAACGTCCGCCCGGTGGTGGAAGTCAAGAGCCGACGCGTGGGTGGTGCCACCTATCAGGTTCCGGTAGAAATCCGCTCGGATCGCAGAATGGCTTTGGCCATGCGCTGGCTGCGCGACTCCGCGCGCAAGCGTAACGAAAAATCCATGGGCAACCGTCTGGCTGCCGAAATTCTGGAAGCGGCAGAAAATCGTGGTAATGCCGTGCGTAAGCGGGAAGAAACCCACCGCATGGCTGAAGCCAACAAGGCTTTTGCCCATTTCCGTTGGTAATTGACCAGACTCTGACCCAAAAGGACTAAACTGTGGCTCGCACGACCCCCATTGAACGTTATCGCAATATCGGCATTATGGCGCATATTGATGCCGGCAAAACGACTACTACTGAGCGTATCTTGTTTTACACGGGCGTGTCCCACAAGATTGGTGAGGTGCATGAGGGTACGGCCGTCATGGACTGGATGGCCCAGGAGCAGGAGCGGGGTATCACCATCACTTCGGCAGCTACCACCTGTTTCTGGAAAGGGATGGATGGGCAGCGCGCCGAGCACCGTATCAACATTATTGACACCCCCGGACATGTCGACTTCACCATTGAGGTGGAGCGCTCCCTGCGCGTGCTGGACGGCGCCATGGCCGTCTTCTGCGCGGTAGGCGGGGTGCAGCCCCAGTCCGAAACCGTATGGCGTCAGGCCAACAAGTACAAGGTTCCGCGTATCGCCTTTGTGAACAAGATGGATCGCCAGGGTGCCAACTTCAAGCGGGTTGTCGAGCAAATTGCCACCAAACTGAAAGGTAATCCGGTTCCCGTGCAGTTGCCCATTGGTGAAGAAGAACGCTTTAGTGGCGTCATCGACCTGATGAAAATGAAGTCCATCAATTGGGATGATGCACTCCAGGGGACGCGCTTTACGGAAGAGGAAATTCCTGCCGATATGCGCGAGGAAGCGGAAGCTGCCCGGCATTTCATGGTGGAAGCCATTGCCGATGCCGACGAAGACATCATGATGAAATATCTGGAAGGCGAGGAAATCTCCATTCCTGAGCTGCAGGCGGCTTTACGCAAGGCGACCATTGCTGGCACCGCAGTTCCCGTACTCTGCGGCAGTGCATTCAAGAACAAAGGCGTACAGGCTGCCCTGGATGCGGTTCTGGATTACCTGCCTTCTCCGGTTGATATTGAGGCGGTAGTAGGTACGGATCCGGATACCGGCGCGGAGATTGTGCGTTCTGCTGATGATGCAGAGCCCTTTTCGGCTCTGGCGTTCAAAATCGCTACGGATCCTTTTGTCGGTCAGTTGACCTTTTTCCGGGTGTATTCCGGAGTGTTGACCGCGGGTTCGACGGTGTTGAATCCGGGTCGTAACCAGAAAGAGCGTATCGGTCGGGTGCTCCAGATGCACGCCAACGAACGCCATGAAATCAAGGAAGTACTGGCAGGTGATATCGCCGCTGCGGTGGGTTTGAAGACCGCCTACACGGGTGACACCCTATGTGATCTCAATAAAGCCATTTCTCTGGAGCAGATGGAATTTCCCGAACCGGTCATTCATGTGGCGGTGGAACCAAAAACCAAAGCCGACCAGGAAAAAATGGGTATTGCTCTGGGTAAGTTGGCCCAGGAAGATCCTTCGTTCCGGGTGCGTACCGATCAAGAATCGGGTCAGACCATTATTTCCGGTATGGGTGAGTTGCATCTGGAAATTATCGTCGATCGCATGAAGCGGGAGTTCAACGTCGAAGCTACGGTGGGCGCTCCCCAGGTAGCCTATCGTGAAACCATCCGTAAAACGGTGGAGGCTGAAGGTAAATTCGTCCGTCAGTCGGGTGGCCGTGGTCAATATGGTCACGTCTGGCTGCGCCTGGAACCCCTGGAGCCCGGTACCGGCTTCATTTTCGAAAATGCCGTAGTCGGTGGTACGGTGCCCAAAGAATTTATCGGCCCGACGGAAAAAGGTGTTGAAGAAGCCCTGGATAATGGTATCATCGCCGGCTTCCCGGTGGTGGACGTCAAGGTCACTATTTTTGATGGTTCCTATCATGACGTCGACTCATCGGAAGCCGCCTTTAAAATTGCGGGTTCCATGGGTTTCAAGGCGGGTGCGGCAAAAGCCAACCCGGTCCTGCTGGAACCCATATTTGCTGTGGAAGTGGTGACCCCGGAAGAATACATGGGTGACATCATTGGTGACATCAATAGTCGGCGCGGCATGATGCAGGGCATGGAAGATGAGGCAGGCGCTAAGGTGATTCGCTGTGAAGTGCCGCTGTCGGAAATGTTTGGTTATGCCACCACCGTGCGTTCGCTTTCGCAAGGTCGTGCCACTTATACCATGCAGTTTGAGAAGTATATGGAAGTCCCCGGCCATGTGGCCGAGGCTATTGTCAAGAAAAGTCAGCGCTAGTCGTAACGGGAGAGTTCAAGATGTCCAAAGGGAAATTTGAGCGGACGAAGCCGCATGTAAACGTGGGAACGATTGGTCACGTGGACCATGGGAAGACCACATTGACGGCGGCGCTGACGAAGGTGCTGTCGACGAAGTTTGGAGGCGAAGTACGGGCCTATGATCAGATTGACAACGCCCCGGAAGAACGGGCGCGGGGTATCACGATCGCGACCTCGCACGTGGAGTATGAGACGGAAGGTCGTCACTACGCCCACGTGGACTGCCCGGGACACGCCGACTACGTCAAGAACATGATCACCGGTGCCGCGCAGATGGACGGCGCGATATTGGTCTGTTCAGCGGCCGACGGTCCCATGCCCCAGACCCGCGAACACATCCTGCTGGCCCGCCAGGTGGGTGTTCCCTACATTGTCGTGTTCCTGAACAAGGCCGACATGGTAGATGATGCCGAACTGCTGGAACTGGTGGAAATGGAAGTGCGCGAACTGCTGTCCAAGTACGACTTTCCCGGCGACGACATCCCGGTAGTGATTGGCTCCGCCCTCAAGGCCCTGGAAGGGGACCAGAGCGACATCGGCGAACCCGCCATCTTCAAGCTGGCGGACGCCCTCGACAGTTACATCCCGTTGCCGGAACGTCCGGTGGACAAGCCCTTCCTGATGCCCATTGAAGACGTATTCTCCATCTCCGGACGCGGCACGGTGGTGACGGGTCGAATTGAACGCGGCATTGTCAAGGTCGGAGACGAAATCGAAATTATTGGCATCCGCGACACTGCCAAGAGCGTTGTCACCGGTGTGGAAATGTTCCGGAAGATTCTCGACCAGGGCCAGGCGGGCGATAACGTCGGTGTGCTGCTGCGCGGCACCAAGAAAGACGACGTCGAACGTGGACAGGTACTGGCCAAGCCCGGCAGCATCAAGCCGCACACTCGTTTTGAAGCTGAAGTGTACGTATTGTCGAAGGAAGAAGGTGGTCGTCATACCCCGTTCTTCAATGGCTACCGTCCGCAGTTCTACTTCCGCACGACGGACGTGACGGGCGCGGTGGAATTGCCGGAAGGTGTGGAGATGGTGATGCCGGGCGACAACATTCTGTTCAAGGTGGCCTTGATTGCCCCCATCGCGATGGAAGAAGGCTTACGCTTTGCCGTCCGCGAAGGTGGCCGTACCGTCGGCGCCGGCGTGGTTTCCAAGGTGGTTGAATAATGGACAGCTCAAAAATTCGTATTCGTCTTAAATCCTATGATTACCGCATGCTGGATATTTCTGCAGCGGAAATCGTCGAAACTGCACGACGTACCGGAGCGCGGGTCTGCGGTCCTATCCCGTTGCCCACCAAAATTGAGCGCTTTACGGTGTTGCGTTCGCCCCATGTGGACAAAAACTCGCGTGATCAGTTTGAACAGCGAACCCACAAGCGTTTGCTCGACATCCTTGATCCCAATGATAAAACCGTAGATGCGCTGATCAAGCTAGATCTTGCAGCGGGTGTTGATGTCGAGATCAAGCTGTAATTTTAGAAAGGACAAGAAAATGGTAATGGGTCTGATCGGACGGAAAGTAGGCATGACGCGCATCCTTGCGGATGATGGTCGGGTGTTGCCGGTAACCGTCATTCATGTGGCACCTAACCGGGTGACCCAGATTAAAGATATCGCCACGGATGGTTACTGTGCAGTGCAGGTAGCTTGTGGTGAGCGTCGTCCGCAGCGGGTAACCTCGCCTTTGGCAGGTCATTTCCGTAAAAGTGGCGTCGTTCCCGGCCGTCTGCTCAAGGAATTTCGCGTCGATGATACGGGTAGCTACTCGCAAGGCGCCGAGATTGGCCTGAATATTTTCAGCGCCGGGCAAAAAGTGGACGTTACCGGAACCAGTAAAGGTAAAGGTTTCGCGGGTGCCATCAAACGTCATAACTTCCGTAGTAACCGAGCCAGTCACGGTAACTCGCGGGCCCACAATGCGCCAGGCTCCATCGGCTGCCGTCAGACTCCCGGGCGTGTTTTCAAAGGTAAGAAAATGGCGGGACATCTGGGCGATGAACAGGTGACCACCCTTAATCTGGAATTGGTACGCATCGACGAAGCCAGACAGTTGCTGATGATCAAGGGTGCTGTACCCGGTGCACGCGACGCCGATGTCATCGTGCGTCCTGCAGTCCGCGGTTAGGAGAGATAAACATGCAAGTGCAAAGTCTTGAGATCAGCAGCGGTAAAAATACCGCCATTGAAGTGGCCGATGGTGTTTTCGATGTGCCCTACAATGAAGCGCTGCTTCACCAAGTAGTCGTTGCCCAGCAGGCGGGTATGCGGACAGCCACCGCACACCAGAAGAATCGTTCAGCGGTGCGTGGCGGTGGTCGTAAGCCCTGGAAGCAAAAAGGGACGGGCCGTGCCCGTGCCGGAACCATCCGCAGCCCAGTGTGGCGCGGTGGCGGTCGGGTTTTCCCGGCTGGTGGAGAAAACTATCAGCAAAAGATCAACAAAAAAATGTGGGCCGGTGCCATGCGCACTGTGCTGGCGGAGTTGTTGCGCCAGGGAAGGCTGCAGGTCATCCAGCGGGAGGATTTTGCAGAAGCCCGTAGCAAAAATGCCCGTGAATGGATTGAACGTGCAGGTGGCACGGACTTTCTCCTGGTGATGGGCGAAGTTCCGGTCAATCTGTTTCTGAGCCTGCGCAATTTTCCCAGGGTCGGCATTGCAGGTTGGCAGGATATCGGTCCTGCAGATCTGCTCCAGTATGGTCGCGTCCTGATGGATCAGGATGCGGTCATGAAATTAGGTGAGGTGTACGGATGAATGCGGAACGTAAATACCTGGTCCTGTTGGCTCCCGTCATCAGTGAAAAAAGCACCATGGTTCAGCAGAAAGCTAACCAGTTTGTGTTTAAAGTAGCGCGGGATTCCACCAAGCTGGAAATCAAGGCGGCGGTAGAAAAACTTTTTGAAGTACAGGTGTTGTCGGTTCAAACCTGTAACTACATGGGCAAGGAAAAGCGCATGGGCCGTCATGTCGGTCGTCGCTCTTCCTGGAAGAAGGCTTATGTACGTCTGGCTGAAGGCAACAGCATCGACTACGGCGTGGCCTGAGGAAAGGATCTGAAAAATGGCACTGATTAAAACCAAACCCACCTCTGCCGGCCGACGTTTTGTCGTGAAAAGTGTAGAAACACGTCTGCATAAAGGAGACCCCTACCCGGGTCTGGTGGAGTCTCAATCCCATAGTGGTGGACGTAACAACCTGGGGCGGATTACCCGTCGCCATCAGGGTGGTGGTCATAAGTCACACTATCGCCTGATTGATTTCAAGCGCAACAAATTCGATGTTCCCGGTAAGGTGGAACGTCTGGAATATGATCCCAATCGTTCAGCCCATATTGCTTTGGTATGTTATGCGGATGGCGAACGCCGTTACATTCTTGCCGCCAAAGGCATGAACGTCGGTGATCCCATTCTTTCTGCCGATCAGGCACCCATCAAGCCCGGTAACTGTATGCCTTTGCGTGGCATTCCTGTGGGCTCTGTGGTGCATAATATTGAAATGCGCCCTGGCAAGGGTGGTCAGATTGCCCGCTCCGCCGGTGCTTCTGCACAGCTCATGGCCCGTGACGGCGAATATGCGCAATTGCGTCTACGCTCTGGTGAAGTGCGGCGAATTCATGTATCCTGCCGCGCTACCATTGGTGAGGTCGGTAACGAAGAACACGGCTCTCAACAATTGGGCAAGGCAGGTGCTACCCGTTGGCGTGGTGTGCGTCCTACCGTACGTGGTGTGGTCATGAACCCGGTAGACCATCCTCACGGTGGTGGTGAAGGTCGCACCTCTGGTGGTCGTCATCCGGTTTCGCCATGGGGACAGCCGACCAAGGGTTATCGTACCCGTAAAAACAAGCGTACAAGCAATATGATTGTACGGCGTCGTTCGCGTTAGTGGTAAAGGGGATTTGACGTGCCACGTTCCATTAAAAAAGGTCCGTTCATTGATGAGCATCTGGACCGTAAAGTACAAAGTGCTCAGGCGAGTAGTAGTCGGCGTCCGATCAAAACCTGGTCGCGTCGCTCCACGATCACGCCTGACTTCATCGGTCTGACCATCAGTGTGCATAATGGTCGTCAGCATATTCCCGTGGTAGTCAACGAGAATATGGTAGGCCATAAGCTCGGTGAATTTGCCTTGACCCGGACCTTCAAAGGTCATGTGGCTGACAAAAAAGCCAAGCGCTAAAAGGGGATACAGATGAAATCATCAGCGGTACTCAAAGGACTTCAGATGTCTCCCCAGAAGGCGCGCTTGGTTGCTGATCTGGTACGCGGCAAGCCCGTCGACAAGGCTCTGGAGATTTTGCAGTTCACTAACAAGAAAGCGGCTTTGCCGATTCGCAAGTGTCTGGAATCTGCAATTGCCAATGCTGAAAATAATGAAGGTGCCGATGTGGACGCTCTTTTCGTCGAACAGATATTGATCGACGGTGGTGCGGTGCTGAAGCGCTTTGCGGCCCGGGCAAAAGGTCGGGGCTCACGGATCCTGAAACGGACCAGCCATATCACGATTGTGGTCGCAGAGAGTTAACTGAGGAAGCTATGGGACAAAAAACCAATCCAGTCGGACTGCGTCTGGGAATCATTAAGAATTGGAACTCCCGCTGGTACGGGAAGGGCGATTTCCAGGAAAAACTGCTGGAAGACATTAAAATCCGTCAGTTTATTCGCAATCGTCTTTCTGGAGGTGCGGTTTCTGACATCATCATTGAGCGGCCGGCGCGCAGCGCACGCATCACCGTACATACTGCCCGCCCCGGCATTGTGATCGGTAAAAAAGGCGAAGATATCGAAAAGCTCCGCCATGATGTGCAGAAACGCATGGGTGTGCCGGTACATATCAATGTGGAGGAAATCCGCAAACCTGAGCTTGACGCGCAACTGGTGGCGGAGAGCGTAGCCCAGCAGCTGGAGCGGCGAATCATGTTCCGTCGGGCGATGAAACGCGCGGTGACCAATGCCATGCGTTTTGGTGCCTTGGGGATGCGCATCAATTGCGCCGGCCGTCTGGGTGGTGCTGAAATCGCCCGTACAGAATGGTATCGCGAAGGACGGGTGCCGTTGCACACTTTGCGTGCCGACATTGATTATGGATTTGCCGAGGCCAAGACTACCTACGGGATTATCGGCGTCAAGGTTTGGATTTTTAAGGGCGAGATTCTGGAATGGAGCACGGTGCAAAACACCGCTGCTCACCAGAAGTAACAGGAGCTTCTGATGCTGCAGCCTAAACGTACGAAGTTTCGTAAACAACATAAAGGACGCAATCGCGGAATCGCGACACGCGGTAACAAGGTCAGTTTTGGTGAGTACGGTCTCAAGGCCGTCGGTCGTGGCAGAATTACCGCCCGCCAATTGGAAGCTGCGCGGCGTGCCATAAGTCGTCACGTCAAGCGTGGTGGTCGCATCTGGATTCGCATTTTCCCAGATAAACCGATCAGTAAAAAACCGGCTGAAGTCCGCATGGGTAAAGGTAAAGGTAACCCCGAATATTGGGTCGCCCTCATCCAGCCGGGTAAAGTGCTGTATGAAATGGAAGGTGTCAGTGAGGAAATTGCGCGTGAAGCTTTTGCTTTGGGTGCAGCCAAGCTGCCGGTGCAGACCGTATTTGTGAGTCGGCGGGTGATGGGATGAAAGCACAGGAAATACATAAGCTGGATCTGGCAGGTTGCCAGGCCGAACTGATGCTCTTGTTGGAAGAGCAGTTCAAGCTGAGGATGCAGCATGCGACAGGTCAGCTTGCCAAAACCACGCGTTTGCGTACCGTACGCAGGGATATTGCGCGGGTGCGTACCGCGATCAGTGCCAAGAAGGGAGTGCAGTGATGAGTGAAACAAAAAATCCGCGCAGTCTCGTCGGCACCGTGGTCAGTGATCGTATGGACAAGACCATTGTGGTTCTGGTGGAAAGGCGAATCCAGCATCCCTTGTATAAAAAATATATCCGCCGTTCCAAAAAGTTTCATGCCCATGATGCAGATAATGCCTGTCATATTGGGGACACGGTGAAAATTGAAGAATGTCGGCCGTTGTCCAAAACCAAAAGCTGGCGTCTGGTCAATGTGATCAGCGTGGGCATTAGTGAAGGAGATAACGCATGATTCAGATGCAGACCCGATTGAGCGTGGCGGACAATAGTGGCGCGCGTGAAGTCATGTGTATCAAGGTTTTGGGCGGTTCGCACCGGCGTTATGCTGATATTGGTGATGTGATCAAGGTCAGCATCAAGGACGCCGTGCCCCGTGGCAAGGTCAAGAAAGGTGATGTCTACAATGCCTTGGTAGTGCGCACCCGCAAAGGTGTGCGCCGTGAGGACGGCTCCCTGATTCGTTTTGACAGCAATGCTGCGGTACTGCTGAATAATCAGCTGCAGCCTATCGGTACCCGTATATTCGGGCCGGTAACTCGCGAATTGCGCGGGGCAAATTTTATGAAAATTATTTCGTTAGCGCCAGAAGTGCTGTAGGGGATGACCATGGTGAAGTTACGTAAGGACGACGAAGTCGTGATTCTGGCCGGCAAAGACAAAGGCAAGCGGGGTAAGGTGCTGAAAGTTCTGCGCAAGGAATCGCGCGTTGTGGTTGAGAAGGTGAACATGATCAAGCGTCACGTTCGTCCTGATCGTATGGGCAAGCCTGGTGGTATTGTCGAAAAAGAAGCGCCTCTGCACATTTCCAATGTCGCTGTATTCAACGCCAGCGCCGGCGCTGCCGACCGAGTGGGGTACAAAACTCTGGATGGTGAGCGCAAGGTTCGGGTGTTTAAAAGCAGCGGCGAAGTTATCAGCGGCCGTTAAGGGTAAAATATAAAATGGAAGCACGTTTGCATACTTTGTACAAAAACGCCATCGCCCCAAAGCTGATGCAGGATTTCGGTTATCAAAGCGTGATGGAAGTCCCCAAGATTCAGAAAATCACCCTGAATATGGGTGTGGGTGAAGCGGTGGGTGACAAGAAGATCCTGGAAGCCGCTGTCGGAGATATGACCAAAATTGCCGGTCAAAAACCAGTGGTTACCCGTGCACGCAAATCGGTGGCCGCGTTCAAGATTCGTGATGGCTACCCGATTGGTTGCATGGTGACCCTGCGTGGTATGGTCATGTATGAATTTCTGGATCGTCTGGTGACAGTGGCTATTCCCCGGATTCGAGATTTTCGTGGTCTTTCACCCAAATCCTTTGATGGTCGTGGTAACTACACCCTGGGTGTGAAAGAACAGATCATATTCCCGGAAATTGAATATGATAAAATTGATCGTTTGCGCGGGTTGGACGTGGTGTTCACTACCACCGCCAAGAATGATGAAGAGGGCCTTGGGCTGTTAAAAGCTTTCAAGATGCCCTTCCGGTCTTGAAGGGAGTTTGACGCGTGGCAAAAAAATCATTGATTGCAAAGTCCGAAAGGACCCCAAAGTTTAAGGTGCGTGCGTACCACCGCTGCAAATTGTGCGGACGTTCACGTGGTTACTATCGGAAGTTTGGCCTTTGCCGTTTGTGCCTGCGTAAGCATGCTTCGGCGGGTTCGATTCCCGGTATTGTTAAAGCGAGTTGGTGAGGAAACACGATGAGCGTAACGGACCCTATTGCTGACATGCTTACGCGCATTCGTAATGCGCAACAAGTCAACAAAGCAAAAGTATTAATTCCTGCTTCCAAATTGAAACGGGCGATCGCCCGGGTTCTTGTGGAAGAAGGCTACATAAGTGACTTCCGTGAAGAAACACTGGATGGACATCCTGTGTTGAATCTGACACTCAAATATTATGCCGGTGCTGGCGTCATTGCTGAGATCCGTCGGGTAAGCAGACCGGGAGTGCGTATTTATCGCGGCGCAGAAGACCTTCCAAGAGTTCGGGATGGCTTTGGCATCGCCATCATTTCCACATCGCAGGGTATCATGACTGATCGTGCGGCGCGTAGCGCTGGGATTGGTGGTGAAGTACTCTGCGTCGTCTCTTAAGGGGGAAAAGGTATGTCGCGAGTAGGGAAACAACCCGTTACTCTTCCCAAGGGTGTGGAGGTACATATTGCTGACCAGCGTTTGCATGTGAAGGGACCCAAAGGACAAATGTCGGTACCTTTTCACTCCAGTGTGTCTCTCCAGGTTGAAGAAGGTGTTGCGACTTTGGATTGGACAGAAGGTCAAAATGCTTTTGCGGGTACCATGCGGGCTTTGCTCAATAACATGGTGCATGGTGTTTCGGTGGGTTTTGAGCAGAAGCTGGAAATCATCGGCGTCGGTTATCGTGCCCAGGCCAAAGGCAGAACCTTGAGTTTGAGTCTGGGTTTTTCGCACCCGGTGGATTACCCCGTGCCTGAAGATATTACGATTGAAACACCTACTCAGACAGAAATCGTGATCAAGGGAATCGATAAACAGAAGATTGGCCAAATTGCTGCTGACATCCGTGCTTATCGTCCTCCTGAACCCTATAAGGGTAAAGGGGTGCGTTATGCCGGTGAAAATGTCCGTCGTAAAGAAGCCAAGAAGAAATAATGGTTGAGGCAGGTGAATGATGAATAAAAATGTATCCAGACTTCGTCGTGCCCGGAAAACCCGTGCACGGATTGCTTCACAGGCCAAGCCGAGACTCTGCGTCTTTCGTTCCGGAAAGCACATATATGCGCAAATCATTGATGACTCTAAAGGAGTTGTCATAGCCCAGGCATCGAGCGTTGAAGGCGAAGTACGCGCAACCATGCCGCGCGGCGCAGACGTGGCTGCTGCCGTGACCATCGGTCAACGGGTAGCGGCCAAAGCATTGGCTGCAGGGGTAAAGGAAGTGGCCTTTGACCGAAGCGGTTATCGTTATCATGGTCGGGTGCGAGCCCTGGCCGACGCCGCCCGTGAGGGCGGGTTGTCGTTCTGACGGAGATCTGAAAAATGGCAAGGGAAAATCGGGATAATCAACCCAGCGATGGTATGCAGGAGAAGTTAATCCATATCAATCGTGTGTCCAAAGTGGTCAAAGGCGGTCGGCAATTCGGTTTTGCGGCGTTGATGGTAGTGGGTGATGGCGATGGTAAAGTCGGTTTCGGGCGTGGTAAAGCCAAGGAAGTACCGGCAGGTATCCAGAAAGCCACAGATCAGGCGCGTCGGTGGATGACCCAGATTCCCTTGATGCGGGGCGGTACCATTCCATATCCTGTGGAAGGACGTCATGGCGCAGCGCGCGTCATGCTACGACCTGCTCCTGAGGGTAGTGGTGTTATTGCCGGTGGAGCCATGCGTGCGGTGTGCGAAGCGGTTGGTTTACGGAATGTGGTGGCCAAATCTTTGGGATCCAATAATCCTATTAACGTCGTGCGTGCAACTTTCGATGCGTTCAACAAGCTTTCCAGCCCGCAGGCTATTGCCATGAAGCGCGGCAAGAGTCTCAAGGAAATTCGTGGTGAGGGAGGTCATGATGAGTAAACAGTTACGCATCACGCTGGTGAAAAGTTTAATTGGTGTGACCGAAAAACATCGTCGAGTCATTAGCGGTCTGGGCCTGCGTCGTACCAATCATACCGTCGAACGTCCGGATACTCCGGAAATCCGTGGCATGGTCAATAAAGTGCCTTACCTTTTGCGCTGGGAAGAGTTGTCATGAAACTAAATACAATTGCGCCTGCAGAGGGTGCAAAAAAAGATCGTCGTCGTGTCGGTCGTGGTATTGGCAGTGGCCTCGGCAAAACTGCCGGACGCGGCCATAAGGGTCAGCATGCTCGTTCTGGTGGTTATCATAAGGTGGGTTTTGAGGGTGGTCAGATGCCCTTGCAGCGGCGGATTCCGAAAAGAGGTTTCCGCAACACCCTGGGTGTTCGTAGTTGTGAGGTGACCCTGACTCAGCTCGAAAATGCCGCTATTGATGGTGTGGTGGATATGGAAGGACTGCTGCTGCGGCGCATTGTGCGCGGTAACCCGGATGTGGTCAAAGTCATCATGACCGGCGAATTGACTCAGGCCATTACGGTGCGGGGCTTGCGAGTGAGCGCAGGCGCCAAGGCTGCTATCGAAAATGCTGGTGGAAAGGTCGAAGAATAATGGCCGGGTTACGTAATATTGCAGGTGCCGCTCAGGGTGCTGGTAAGATCAATGAATTACGTAACCGCATTCTTTTTTTGCTGGGTGCTTTGCTGGTATTTCGTATTGGCGCTCATATTCCTGTTCCGGGCATTGATCCTGCGGCGATGGCTTCTTTTTTCAATGCGCAAAGAGGTACCATCCTGGGCATGTTCAACATGTTCTCCGGAGGAGCCTTGTCTCGTCTGACGGTTTTTGCTCTGGGAATCATGCCTTACATCAGTGCCTCCATCATTTTTCAGTTGGCGGGTTCGGTCTTCCCCAAGCTCGAAGAACTGAAAAAAGAAGGGGAATCCGGTCGCCGTAAAATTACCGAATATACGCGTTACGCCACTGTGGGTCTGGCCCTGATGCAAGGCCTTGGTATTGCCGTGGCCATTGAAAAGATGCACGCCGGCCATGTGCCCGTGGTCATTGATCCGGGTCCTTTGTTTCTGTTTACCACCACGATTACTCTGGCTTGTGGAACCGTATTCCTGATGTGGATCGGGGAACAAATTACCGAGCGTGGTATAGGCAACGGCATATCTCTGATCATTTTTGCCGGGATTGTGGCCGGTTTGCCTGACGCGATTGGCACCACTTTTGAATTGATGCAGACCGGGCAGTTTCAACCGTTGTTTGTAGTCGCTCTCTTTGTACTGGCACTGCTGGTAACGGCATTCGTGGTGTTCATGGAAAGTGCACAAAGGCGGGTCCCCATCCAGTATGCCAAGCGCCAGGTCGGGCGCAAGATTTATGGCGGGCAAAGTACCCATATGCCCCTCAAGGTAAATATGAGTGGTGTAATTCCGCCCATATTCGCTACCAGTATTCTCTTGCTACCCGCCACCCTTTCGGGTTGGTTTGCCAATGTTCCCGGTATGGAGTGGCTGGCCCGTTTTGGTCAGGCCCTGAGTCCCGGTTCCGCACTATATGTAGTTGTTTTTACAACTGCCATTGTGTTTTTTGCGTTCTTCTATACGGCGATGGTTTTCAATCCTCGGGATACGGCTGACAATCTCAAGAAATCAGGTGCTTTCGTACCAGGTATTCGTCCTGGTGAGCATACAGCCCGGTACATGGACAAGATTCTGACCCGCCTGACGCTCTGGGGTGCAATTTATCTGACTTTGGTGTGTTTGCTGCCAGAGTTCCTGATTGTTGAGTACAATGTGCCTTTCTATCTGGGTGGTACCAGCCTCCTGATCGTGGTGGTAGTGATGATGGATCTCATGGGTCAGATCCAGAGCCATCTCCTGACCCATCAATATGAAGGGTTGATTCGCAAGAATCCCCTCGGCGGACGCTGAGCTTGGCCAGACATATTATTTTTCTGGGTGCCCCAGGAGCCGGTAAAGGAACGCAGGCACAGCGTCTTTCCCAAGAATTGCGCTTGCCTCATGTCTCCACCGGTGATATGCTCCGCGCCTCTGTTCAGTCTGGCAGTGAGATTGGACGCCGGGCGGCAGCAGTGATGGATTCCGGGGCTTTGGTCAGTGACGATATTATCATGGGTATTGTCGCCGAACGTTTGACCTTGGAAGATGCGCTTGCTGGTGTGATATTTGATGGTTTTCCGCGTACCGTGCACCAGGCCAATGCTCTGGATGCGTTACTTGAGCGCGGCGGGAGTCAGATTGCGGCGGTGTTGCATATCACGCTGGATGACGAAGAAATAGTGGAGCGACTGTCTGGAAGACGTGTTTGTTCTGGCTGCGGCGCCATTTATCATGTGCGATATCATCCTTCACAGGTAAGTGCTGTGTGTGATGTATGTGGTGCTGATTTGGTTCAGCGTGAAGATGATCAGCCGGAAGTCATCAGGAAACGGTTGGCCGTTTATCAAGCGGAAACCGCGCCCTTGGTCGCTTATTATCACGATCGCCCTGCCTACCATCGCATCGATGGGCATGGTGAGACGGACGAGGTTTTTGCCAGAATCGTGAAAGCGGTGAGGGAAACAGATTAGATGTCGAAAGAAGATACTCTGGAAATGCAGGGTGAGGTCATTGAAAACTTGCCAAGTGCCACCTTCAAGGTGCGTCTCGAAAATGGCTATGTCGTCAATGCCCATATATCTGGGAAAATGCGGATGCATTATATCCGTATTCTCCCTGGAGATAAGGTGACCGTAGAAATGACGCCCTATGATTTAACCAAGGGTCGCATTATATATCGTGCCAAATAGGGGAATGTGATGAAAGTAAGGGCGTCAGTAAAAAAACTTTGTCGTAATTGCAAGATTGTCCGCCGTAACGGTGTGGTACGGGTAATTTGTGTGGAGCCCCGTCACAAGCAGCGTCAAGGTTAAGGCGGCTAAATTTATCAGTCTGTGGGCTTGTCCCACTTGGTCTTTTGGAGGAATTGCGGATGGCCCGCATTGCTGGTGTAAATATTCCAAACAACAAGCAAATTGAAATTGCCTTGACGTATATCTATGGGATTGGCAGAAACCGTTCGCAACGTATTTTGACGGCGGCGGAGATTGCTTTTGACATGCGCGTCAAGGACATCAGCGAACCGGAGCTGGAACGCATTCGTACCGAGGTAGCCAAGTTTCTGGTTGAGGGTGATCTTCGTCGTGAGGTCACCATGAACATCAAACGTTTGATGGATCTCGGCTGCTATCGTGGTATTCGGCACCGTCGTGGACTCCCGGTTCACGGACAGCGCACCAAGACAAATGCACGGACCCGTAAAGGTCCTGCCAAGTCGATCACACGTTAACTAGGAAGATTCCGGTAATGGCGAAAACACAGACAAACTCCCGCGTGCGGAAGAAAGTTAAAAAGAACGTACTCGACGGGGTCGCGCATATTTATGCGTCCTTTAACAATACCATCATCACCATCAGTGACCGTCAGGGTAACGTCCTGACCTGGGCAAGTTCAGGTGGTTCGGGTTTCCGTGGGTCGCGCAAAAGCACCCCCTTCGCCGCTCAGGTGGCAGCGGAAAATGCCGGAAAAAAGGCGCAGGAATATGGTGTTAAAAATCTGGATGTAGAAGTGCGTGGCCCTGGACCGGGTCGGGAAAGTACGGTTCGGGCTTTGCATTCTATCGGCTTTCGCATTGCGAGTATTCGCGACGTCACGCCGATTCCCCATAACGGCTGCCGTCCGCCTAAAAAGCGGCGTGTTTAAATTTTAGGTGGAGGTTGTTAGTGGCTAAATATACGGGTCCCAGTTGTCGTTTATGCCGCCGTGAAGGTGGCAAGCTCTTTCTGAAAGGTGAAAAATGCTTTTCGGACAAATGTCCTGTGAGTATTCGTGCCTATGCGCCAGGTCAGCATGGTCAGCGTCGGGGAAGAGTCAGCGAATACGGTGGTCAGCTGCGAGAAAAGCAGAAGATTCGGCGCATTTATGGTGTTCTCGAAGGTCAATTCCGGCGTTACTTTGAACAAGCCAGTCAGAAGCGCGGTGTGACCGGTGAGACCTTGCTGCGCTTGTTGGAGCTGCGTCTGGATAATGTGGCTTATCGTCTGGGTTTTGGCTCTTCCCGTGCCGAAGCACGGCAAGTGGTTCGCCATGGTCATGTGCTGGTGAATGGACGCCGTGTGGATATTCCTTCTTATCAAGTGCGGGCCGGAGATGTGGTGAGTGTGGCTGAATCTGCTCGTCAGCATGTGCGCATTGTTTCTGCTGTTGAGGCGGCCGGCGGTCGTGGTTTCCCGGAATGGGTGAGCATGGATGCGGCGTCGCTCAGCGCCACGATCAAGGCCGTGCCGGCACGTGAAGATATCGCACCGGATTTGAACGAACAGGTCGTCGTGGAGTTGTACTCTAAGTAAGACCGGGGGTTGAGGAAAGCTTATGACTGATGTTGGTGATCTGTTACGCCCTCAGGGCGTAGAAGTTGAAGAAATTTCCGCACGTCGGGCGCGCCTCTCTTTGGGGCCTCTGGAACGTGGCTTTGGCCACACTCTGGGCAGTGCTTTGCGACGCATTCTGCTTTCCTCTCTCAAGGGAGCTGCCGTTACTGAGGTAGAGATTGAAGGCGTTCTGCATGAATATTCCAGTATCGAAGGGGTGCAGGAAGACGTCGTCGATATTCTGCTCAACCTGAAAATGCTGGCAGTGCGTTCCCAGGGGCACGGTAATGTGCAAGTAAAGTTGCACAAGCGTGGACCCGGTGTGATGACCGGTGCTGATATTGTTTCTGAGCATGGGATTGAAGTTGCTAATCCTGATCAGGTGATCGCCACCCTGACCCGTGATGTCGAATTGGTCATGCATCTGCGTATTGACGACGGGCGAGGCTATGATGCCGCTGCCAGCCGCCGCCAGAATCACGAAAAACGGATTGGGGTCATGGCTCTGGATGCCAGCTTCAGCCCGGTTTTGAAGGTTAGCTATCAGGTTGAAAATGCGCGTGTGGAACAGCGTACAGATCTTGACCGGCTGATTCTGGATGTGGAGACCAATGGAGTGGTTGATCCGGTGTGGGCGATTCAGGAAGCTTCACGTATACTCCGCAGTCAATTGGGGGTGCTGGCTGGCGCAGAAAACCAGCAAGTCCCGGAAGCTTCCCAGGTACAAGGGGGACAAGACCTGATGCCCTTACTGGTACGCCCAGTTGATGATCTGGAGTTGACGGTTCGTTCTGCCAATTGCCTGAAAGCAGAAGATATTTTTTATATTGGTGATTTGGTCCAAAAGTCCGAGCAGGAACTGCTGAAAGCCCCCAATCTCGGCAAAAAATCACTCACCGAAATCAAGGAAGTGCTGGTTGCCCATGGTCTCAGTCTGGGTATGCGTATCGAGAACTGGCCGCCGGAAAACCTGCCGCCGGTTGCCGGGCGCAATGCAGACGTTGATGTTAACGGCTAACGTTCAGAATTTGGTAGAAGGAATGGGTTATGCGTCATCGCAAAAGTGGTAAGCAATTAAACAGAAATAGCAGTCATCGGCAGGCCATGTTTGCCAATATGATGGTGTCCTTGTTTCATCATGAGCGTATTGTGACCACGCTCCCCAAAGCCAAGGAACTGCGGCGTTTTGCGGAGCCCATGATTACGCTCGCGAAAGAAGCCACGGTTGCCAGGCGGCGTCTGGCTTTCTCGCGCTTGCGCGACCGTCAGGCGGTGGTCAAGCTTTTTGACGATCTGGGACCTCATTATGCAGCCCGCCCCGGTGGCTATCTGCGTATTGTCAAATATGGTTTCCGCGCAGGTGACAATGCTCCCCTGGCGATTGTGGAGCTGGTGGATCGGCAGGCAGTCGCCGAAGCTTCCTGATCCTTCAGTTTCGCGCTAGTTACCCAAAACCGGCCAGTGACATCAGTCCTGGCCGGTTTTGTTTAAAGACCCACTTTATTCTGCTACACATTCAACATCACTTTGTACTATATTGGTGAGGTATCGCTTTTCCGGCGATATGCAACCAAAAGGAGTGATGTATGCAGAAGTTGACCCGTCGTGAATGGTTCAAATCCAGTGGGAAGGTTGTCATTGCCGCAGCCGTGGCGCCTGCGGTTCTGGCTAACGTGGCCGAGGCTGCGACCAGCAAGGCTACACAGGCATCGGTACAATATGTGACGCACCCCAACGGTAAGGAAATGTGCAGCAATTGCAAGTTCTTCATTCCCGGGGCCAAGGCCAATGAGGATGGAGGCTGCAAAGTGGTCGCCGGTAAAATCAGTCCGCGCGGTTATTGCACCATTTATATGCCCAAAAAATAATCTGACCTCTTACTGCTGTCCGGTACTGCCGAAGCCGGCACTACCTCTTTCGGTGGCAGCAAAGGTTTCAACCACCAGAATTTTCGGCCGGATAACGGGGACCAGTACCATCTGTGCCACCCGCTCTCCGGGCTCGATGACGATTGCTTCCTGCCCGCGATTCCATAGGGACATTTTGACCGGTCCCTGATAATCCGCATCAATGACACCGGTAAGATTACCTAACACCAGTCCGCGATGACCGAGTCCCGAACGTGGGAGTAACAATGCAGTGACTCCGGGATCCGCGATATGCATGGCAAAACCTGCGGATACGAGTTCCACGGTGTTCGGTAACAGATGTAAGGGGGCTTCCAGACAGGCCCGTAAATCCATGCCGGCAGCGTCTTCACTGGCATAGTGCGGAAGTGGCCAAAGCGCGCCGATGCGCGGGTCAAGAATGCGAATTTGTAACTGTTCCATGTTGTTCGGTAACCTTTGAAGCGAAGTGATTTTCTGCGATATGGCGGATCAGGTGTCTGGCCAGATCGATTTTGCTGCAGGTCGGGATTTCGGTCAGATCTGACCCCTCAAGAATGCTACAGGCATTGCTCTCAGCACCCATTCCCGTGTGACGCTGACTGATGTCATTGACGATCATGATGTCTGCGCCCTTGCGGGTGGCTTTGTCGCGCGCCGAGTCCAGATGATCCTGGGTTTCTGCCGCAAACGCGACGATGAGACGCGGGCGTCGGGCATGTTGATGCACGCTTGAGACAATATCTGGATTCACGGTTAACGTCAGCTGTTCCGCTATGGCCGTTTTGGGGAGTTTTTCTGTGCTTTGCAGTGCCGGGCGATGGTCGGCGACGGCTGCATTGGCAATGAATAAATCTGTGGGAATTGCCAAAGCCCGCAGTGTGGCTTCGAGCATTTCCTGTGCAGAAGTGACATTTTCCCGTAATACGCCCGGAGGGGTTGCTTCTTGGCTGGGGCCGCTGATGAGCTGCACCCGGGCACCCGCTTCGGCACAGGCCCGGGCCAGGGCAAAGCCTTGCTTGCCGCTGGCGCGATTACTCAGACCCCGGGCGGGATCCAGGCTTTCCCAGGTCGGCCCTGCGGTAATGAGCACCTGTTTCCCTGCGAGAATTTTTGGCGCCAGCGCCAGACGGAGTTGTGCTACGATCTGTTCCGGTTCCAGCATCCGCCCTGTACCTTCTTCACCGCAGGCCAGTGCTCCGGCTTCCGGCCCGAGAAGCTGCATCCCATATTCGCAGAGTTGCCGCAGATGCGCCTGGGTAGCAGGATGTGCCCACATGCTGGCATTCATGGCCGGAGCCAGAAAAATCGGTGCGTGGGTAACCAGCAACAGGGTGCTGAGCAGATCATCGGCGAGACCCAGGGCAAAACGGGCCAGGCTGTGAGCGGACACCGGGGCGACGACAATGGCGTCCGGCCAGCGCGCCAGACGGATATGGTCCATCGCCGCTTCCTCTTCGGCGGCAAACAAATCCTGACGCACCGCTTGACCACTCAGGGCTTGCAAGGTGATGGGGGTAACAAACTGGGCCGCGCTGCGGGTCATCACCACCCTTACCTCGGCGCCCAGCAGGGTCAGCTCGCGGACGATTTCCGGGCTTTTATACGCGGCGATGCTGCCACAAATTCCCAGCAGAATTCGTTTGCCAGCCAGGGGTTCAGTCGTGTTGAATAGGCTTCTCATGATAATCCCAGTGTAAGGGAAGGAGGGAGCAAATGGCTATTACTGATTGGCCGGTGGATGAGCGTCCCCGGGAGAGGTTGCTTCAGAAAGGTGCCCAGAGTTTGTCGGATGCCGAGCTGTTGGCGATTTTTTTGCGAGTCGGGGTGGTGGGTAAAAGCGCGGTCGATGTATCCCGGGAATTGCTGCAGAATTTTGGTGGGTTACGGGCCTTGTTGACCGCCACCCGCGACCAGTTCTGCGCGCATCATGGCATGGGTGATGCAAAATATGCTTTACTTCAGGCGGTATTGGAGATGGGACGTCGACATCTGGCAGAAGAATGGCAACGGGGTACTTGTCTGGATTCGCCGCAACGGGTGCGCCAGTATTTGTCGGCCAGTTTGCGTGATCGCTGCCGGGAAATATTCGCTGTGATTTTTCTGGATAACCGGCACAGGGTGCTAAAGCTGGAAGAAATGTTTTCGGGGACTATTGATGGTGCGACGGTGCATATCCGGGAAATCCTGAAGCGGGCATTGGAACTGAATGCGGCCGCTTTGATCGTTGCCCATAACCACCCCTCCGGAGTGGCGGAGCCCAGCTCCGCTGATCTGGCGCTGACCCGGAGGCTGGAAAGTGCCATGCAATTGCTGGAGCTGCGCTTGCTGGACCATTTTATTGTGGGCGATGGGGAGCCCTTGTCCCTGCGTGAGCAGGGTGGCTGGTGATTAAAAACCAGCCCATCTGGCGACGTGCCCGTTATGCCCTGCGGGGGTTCGGTATGGCCGCCCGGGAGGAAGCCAGTTTTCGTGCGGAATTATGGGCTCTGTTGGGCGCCGTGCTGTTTTTGATATGGGTCCAGGCTTCCCTGTGGTGGTGGGGACTGGCTCTGGTGCTCATGGCCATGCTGCTGGCAGCAGAGTTGCTGAATACTGCAGTGGAGTCCCTGGCTGATCTGGTCAGTCCGGAGTTTCATCCCTTGGTGGCCCGTGCCAAAGATTGTGGGGCGGCAGCCGTGTTTGTACTCAGTACTGTCGGCGTGTTTTTGGTATTGCTGCTCTTGTGGCAGCACTTCCATGGAGGTGCCAGGTAAGATGGGCGTATTTTACCCGGTGGGCGGTTACTGCCTATAATAGTTCTATATGCAGGCTGGACTGGTATTTATGGTGGCCGGCAGCTTGTCAGTGATTTTCAATATGCAGGGAGGAAGAATGGGTATTGACGCAGGCATTACCGTTATTGCCATCGTCATGATCATTATTTTGCTGATCATCGCGGTGACTGCGGGCGTATTTATCCGCACCTTCCTGCGCCTGGAAAGGTTGCTGGCCCGTGCCGAACAGGATGTCGGTCCCCTCATTTTTGAGCTCAAGTCAGCACTGGCAGACATCAAGAAAATGACCCAGATGGGTCGGGCACAAATGAGCAGGGTGGATTCCACCATGAAATATCTCAGTCGGGAAATCATGGAAACCACCGAAACCCTGGTTCAACCAGTGCAGGAACTCGGTATGTGGTACCGGGCGTTGCGCACTGGCTGGCGCTATTTTTCACGAAAACGGTAAAGCCGGAAACGGCGAGGAGCAAGCCATGAGAAACGCAGAAGGTTTTGTAGTAGGCATTCTGGTAGGCGCAGTGGGTGCCTTGCTGTTGGCGCCGGCCAGTGGTGCGGAAACCCGTCAGGAGATACGCAGGGCCATGGACAAGGGTAAAGAGCGCTTTTATAACCTCGAATCACTGGCTGAAGAGCGTATTGGTGTGCTGATTGACGAGATTCAGGAAAAAACCGCCAGACTGATGGATGCCGGCGGCGATTTGATGGAGTCCAAGCGCGAGGATCTGCTGGAGGCTATTCAGGTAGCCAAGCGGGCATTGGCAGAGGAACGGGATATTCTCACGCGCAGCACGCGTGCCCGGCGCGAAATTCTGCTGGAAGAGGAAGAGGACGCCTGAGCAGCAGCGGATGGAATGCGGCTCTTTTTATGGTGTAATCAATCATTTCATGGTGCGGTAGCGGGTGGGGACGGCTATGATGTGCAGGCCGAATTTTTAAGGAGATACAGATGGCTGATAAATTGTTGATGGTTATGGTAAATACCGATCCTTCCAATCCCCAGGAGCTGGGAGCACCTTTCTTCCAAGCGACTGTGGCTGCGGCCATGGATTTTGACGTGGAAGTGGTGCTGACCGCCCGTGCTGGCGAACTGGCCAAAAAGGGCGTGGCCGAAAAAATGTTTGTGATGCCCGGCAGCCCCAAGAGCGTCTATGATTTCATCAAGGACGCCCATGAAGCTGGCGTGAAGTTCTTTGTTTGTACCCCCACCCTCGAACTGTGGGACTGCACCAAGGAAGATCTGATTCCTGAAGTATCTGACGTCGTCGGTGGCGCTTATGTAATCGAACAGGCCATGGACGACGACGTGGTCACCTTTACCTATTGATGCCAAGATGACACCGACCCATTTGGGACCCGCTGAGCACCTGTTCAGTGCGGAAGAGGTGGAAGCGGCCATCCAGAGGATGGCCGTTGCCATTAATAAAGACCTTGAGCATCTGACGCCGCATCGTCCGATAGTGCTGCTCTGTGTGCTGACTGGTGCGATTGTGGTGGTAGGGCAACTCATGCCCCATTTGCATTTTCCCATGACCCTGGATTGTGTGCAGGTCAGTCGCTATGGTTCGGAAACCAGTGGCGGTGAATTACAGTGGCGCACCCGGCCCAAGGAACCTCTCGCGGGTGCCATTGTGCTGCTGGTGGATGATATTCTTGATGAGGGGATTACCCTCAAATCCATTCAGGATTTTTGCATGGCAGAAGGGGCCGTCGCGGTGCATACGGCAGTGATGGTACGCAAGATACGCCCTCGTGCTGTAGATCTGCAGGTAGACTATGTGGGCCTGGATGTTCCCGATCGCTTTGTATTTGGCTATGGTTTGGATGCCCGGGGGCTGGGACGTAATGCGCCGGGGATTTTTGTGCTCCCGGAGGATCACTGATGGGTGTGGTTGGCATTATTGGTGGCAGTGGTTTAACCCGACTCAACAATCTGCAGATTCGTAACCGTCGGGTTGTGCGCACCCCCTTCGGAGAAGCTTCCGGCCCCCTGACTTTTGGGAACCTGGGGGGGCAGGAAGTGGTTTTTCTGGCCCGCCATGGGTATGGGCACACCATTCCCCCGCATCGGGTGAACTATCGCGCCAACATCTGGGCCTTGCACCATGTGGGCGTGACCCATGTCATTGCGGTGGCGGCGGTGGGTGGCATCAGTGAGGCCATGCAATCTGGCGTCATTTGCGTGCCGGACCAGTTGATTGATTATACCAGTGGGCGGCCCGGCACTTTCTTTGAAGGCGGCGAAAGCATGGTGGTTCACATTGATTTTTCGGAGCCCTACTGCGGACGTATCCGCGAACGCCTGCTGCAGGCGGCAAAAATGTCGGGAGTGGCAGCGCTGGATGGGGCTACCTACGCGGCAACCCAGGGCCCCCGTCTGGAAACCATCGCCGAAATTCGCCGTATCGAAAGAGATGGCGGGGATATTGTCGGCATGACCGGTGCTCCCGAAGCGGTTTTGGCGCGGGAAATCGGCCTGTGTTATGCGCCCTTGTCCCTGGTAGTAAATCCGGCGGCAGGTAAGTCCAGTGAGCCCATCACCATGGAAGCCATTGATGCGGTAATGCATGAGGGGATGGAAAGGGTGCGGTCGATACTGGCCAGTACGGTTCCCCTTCTGGCTGATTGCCCCCAGTGTGATTGCGGACTTTCCGTCGGGCCGGAAGCCCTTAAACACCTGCACAGCCGGCGCAAGTAACAGACTGTTTATTAAAACAGTACAGTCAGGTTGCTTGCGCGGCCTGCTCGGGTGAGCGATCAGCGCAAGGTGACCAGCTCCTCAGCGCTGGTAGGATGGATGGCAATGGTGTCATCAAAATCCCGCTTGCAGGCGCCCATGCGCAGAGCGACGGCAAATCCCTGCAACATTTCATCGACGCCATCGCCAATGGCATGCAGGCCGACAATTTTTTCCTCCCGGCCGACCGTTACCAGTTTCATGGCCGTTTTTTCCGGTTCTTCGGAAAATGCGCGCAGCATGGGGGTGAAGCGGGTCTGATAAACCTTGACGGATTCGTCCCCGTATTGTTCCCGGGCGGCGGTCTCGCTCATCCCCACAGTGGCTATGGGCGGGTGACTGAAAATCACCGTTGGCACCAGGGAGCTATCCAGATGACGGTCGGCTTGCTGGTTAAACAAACGATCTGCCAGTCGGCGCCCGGCAGCAATGGCTACGGGGGTCAGGGCGGGGGCTCTGGTCACATCACCCAGAGCATAAATGCCAGTGCTGGTGGTGTTTTGAAAGGTATCAACGCCAATAAAACCCTGGGCATCTTTTTGTACATCGCTATGTTCCAGGCCGAGGTCGCTGCTATTGGGTTGTCTGCCGATGGCCCAAATGACCGTATCCAGACCGCCTAAGCAGTCTCCATCCTGAAAATGCAGGCATAAACCATCTTCCTGTTGCTCCAGCGCGCGGACCTGGCGCTGGGCAAGGAGGTTGATTCCCTGGTGCAGCATGGCGTCCATGAGGTGTTCGCTAAGCATGGGCTCGAAGTCATTCAGAAAATGATGGCGGCGCATGACCAGGGAGACATCACTGCCCAGAGCATGGAGAACACCGGCTAATTCCACCGCAATATAACCGGCCCCGACAATGGCGACGCAGCGTGGCTTTTGCTCCAGAGCAAAAAAACCATCCGAAGTGATGCCCAGTTCGGCGCCGGGAATATCCGGCCAAAGTGGCTGACCACCGGTAGCGATGACAATGTGAGGCGCCTGCAGGACCTGACCTTCGACTTCTACCTGATGCGCAGCGCGCAGGCGGGCATGACCCCGCAGCAGGGTGACGCCATTGCCATCCAGACCCTGGGCATAGCGGCCATTCAGGCGATGAAGGTAGGCATCCCTTCGCGCTTTGAGTTGTTCCCAATGGAAATCAGGCGTGACGGCAGTAAAGCCGTATTCTTCGGCCATACGCATCTGTTCTGCCAGATGCGCCGCATTCCAGAAGATTTTTTTGGGGACACAACCGACATTGACGCAGGTGCCTCCCAGCGGGCCTGCGGCGATCAGAGCGGTTCTGGCCCCGTATTGGGCAGCGCGGTTGGCGGTGGCGATACCGCCACTGCCGCCGCCGATCACAATCAAATCATATGGTTGTTGGTGGTCCATCAACTGTCATCCTTTTGTGCAGGCAAGTATTGTTTTGCCGGGCGGATTATACACGCGTCTGAAGCGTCGTATCCGGAGAATACGACGCTGGTTACCCCGGAGTTATTTGCCGAGATATTTTTCCAGATCATCAGCCCCGCCGATATGGCGTCCACCTATAAATACCTGGGGAACCGTCGAGCGACCACTGACTGCACGAATACTGCGGGAACTGATTCCGGTCCCCATACCCGTATGGATTTCCTCAAAAACCAGGTTCTGCGCTTTCAGCAGCGCCTTGGCCCGGGCGCAGTGGGGACAACCCTCGCGGGTGAATACCGTGATGAACTCCGGATCCCGAGCTTCGGGATTGATATAGCGGAGCATGGTATCCGCGTCGGAAACTTCAAAGGGATCGCCGGGCTTGTCAGGTTCGATGAACATTTTTTCAATGACACCATCCTTGACCAGCATGGAATAGCGCCACGAACGCTTGCCAAAACCCAGATCACTTTTGTCAACCAGCATCCCCATGCCCTGGGTAAATTCACCGTTACCATCAGGCACCAGGTGTATGTTTTCCACACCCAGTTCCTTGGCCCAGGCATCCATCACAAAGGCATCATTTACGGAAAAACAAAGGATATCATCGACGCCGTTTTCGTGGAAAGTCGGGGCCAGTTCGTTATAACGGGGTAGGTGGCTGGAAGAGCAGGTGGGCGTGTAAGCCCCCGGCAACGAAAACACGATGACGGTTTTTCCCTTGAAAATCTGGTCACTGGTGACATCGCGCCACTGGTTGTCAGCGCGGGTGCGAAAAGTGGCTTGGGGAACACGTTTGCCTTCCATACTGGTTAGTTTCATCACTGAATCTCCTTGCGGTGGTGGAATTGAGGAAGATATATCACAGTTCTGTAATATACATTGAATAATAATAGAACATGTCTAAATTAAATGCAAGGGCTTGGGATGCCATTTCCTTCAATGGCGCCTCTGTTTTCGGTGGGGAGACGGCGACGCCTATGATGTGGATCTGGTGGATTATCACTGACAGGAGTGTGTGATGCGTGAGCGAATAGAACCCATACATCCCGGGGAACACCTAGCGGAGTTTCTGGAGGACTATGCTATCAGCCAGTATCGGCTGGCGAAGGATATCCACGTACAGGCGCGCCGGATCAACGAGATTGTGAAGGGGCAACGGGCCATCACTGCCGATACGGCGCTGCGTCTGGGGCGTTATTTTGGTATGTCAGCGCAGTTTTGGATGAATTTGCAGGGTAGTTATGACCTTGCGCACGCCCTTGAGGAGCTCGGCAGCAGGCTTGAAAAAGAAGTGCATCCGCACGCGGCGTGATGCCGGGGTATGGTGTCACTTATATGGCCGTTTGCGGGACACGGCAGGATGGGGAGATTTGAGATACCACAGCCGTCACATAAAGCGTCAAATAATCTGGATTCTACAAAAGGGAATAGTGAAGTAACGGATTTCGAAACTCGGGAGACTCTGGTTTCTGGCCTGAATAATTCGAGTTTTGTGGTCCTCAATCTTCACTAGTTTACTTCCTTATTCTCAATAGACTTTTTTCATTAAAGTTAATAATAGCTGTATCTTGCGTAGTATAGTTTTGAAAGGAAAAGAACAGTTGCCTAAACTCATTGTTACTGTAATTTGTTAATGAATATATTTTTCTGCCATTGTGGTTGTATGAAAACAAAGTAAAATGTTCTGTAATTTTCTGATATCTCATTTTATATTTTTCTTTTGCTTTCTTTTCTCCTGCTGAAAATGGAGAGTGATCCCACGGAAACCAGTCAAAAGCGCTATCCATTGAACATCCAGCACAATCTCCATCAGTCCTATATGCTACCCAATATTTTCCATCTGGACTTTCCAATGTGAAACCTGCGCTACTGTCCTCACCTTCTATGGGTCCGCCAACGATTTCCAGTCCACGTGGACCGAGAAAGTAGCCAGTCTCACCAGCAACATATAGTGCTAATATTTTTGACTGCAATTTCGTAATGAAAAAATTATATCTTCTTTTTAATGTTGGTGGTGCATAATAGTTCTCATCTTTCGTTGTATAGGTTTTTACTGGAATGACCATGACTGGTATTTTTTCCAGCCCAAATGTAGCATATCCATACGGTATAGGTTTGTGTAGTTGTTGACTTGTTATATTGTTTGGAACAGGCTGATAAATATAATCATTAGCAATGGCTGGTTCTACGATCATAAAAGACGCGATATAAGTTAAACAAATTGCTACACATTTATAGCTGATAATGCTGCTAATTGTGCAGTGTTTAAATCTTGGAGAAAAGTAACAGAAATGATCATGCATAAGTATTATTATCCAAGTTTCTAGTTAAATAATTTTTATAATTAAATCTAATACTTTTCTTGTCGCATAAGATCGATGTTGTTTCTTTGCCAACCAAGTTGCTATCGGAGGCGACAATAGGTAATAATATTTTATCGCAATTCTACCTAATCTGTATGGTCTCAACCTAGTATCTCTGAAATGGCGGAGTTCCTGAACTTCTGGCGCCATAGTATCTCCATATACAGCGGTTGCTATAAAGCATGGACTAACTGCACGTCCATATCGCCTTTTCTCTTGCGCAATTCTCTTCTTACGTGCTGTTTCAGATTCGCCGCGTGGATTAAAAATTGTTATTGGTGTTTTTTTTCTTCCGCGTTTTGCCATAACGGGCTCCTTGTATGCTATATATCTATTAAGTCTGTATGCTTCAAAAGAAGAACACCAGTGCTTTTCGCAAGATTTTTTGCTGCGTAAGTATAACCTGTAGTTGTTACAACAATAGCTATGTTTGCGTGGTAATAACTCATGGCTGTATGAGCCTCTTGAACCGCTTTTACACCAACGCTTTTTGACCACTGCTTACATTGAATAACTGATTTTTTATTACCTTTCACTGCGATGATATCTGCGCCAAAATCCCCTGAAGATTTTGTCATTTTTGTTGTCCAACCATTGTTCTCCAGAAGTGCCGCACAGAAATTCTCGTATTGCCCTGGGGTGAGTTGCATGGGATTTTCGGTCCCTGCTCCTAATAACGCGGATCTGATTTTTGATTTACGCTTTGCTTTCCACAGTAGCCGCGCAGTGACAATCCCTACGGCGATGAACAGGATGAGCAGCACGCCACCCCCGCCTATTGCGTATAGTATCTTGATTAATCCGAACAACGCTCCGAGGATGATTAGTGCGCCGATGGCCTCACTGGTACTCCCTTTCATCTTGCGACGGGGCATTACTATATTATCCTTTGCCAATTTACCATGATAAGATGAAAAAATATCATTGTGAACCATCAGAATGATAATAGTAATGGTTATAATCGTGTAACCTTATATCTACCCTTGCCGCATTGCGAGTGTATAGATATTCATTGTAGGCGCGTTGTTCACAAATTCTTATTTGGCGGCGAACGCAGGCCTCACGGTCAACTGCATATGTGCAGTGGGGAGTAATCATGTTATGACAATTCCAGATAGCCTGGTTGTATGACTGTGTTGACTGTAAATTTTGCATACAATGGTAGAAATATCTGGTTCCAGGTTGTAACCCATCAGCTTCACACTGTTGCTGATTCGCAGCAATTTGCTGTGCTCTTTGTTGCGCAGCATACGCTGTAAGATCAGCACATCCTGAAACGGAGAGTGTTATCATAACAATAAAGAGAACTTTCTTTTTATAAAAAGATATGTTGTATCCTCTCTGCATGCTTTTTCTGGTTCCTCTGTTATTTTAAGTGAGTAACACGATTGTTGTTACCCGGAGACAGGACACAATGTGTCCTTTTGTCGGGTGGACGTTGGCCCGTCTCTCGGTAATGTACTGATTCATCACATAACGGGCAAGGGCAAAAACCGGGTATCATGAGACAGAACGATGATGCCGGAGATTGTGTTATTGACCGGGCATTTCATCGCCAGGGTGTGGCGGCTCATTTCCGACCTTATCCAAGATGGACAAGATGTCGGCGGGATTTGCTCCGCCTGCCCGCCGCTTGAAAAAGTCAGCGGCTGTTTCCACGGCCCCAACCTTCTCGGCCAGTGCCACAGTAATCCACAGGTTGAGGGATACACCGTCCTCACGAGCAAGCCGCTGTGCGGCTGTTTTAAGGGACTGGGGCAGCTTGAGTGCGTAGGCAGCTTTGTTCATTTGCGAACCTCCATCAATAGTTGCTTAGGGAGCCATAGCGGCAGGCTAAAACGCTTTGCCGCCATAGCGAAGTGTGTCATGTTGAAAGTGACCAGGGCGTCAGCGTTACCGTTGACGGCAACATCCAAGACCATCTCGTCATTTGGGTCGTTCAGCTGCGGCCGCCACTGAAAATGAATCTCCACGGGTAGGCAAGCACTCGCCAGCGCATTCAGGAGATGGTCTATCTCTGAAATCGATAGCCCGGAAACTTCCCGTTGTTCGTCCCTCTTTAGCACCGCCTCATATTCCAAAAAGAGCGCAGGTGTCGCCAATACCCCCACTTGGCCAAGGGCAACCAGCCGTAACGCGGCATGACTGGCCCCTGAGCGGCTACGCAGGGCGCTGGCCAAGACAGATGTGTCGAGCACGACCTTAAGCATATCTAATACGATATCATAAAATCAAAAATGGATGCTATCCTTTCAGATTTTGGTTTATCCCAACAAAGGGACCAAAAGCCCCGCAGAGAACTTTGCATCAGCCTGAGCTTGCAATGGGTGTAGGTCTATTTAATTCCCCGAAGTTTCTCCGGTTCCAGCCGGTTGATTTCGGATGAATGCCCTCCTCAGCGAGTCCTTGCGTTTTTCTTCTGGGTGCCCCGAGTTCGACAGTAAATCTCGCAACTAATTGGTATCGTTGATAAAGATTTCAAAACGCTCCACTACAACAGCGTCAGTTGCTGAGAGGCAGCGGTTTTTTTTACCCGGAGGGCATGCAGAACCTCGTTTTGGCCATCGTGGATGGAAGACACCCCGGATACGGGTGGGGCACCATTGAGACGGATCTGGTGATGTTGAATGCGGCGGAGCTGCTCCAGGGCGCGTTCCGGCGTCAGCCCGCTGTGACTCGCCCGTAAACGACTGCGCATGACCCGATGCAGAATCAGCGCCATGAAGCAGATCGCGGCGTGCGCCCGGATCCGGTCGGGCAGGCGGTGGTAGACCGGGCCGATTTCCAGCTCCGACTTGAGCACCTTGAAGCCACGCTCGACGTCGGCGAGAGACTGATAGCGGGCCACGACCTCTGCCGCTGACAGGTCCTGCACATTGGTCACCAGCAGGAGCTTGCCATCCATGCGCTCCGCCCGCGTCCGTGCAGCTTCGTCAATAGCGTAGCTAAACTGCTGGGCGGCCATGTCCACCTGGATGATGCGCGATAAATGCGCCTCGCAGACGGCATAGTAGAAGCGAGCCTTGGCCCCGCTGTTTAACAGCCTGTGAGCGTTCTTCGTAATACCGATGAATCTCCCCGTAGTACTGGCTTTCGAAGCATTCCGTGAAGCGCTGCAGAAATTCCAGGACTGTGACGGCGGCCTCGTCGGAGAGCGGTGGCATGGGTAGCTGGTCGTTGCAGGAATGCGCGATTATGGTGGCCTCCTCAGCGTGCGGCTTTGCGCCAGGCGGGTTGCTGGGCGGGGTCATAAAGTTCAAGGGCTGAGCTCCGGTGCCGGGCTCAGGGTGCGGCGCGCCCCGTCAGCATGGGCGGTTCACTCCAAGGGGAAAGTCTGTAGCGGAAGTCCTGTCTCGTCTGCTGCATCTTCGCAGGCATTGCTCCAGGTGGTTGCGGATTTTTCCAGGAGATAAGGCTTCAAGCTGCCAGATTGAGCTAACAAATCGTTTATCTCGCGGCGCTGAATCCGAATGGTACTTCTCCAGCTATTGCCTCCTTTTTCTGGTTGCCATGCTCACTTGATGAGGTGCAACAACAAGAATGTCAGACGGCTTTTTAATTCGAGTTCCTCGGATGGAAGCGGCAAGCTGGTGGAGTATATCGGGACAATATCCAGCCACACCCTTGGCAACAATACATGGATACCGGTAGATTGCTCTGATGCCCTCTCCACTCGGTTCAGCCGCCACATATCCAGAGAAAACATGACGCAAACCCTGCATTCTCTTTCACGCCATGTGACCTTTCGCCAGTTGCAGATATTTGCAGCCATCATCCGTACCGGGAGTTTTACGGAAGCCGCCGACGAGCTTTTCCTGGCGCAGCCCACCATCTCGCTGCAAATGAAGAAATTGGGGGAGACCATTGGTCTGCCTTTATTCGAAAAAATGGGGAAGACCATCCGGCCGACGGGGGCTGGAGAGGACTTGTATGCGGCCTGTCGGGATTTGTTCCGTACTTTTGAGGACCTCGAGGCGCAAATCGCCGACCGCAAGGGTATCCGCCGGGGAAAATTGCGTCTGGGGGTGGTGACGACGGCCAAATATATTGCTCCCGAGTTGTTGGCGGCTTTTGGTGTGCAATTTCCGGGCATTGAATTCAGTATGAAAGTCAGCAATCGGGATGAGATTATCCAACGCATTCAAAACGGCGAGGATGATCTGTATGTGATGGGGCAGGTACCCGATGACGAAGTCGATGTAGAGTCAGTTCCTTTTGCCTTGAATCCGCTCACGGTCATGGTCCCGCGTGGACACCCATTGACCCGCCTGTACAAACCCGTGTCGCTGGCGGCCATTGCCGAGGCGCCTTTCCTGATTCGCGAGCCGGGCTCGGGGACGCGCCATGCTTACCTGAGATTGTTCGCAGAAAAAAATCTGCGGCCCCATATTGTCATGGAATTGAGCAGTAACGAGGCGATAAAGCATGCGGTGGCCAGTGGCCTCGGGGTATCCATTCTTTCCATCCACTCCCTGGCGCTGGAGGGGACTGGTGGTCCCATCGAGGTGCTGGAGGCAGAGGACTTTCCTATCTTACGCCAATGGTTTCTGGTGTATCCCAAGGGTAAACATTTGTCATCTACGGCACAGAAGTTCCTGGACTTTTCCGTTTCCCAAGAGCAATTCATTACTGACCGACTGCTGCATCTGTGGCCGGAGTTGCGTCATCATCTCTGAATTTATATGAAGGTGGTGAACGGCTTTCGGGTAGAAGAGGGCATGTGCGTCGTAGCCAGAGCAGTATGAAAATGGACGATCGCAAAAAAACTTCGGAGTCTGGCACATGGTGAATACGGACATGGCTGCGTATATTTTCTGATTTCCAGAGTCATCGAAGGAATCTCAGCATGCGCGTATTTGTGACCGGTGCGACCGGATTCATTGGTAGGGCGGTTGTGCGGGAGTTGCAGGAAAATGGCCACCATGTGATTGGACTAGCCCGCTCCAGGCAGGCGGCTACGTTGCTGCGAAAGCAGGGAGTAGAGCCGCAGCAGGGCCATCTGGCTGACCTTGAGAGTCTGCGTACCGCAGCGGCACGCAGCGATGGCGTGATCCACCTGGCTTTTATACATGGCTTATCCAATGCTTCCTGGCGGAACCGCTTGTATATATTGGCGGGTGGCGCGCCGGGTGGCATTGTGGGACGTTTTCTGAAAGTGGTGACTGACGCCGATCGTCGCGCCATAGATGCGATGAGCGCTGCCTTGCAAGGCTCAGAACGTCCGTTGGTGGCTACGTTTGGTACTTTGGGTATGGCCGCTACTGGTGTCATGCGAGACTCGCCTGCACTGGAGGCAGATAAGCCCGATCCAGCTTCACCGGGTTATGGTCGCGCAATCACCGAGTCGGTTCTTGAAGCTTGGGCGATGCGCGGCGTGCGCACATCCATGGTGCGGCTGTCACCCTCTGTGCATGGTATGGGCGACAACGGTCTGGTGCGGCAGATAATCCTGGCGGCGCGTAAAAAAAAGGAAATGGCGTTTGTGGACGATGGGTGTAATCGCTGGCCGGCTGTACACCGTGACGACGCGGCAAAATTGTTTCGGCTGGCGCTGGAAAAAGGCAGCGCCGGGGCCCGATATCACGGTGTCGCCGAGGAGGGTATTATGATGCGTGATATTGCTGGCGTGATTGGTCAGCGATTAAGCTTGCCGGTCCGCTCCATCACGCATGAAGAAGCACTGAAACACTATGGTTGGCTGGGCGCGTTTATTGCGCTGGACAATCCCAGTTCTAGCCTCTGGACGCGCGAGCAGATGGACTGGCAGCCGCTTGGGCCGTCCCTGCTCGATGACCTTGAGAACTGTGATTATTTCCGCGACTGATCGGGCATGGCATACAAGGTGTTGCGCTGCAAACTTTACTTTATCAACCGGGCTCAATACCTCAAGGTAATCCATGGACCCTCTTTCGGATATGTTGTCTCTGCTCCGACCGCAAAGCTACGCCTCTCGAGGTCTTGATGTTGCCGGTAGGTGGGCATTGGATTTTCCGTCTGGTCCGGGCATCAAGTGCTATGCCCTGACTACCGGGCGTTGTTGGTTATGGGTGGAGGGTGTAGATCTACCGCTGGCGCTGACGGCTGGCGACTGTGTGCTGTTGCCACGCGATTGTGCATTTCGTTTCGGCAGTGATGCAGAGGCGCCTGCACAGGATGTCATGGATCTGATTTCCGGCACCCAGATGGGAGCTGTGGTTACCCTCAATGGCGGTGGAGACTGCAGCGGGGTCGGGGGTTATTTCGAGTTCGTGGATCCACAAGCGGATATTCTGCTTGGCCTTTTGCCGCCAGTGATCATGGTCCGCGAAGAGTCAGATCGTGTCGCTCTGCGGCAGTCGATAGAACGACTGATGCAGGAGCTGCGTGAACCGCAGCCTGGCAGTGATCTGCTGGCCGACCACCTTGCGCAGACCTTATTGATTCAGGCTTTGCGTTTGTTTCTGGCGGATCGTTCTGCGGCGGGCACTGGTTGGTTATTCGCCATGGCCGACCGACATATCGGCGCGGCACTGGTCGCACTGCATACTGACCCGGGTCGGCGCTGGAATCTGTCGATACTGGCAAAACATGTTGGCATGTCCCGCTCCAACTTTGCAGCCCGCTTCAAAAATATCGTGGGTGAAACACCGATGGAATATCTGACGCACTGGCGCATGCAGCTTGCTGCGGATCGACTTGCACACGGCCATCAGCCTGTCTCCGCTATCGCCTACGCGCTGGGATACGAATCCGAAAGTGCTTTTAGCGTCGCCTTCAAGCGGGTCATAGGCTGTCCCCCGGGAAGATATGCGCGGGAGTGTTCCGCGCATAAATCTCCGGCGGCCCGACTGCATCGCCAGAGTAAAGGGCACGCAGGGTCGGACAAAATTTGAAGCTTTCTCCCTAAGCGAATATTCCGTTATTTCTTCTGAGCTATTTACGCAGTTACTTGGTTATGAGCCTTAAGCTATATTGTATTTATGATAATAAATTATATAAATTTAAATAATAAATTAGAATAAATAATCATATCCCGTTATTGTCTCCTCCGGTCATCTGATCCCTGGAGGTAACAATGATGCACATTCTATCCATACCTTGGCTGGCAGGAGGACTGTTGGCGCTGATGCCGGCAGGACTTATCCTGATGGGCTTGCCTGGGGTTCGCAGGACCCGGCAATCCGCCCTTACGACCCGTAACCGGGTCCGTTGGACCGCCATAGTCACATTATTACTGGCTTTGGCTGCCGATCTGATTTTTGTCTTGGGTGCCCGCAGCAGCCTGCTTTTGGCAAGCGTGCCACTGCCCGCTCTGCACTTCGCTTTGCCGCTCTCCATAGCAGTTGATCCCTTGACCTTGATCCTCGCGAGCGTGGTGTCTTTTGTGCTGGTGATGATTGCCCAATACAGCGTGGCCTATCTGGACGGTGATCCGCAGCAGGCCCGTTTTTTCCGGCTTTTGTCTTTTACGGGCGGGTTTTTTCTCCTGACAGTCATCTCCGGCAACATCGGATTATTTACCCTGGCCATCATTGCCGTGGGCTTCAGTATCAATCGTCTGCTCAGGTTTTATGGGGATCGTCCCAAGGCCATCATGGCGGCCCACAAAAAGTCCTTGTTCACACGGACGGCGGATCTCTGTCTGGTGGCTGCTGCCCTGTTGATCGGACACAGCGTGGGAAGTCTTCAGTTTGTGGCTATCCGCAGTTTCGTCGAGCAGGCGGGGACCATACCCATGTCTCTGCAGGTGGCTGCCTGGCTGATTGTGGCGGCGGTGTTTTTGAAAAGTGCGCATTTTCCGGCCCATGGCTGGTTGATTCAGGTCATGGAGGCGCCTACTCCAGTGTCAGCACTGATGCATGCGGGTATTGTGTATAGTGGGGCCATTGTCGCGCTGCGCACGAGCGCACTGCTGATCCGGGTTCCCGACGCCCTGCTTATACTGGGATTGGCGGGTTTGACTACGGTCATGATCGCTTCTCTGGTGATGACCACCCAGACTTCCATCAAATCCATGTTGGCCTGGTCTACAACCGCCCAGCTGGGTTTCATGTCTCTGGAGCTGGGTTTGGGGCTTTTCCCTCTGGCACTGCTGCACTTGGTGGGACATTCCCTCTACAAGGCGCATGCCTTCCTGTCTTCGGGCAGTATTACCGATCAGTTGCGTCAGGTGCCGCCGGGCGCCAAGAAGAAAGCCGGCCTGGTAACGTGGCTGACGGCTACCGTGCTGGGGGTACTGATCTCTGCGGGTGCTGCCTGGTGTTTTGGCGAAAATCCCTTTGTGGAACCCGTGTGGATTGCCCTGGTGCTGATTGTCGCTGCCGCTATATCGCAAATTTTGATCAAAGGCTTTCTGTTTGATGCGGCTGTGGACCGGTTTATGGCCATATTGGTAGCTGTCGCCATGGGATTGATTTATCTAGTGCTGCACACCTTGTTTGTCTGGGGCTTTAGCGCCGACCTGACCCGTGCCATGCCCGTCGTATCGGGCGCTTATATGGCGTTGGTGGGATTGACGGCAGTGGGTTTCCTGTTCCTGAGTTTCATGCAGGGCCCCGGACACATGGTTCTGCCGAAAAAAGTCCAGTGGGCTTTGTTCACTTATCTCTACAACGGCTTGTATACCGACTACTGGGTAGAGCAGTTTTCCCACCGTTTCTGGTCGGAGCGGGTCAGCGTCAAACTGCCGCGCAAGAATCTTGCCGTGGAGTCTTTGCAATCAGTGGCACGAAATCAGGAATCCATGACCATGAAGGAGGTGACCAATGAGTAACAATGTTCTGGAAAATACGGAAATGCTCTACGAGCGGGTGATTCGGCGGATTGCTCCGCTCTGGCCTCTGGATAGTTATGTGGCGGTCAATCCCTACTGGGGTTTTGCGGATACACCCTTCTGTCAGGTAACAGCGGAGCTGGAGGGCAGTGTGGGTGAGCGTCTGGTCATGGATCGGCGCTGGTATGCGGATTTGTTGCAAACGGGCAAGCTGGATATGGTCGACATTCAGTGCGCTGCGGATGATCTGGGCTTGTCTGCCGATGAGGAGGAATGGCGTAATTACCTGCAGGAAACGCCAGAAACGCCCATGCGTCTGCCGCGTTTGCCGGAACTGATGGATCGCCAGGGGCATGCTTCCATCTCCCAGTATGTGGTGGAGCAAATCAGCCACTTTCTGGCCGCTTATTATGACCGTGGGCAGTCCTTCTGGTCCTTTCCCAGGGATCCCGACCTCGGGCTTTTCGGCAGCTGGCGGCAGTACACCTTGCTCGATCATAGTCTCAGTCCCATGGGTCTGAAGAAGATTCGCGCACCTTTGCTGGCTTTGTCTGCGGAACCTGTGCAGGCCCGGGTCTGGGCCATGCAGACCCTGAACATTCCCCAAGGGGAGGAGGAGGCTTATCTGCTGGTTTTGCTCAAGTCCATTGGAGGCTGGACGAGCTGGTGCCGCTATCTTCTCTGGCAGGCGGAACTGCAGGGGGCTGCGCATCAGGATCTGCGGGATCTGTTGACGATCCGGATGGTCTGGGAGGCGCTGCTGCGTCTTGCTGCGAATCCCCAAGTGGTGGAGCGCTGGCAGCGGCAATTGCACGCCTGGTCACAAGATGACAAGAAAATTGACCGGGAGAATGCCCAGCGCGGTGAGGTACTGCTGCGCGCTACGGAAATCGCTTACCGCCGTCAGGTGGCGGCGCGGATTCGCAAGCGTCCGTCGCGCAAAGTCGGCGCTGCAAAATCACAGATCCAGGCAGCATTTTGCATTGACGTGCGCTCAGAGGTATTCCGCCGGCATCTGGAAGGCGTCATGCCCAGCCTGGAAACCATCGGTTTCGCCGGCTTTTTCGGGGTGTTGCTGGATTATCAGCGGCAGGGAGATCTGGTACCCCGGACCCAGTCCCCGGTGTTGCTCAATCCCGCTGTGCATGTCCACGAGGAGGTTCCGGAGCCCGTTATCACCCGGCGTTTCCGGCGCCTGCGCCGGGGAGCGACCTGGAAGCAGTTCAAGCTTTCGGCGGCATCCTGCTTCTCCTTTGTGGAAACTGCCGGGCTCTCCTATGTGGCGCGTCTGCTGGCGGATACTCTGGCTTGGCATCAGCCATCGCTTCCGCCCGACGATGCAGGGCTTTCCGGGGGCGAACGGGCGGCGTTGCACTGCGCGTTGCCGGCTTCTCTGAGTCTGGATGAACGTGTCAAAATGGCGGAGTTCATTCTGACGGGCCTGGGGCTGACTCAAGAGGTGGCTCCCATTGTGATGCTGGTGGGCCATGGTAGTTCTACGACCAATAATCCCCACCGTGCAGGTCTGGATTGTGGTGCCTGTGCGGGGCAAACGGGCGAGGTCAATGCCAAGGCAGCGGCTCAGCTGCTCAATGACCGGCAGATTCGCACAGCACTGTTGGAAAAAGGCTGGACTCTCGATCCTGAGACCTGCTTTTTGCCGGCGCTGCACGATACCACCACGGATCGGGTGGAGATTCTGGGTAAGCTGAGTGATTACCGGCTCGATGCAGCGCTTTTCGCAGCATTGCAGGATGCTTTGGAAAAAGCGGCCAATCTCACCCGGCTGGAAAGAATGCTGCGCCTAGAGCCGGATCTGCGGGATCCCGATATGGTCAGCCGGAATATGGCTTTTCGTGGGCGGGATTGGTCCCAGGTGCGTCCCGAATGGGCGCTGGCGGGTAATGCTGCCTTCATTGCCGCACCCCGTTGGCGGACGCGGGAAATGAATCTGGCGGGGAGGGCTTTCCTCCACGATTACGATACCAGCAAGGATGCGGATTTCAGTCTCCTGAACCTGATCATGACGGCCCCCCTGGTGGTCGCCAACTGGATCAATCTGCAATATTACGGTTCCATTGTCGATAATCAGCGGCAGGGTTGCGGTAACAAGGTCCTGCACAATGTGGTGGGGGGCACCATCGGGGTACTGGAGGGCAATGGTGGCGATCTGCGCGTTGGGCTATCGGAGCAATCTCTGCGCGACAGCAGCAGTATTCTGCAGCATGAGCCTTTGCGTTTGTCGGCTTTCATCGAGGCGCCGACGGAAGCGATGGACGCCATCATCGCAAAAAATGCGGTACTCGACCAACTGGTCAATAACCGCTGGCTGACCATTATCCAGATCACCCCCGACGGTCAGCTTCTGGAGCGCCGTGGCGAAGGGACCTGGAAGAACATCACTCAATACCAGCCGAGAAAATCGGCAGCGGTATCCAGCCCGCCGTAACGAATCTGAAAGTCCGCCTGGGCCCGCACTACGGCCTTGGCGTGATAGGCAATGCCGACGCCTGCCTTGCGCAGCATCGGCAGATCATTGGCTCCGTCCCCTATGGCAATACAGTGACTGGGGTCGGTGCCAGCACTGATGGCCAATAACTCCAGGATGTCGGCCTTGGCATCGGCATCGACGATGTCGCCCAGCACCTGACCGGTGATTTTGCCATCGACGATTTCCAGGGTATTGGCAAAGGCATAGTCCAGATCCAGCATCTCTTGCAAATGCCGGGTAAACTGGGTGAAACCACCGGAAACCACCCCGGTTTCGAGTCCTTGCGCCTTGGCGGCCTGGATCAGCTCCCGGGCCCCGGGGCTGAGCTGCAGACGTTCGCGGATGATGGCATCGATGCTGCTGGCGGGGGTCCCCTGTAACAGACGCACCCGTTCCCGCAGGGAGGTCTGAAAATCCAGCTCGCCCGCCATGGAGCGTTCGGTAATGGCCGCTACCTGCCGTTTGAGACCCAGGTGGTCGGCCATTTCATCAATACATTCAATGCTGATCAGTGTAGAATCCATATCAGTCAGCAGCAGCCGGAAATGGCCAGGGTCCCAGACCGGGGTCATGGCCAGATCGACATGAATGCCTTCCAGAGCATCCGTCAGCGCACGATTGAAGGCCGGGACAGGGCCCTGGGGACCATGCATGGCGATGGCCAGGCTGTCGCCCTGGGCATGAAGAATCCGGCCGGGCATACAATTTTGCAGGTGCAGGGTGGTCAATGCCCGGCGCAGGGCTTCGGCGTGCAGCGGACCCCGCAGCACCAGTCGCGAAGCATGGCTCTCGCTGGGCATGGAGGACCAGAAAACCTCGCGATCCTGATGCAGGGCCTGGTGGGACAGCTCATCCAGAAAAGGCGTGATTTCACTGACAGCCACCGGCAGATGCCAGCTTTGCAGCCAGGAGCCCCAGATTTGCTGATGACTTTCGGTACTATGGACGAATTGTCCCATGCTGGCAGGTAAGGTCATGGGGCCGCGTTCAGCAGGACTCAACAGGGCAAGGCGGGTGCTACTCATGCGGGTGTCCTCAAGGCTTCGACAAGGGGAATGATGGCCTGGCAGCGTGCTTCACCGTCGGGAAAGTCCTGGCGAATGCGCAGGCGCTGGGCGCCGTCCAGTTGATAAATACTGTGCGGACGCTGTACCAGTTGAATGATTTTTTCCGGAGACACCTGGTTTTCCGGGGCAAATTGCAGGCGGGCTCCCGATGGTCCGACGTCGATCTGTTCAATACCCATCTGGCTGGCAAGGAGGCGGAGCTGGGTCTGGCACAGCAGCGTTCTGGCCGGGGCAGGCAGCGGACCGAAGCGATCCACCATTTCCACCATGATTTCACCAATAGCCGCATCACTGCGCACATCGCTGAGTCGCTTGTAAAACTGCAGGCGTAAATGTACGTCAGGCAGGTAGTCTTCGGGGATCAAAGCTGCCGTGTTCAGATGAATTTCCGGCCCGCTGGCGCGTTGCTCGGCCAGACTGCGCGGATCCTTGCCGGCGCGGATGGCGGCCACGGCATCATTGAGCCATTCCATGAACAGGGTAAAGCCGACTTCGTCCATGTGTCCGCTTTGCTCTTCACCTAGCAGTTCACCGGCGCCTCGGATTTCCAGATCATGACTGGCCAGAGCAAAGCCTACCCCCAAATCTTCCAGAGACTGGATGGCATCCAGTCGGCGGCGGGCATCATCACTCATGGCGCGCAGGTCGGGGGTGAACAGGTAGGCATAAGCCCGCTGATGGGAGCGTCCCACCCGACCGCGAAGCTGATGCAGCTGGGCCAGACCAAATTTATCCGCCCGATTGATGAGAATGGTATTGGCGTGGGGATTGTCGATGCCCGATTCGATAATGGTGGTACTGAGCAGGATATCAAAACGCTGATGATAAAAATCGAGCATGACCGCTTCCAGCTCGCCTTCCGGCATTTGCCCGTGGGCGACGCGCAGTCGGGCCTCAGGAAGCAGCCGACGGAGATTGCTGGCCATGCGCTCAATATCCCGCACTTCATTGTGCAGGAAGTAAATCTGGCCACCCCGGTGCAATTCGCGCTGACAGGCTTCGACCACCACCGCATCTTCCCAAGTTTGCACAAATGTACGCACCGGTTGGCGACGTTGCGGGGGCGTAGCGATGATGGATAAATCCCGCAATCCGGCCAGGGACAGATTCAGGGTGCGGGGAATGGGAGTGGCGGTGAGCGTAAGAATATCCACTTCTGCGCGCAGCGCCTTAATCTGTTCTTTCTGGCGGACCCCGAAGCGGTGTTCCTCGTCCAGAATCAACAAGCCAAGATCCTTGAAATGCACATCTTTCTGGAGCAGGCGATGGGTGCCGATCAGTATCTGGACTTCCCCCGCTTCGGTGGCTGCGAGAATCTCCTTGTGGGTCTTACCCTTCTGGAAGCGGGAAAGTACCTCTACCCGCAGCGGCAAGCCGGCAAAGCGATTCTGAAAATTTTCATAGTGCTGTTGGGCCAGCAGGGTGGTAGGTACCAGAACGACTACCTGTGCCCCGCCATGGGCCGCCAGAAAAGCCGCGCGCAGCGCCACCTCGGTTTTGCCGAAACCCACATCGCCACAGACCAGACGATCCATGGGATGGGGGCTGGTCATGTCGGCAATCACGGCATCAATGGCCTGTTGCTGATCGGGGGTTTCTTCGAAGGGAAAACGGGAAACAAAGTCCCAATAGGCTTCATCTGGGTGCGCAAAGGCGCGTCCCTGGCGCGCCGCCCGCCGGGCATAAATGTCCAGCAGTTCGCTGGCGGCATCAATGGCCTTTTCCCGCGCCCTGGTTTTGGCTTTGTCCCACTGCGGACTACCCAGACGCGACAGTACCGGTTCCGCAGCCCCGTTACCCACATACCGGGCGATGCGATCAAGATGATCGGCGGGTACATACACCAGATCTCCCTGGGCATATTCCAGCACCACATATTCATTGACATCGCCCTGGGCCGCAAAAGGCGTGCGCATCCCCTGAAAACGCCCGATCCCGTATTCCTCGTGGGTCACCGCATCGCCGGGCTGCAGTTCGCCCAGATCACGGATCAATCCTTCCACATTGCGTTGCCGGACCTGGGCGCTGCGTCTTTGCGCAAATACCCGATCCCCGAAAATTTGCGCTTCCGAGACGAGCGCACGCTGGACCAGCCCCTTGTCCTTGATCAGCAGGCCGCGCTCCAGAGGGGCTACAGTGATGGCAATTTTTTCTGCGGAAGCCAGAAACTCCGGCCAGTTGTTCAGACGGGTTGCCGTCAGTCCGGCTTTACTGAGCCGTTCAGAAAGGGCTTCCTGACGGCCCGGAGATTCGGCAGCAATCAGGGCGCGTCCCTGGGGCGGGAGTTGCCGTAAAAAGGTTTCCAGCGCTGCCAGTGGCGTTTCCGGGCTGCCCTGCAGGGCAGGTAAAGGGGCTGTCGGCAAGGCTTCGCCGGTCCCGTTTTGCTCCCCGTGGACCAGGGCGCGACTTTGCAGGGCGCTTTCCCATTCGTCTGGGCTCAAGATCAATGCTTCAGGAGGAAGAATGGGGTAATGGAAGTCGTGGGCGCGCTCTTCGTGACGCTCTTGCCAGTCATGACGGATTTGCTGGCTGGCGTTTGCCAGACCGGGAGGCATGAAAATAATTCCGTCCGCAGGGAAATGGGAGAGCAAGTGGCTGCTTTCCGGGAAAAACAGAGGCAGATAATGCTCCGCCCCCTGCGGAACCTGCCCCCGACTGGCGGCCCGATACGCTTCCGAGCGCTGTGGGTCACCACTGAACCGGGCTCGAAACTGGCTGCGGAACTCATGGAGGGCGTCCTTATCCACGGGGATTTCCCGCGCCGGGAGCAGGGACACCTTGCTGACTTTGTCCAGGGTTCGCTGGGTTTCCGGATCAAAAGCCCGGATACTTTCCACCTCAGTATCAAACAGCTCAACCCGGTAGGGTAAGGGGCTGCCACTGGGAAACAGATCAATGATGCCACCACGCCAGGCCAGTTCACCAGGCTCGGACACTTCGCTGACATTGCGGTAGCCGGCATCAATCAGACGTTGCCGGAAGCGTTCGGGAGGCAGCGCGTCGCCAACGGCCAGGACAAAAGCGTGTTGATCGAGAAAAGTTCTGGGCGGAAGGCGTTGCAGGGCAGCAGCCATGGGCGCCAGACAGAGGCCGCGCCAGTTGGGTAATGCAGCCAATGTGGCCAGACGGGTAGCCGTCGCATCTGCGGGGGGCGCCAAGCGATCATAGGGCAGAATTTCCCGGTCCGGGAAAATCAGGGGAGCATCTAGATCGGGCGCAAAAAAAGCCCATTCGCGCTGCCATTCTTCCAGATCACGGGGATTGGGCAACAGTACCAGCAGAGGTTTCTGCCATTGGCGAAGCATTTCGGCGGCCAGCCAGCAGTCGGCGGCTCCGAAAATATGCTGGAAGATGCGGGTGCTACCGACGCGAGGGACAGGGCCCAAAGGAAGAGAATGGTCCAAAATTTCCGGGGTCATATCAGCAAATACAGGAAGCCTAGTGTAAGGTGCCCGTGCGCAAACTGCAAAAGCACAAACCCTTGCGCCTCCTGGACAGACTGCGGATACTGCGCCTGAATCCCATGTATTTGAGGGCAAGTGATGAACCGGATCTGGATGATTATTCCCGCCGGAGGGAAGGGGCAGCGCTTTGGCGGGTCGCAGGCCAAACAATATGTGCAGCTCCGGGGCCAGCCAGTATTGGCTCATACCCTGAACATTTTTCTGCAGGAACCCCGTATAACCGGTGTTCAGCTGGTCCTGCCCGAGGAAGACCTGCGCAGCGGATTCTGGCGGGAGTTATTGGGCGAGCAGATGGTTTTGCCGCTGGCACCCGTTAGCGGTGGCAAGCAGCGTGCTGATTCCGTGCGTTTGGGTCTGGAGGCCTTGCAAGCAGCCGGTGCTGCGGATACGGATTGGGTGCTGGTCCACGATGCGGCCCGGCCCTGCCTGCGCAGTGAGGATCTGCACAGCTTGCTGGACAGTCTGCCAGATTCTCCTCAGGGCGCTTTGCTGGGCATACCGGTTGCCGATACCCTCAAACGCGAAAAGAACGCGGTGTCTTTGGGCAGCGTTGATCGGGAGGGATTGTGGCGGGCCTTGACTCCCCAGGCCTTCCCCCTGGGGGCTTTGCTGGCCGCCCTGCGGGTAGCGCAAGCAGTGGAATCGCCCATTACCGACGAAGCTTCGGCCATGGAGCTGCAAGGTTGGCGTCCACGTCTGATTCAAGGACATGGGGATAATATCAAGATTACTCTGGGGGATGATCTGGCTTTGGCTGCCGCTATTCTGGCAGCCCGTGATGAGGATAAATAAGCATGCGTATTGGTCACGGTTTTGATGTACATGCCCTTGTACCTGAGCGTCTGCTGATTCTGGGCGGGGTCCAGATCCCTTATCCGCTGGGTTTGGCAGGGCACTCTGATGCAGATGTGTTACTGCACGCGGTTTGTGATGCCTTGCTCGGTGCTGCCGCACTGGGTGATATTGGTCGCCATTTTCCCGATACGGATCCCCACTTCGCCGGAGCTGATTCCCGGGTGTTGCTCCGTCATTGTCTTGGGTTGATTCAGGAAAAAGGCTTTGCGGTGGGCAATGTGGACGCCACCATCGTCTGCCAGCGCCCCAAACTGGCGCCTTATATCCCGCAAATGCGCGCGCATCTTGCCCAGGATCTGCAAGTTTCCGAAGGCTTTGTCAACGTCAAGGCGACCACTACCGAACAGTTGGGTTATACCGGACGGGGAGAGGGAATCGCCGCCCACGCGGTGGCGTTGATTCAACATGTCTGAATGGTTCCCGCGCATTTATCCTGAAGCTGTTGGCCGTCTGGATGCGGAACTCAAATCCACGGAAGCGGATTTTCAAGTCACGGAAATCCTGCCTTTCGCCCCTTCCGGGACGGGAGCCCATCACTGGCTCAAGATCGAAAAACGCGGATTGAATACTCAGGAAGTGGTGCAAAGACTGGCCCGCCTCGCCGGAGTGCCGGTGCGGGATGTGGGTTATGCGGGAATGAAAGACCGCCACGCCATTACCCGGCAGCACTTTTCCGTGCCGGTGCAGCCCGGGGAAACGCCGGATTGGCAGTGTCTGGAAAGCGAAAATCTGCATTTTTTGGACATCAATCGCCATGATCGCAAGCTGCGCAGAGGCGTACTCAAGGGGAACCACTTTCGTCTGGTTTTACGGCACTGCCAGGGCGAAACCCGAGACTGGGAGGAGAGTTTGGAGAAGCTCAAGCAGCGGGGTTTTCCCAATTATTTCGGAGCGCAGCGTTTTGGACGACATAATTTGCAGGAAGCCAGCCGCCTTTTGTCAGGAACTGCGCGCAAAATGGATCGCCACCGGCGCGGTCTGATGCTTTCAGCAGCCCGCTCGGCACTCTTCAATCGGGTGTTGGCCGAAAGGGTCCGACAAAATAACTGGGACACCCTTTTGCCGGGAGAAGTCGTGCAGCTGGATGGGTCGCACAGTGTTTTTGTCGCCCATGCTCAGACGCAGGATTTCGAGAGCTTGCAGCAGCGCGCGCGGGAATGGGATCTGCATCCCACCGGTCCCTTGCCCGGCCGTGGCGGGCTGCAGCCCGAAGATCTGGCTGGCCTGTTCGAAAAACAGGTGCTGGAATCTCTGCCCGAGACCACAGAAATAGAGGGCAATCTTCGCCTCTGGCCCGCACAGCTGGTCGCCCAGGAGGTGGACGCTGCCCGCCGTGCCCTGCGCGCCCGTCCTGATGCGCTGGAATACCACTGGGAGGATGCGCAGACTCTGGTATTGGCATTTTCTCTCCCTGCCGGGGTGTATGCCACTGGTTGCGTAGAGGCTTTACTGGGCCGGGAGCAGGAGCGAATGCGCAGACTTGACCTTTGTGTTGACTAGATGCTTTAGAATGAGGACACTACCCACTCGGAGCGTAAAACGTGAGTCAATATAAGGAGGGAGACAAAATGGATACACCTGTGACCATTGGACGTCTGGCCCGTGAGGCCGGACTGGCAGCAGAAACCCTGCGCTACTATGAGCGTATCGGGCTGATTCAGCCGGTGCAACGCACCCAATCCAACTATCGTTTGTATGACAGCCACGCCGAATCGCGCCTGCGCTTTATCCGTCGCGCCCAGAATCTCGGCTTTTCCCTGACTGAAGTGAAGGAATTGCTGGACATCAGCAGCAGCGCTGAAAATGACATGGGCGATGTCAAAGCCTTGACCGAGCAGAAAATCGCCGAAATCGACTTCAAGATTGCCGACCTGCAGAGAATGCGCAATGCCCTGGCAGTTCAGGCAGAGCGCTGTCCCGGTCATGGATCAGTGGAAGATTGTCCTATCCTGGCTTCCCTGGCCGATGCCGAAGGTGACATGGCCGTTCGCCGGCGTTGGGATGTGAGCCGGGATCCGTCTGCACAGCGTAGCGTCGCGCAACGCTGAGAATTATCTATGAGCCATGTTGAATTATCCATTCAGGGCATGACCTGCCAACATTGTGTGGCGGCCGTGGAGAAAGCGCTTCGGAAACTCCCCGAAGTGCAGTCGGTGATCGTGCAGCTGGATACGCAAAGCGCCACGGTAGAGGGCACATCCCTGAATCCCGAGACATTGATTCAGGTCATTGAAGAGGAAGGTTATACGGCTCAGCTCCGATAATTCTGCTGACGCTGGCGCCGCCAGCCCAGCAGTACCCGCAAGGCACCGCTACCCCCTTCGCCGGGGCGAGCCTGGGCAAATGCCAGCACCTCCTGATGGCGCATCAACCAGGCACCCACCAATCTTTTCAGTACCGGTATGCGGCCAGGAGAGCCCAACCCCTTGCCATGCACTATACATACACAATGCCAACGCCATTGCTGGGCTTCGTGCAAAAACGCCGCCAACTCCAGGCGGGCTTCCTCGACATTGCAGCCATGTAAATCCAGCCGCGACTGAATGCGTATGCGGCCTCTGCGCAAATCCCGGAGCAGAGCAGGAGACTGTCCGGGTTGTAAATACAACCATTCATCCCCGGCTTCCAGTATTTCGTCACTAGACAAGGGACGATTAAGGGCAGCGCGAACTTCCAGCTCCTCTTTTTGTCTTTGTGCGGCCACGGGTGCCGGGGGGGTGGGGCGAGGCGGTGCGGGCGGCGCAGGAATGCGTTTTACATCCACCATGGCGGCTTCAAAACAGGCTTTTTCTTCAGGAAGGACGGCGGGCGTTACCGGGGGTTGCTGTGCTGGTCGCCGCCGTCTCATGTTTCAGTCCTCTTGTTGCTCCAGCCAGCGCTCGGCATCGAGAGCCGCCATACAGCCGCTTCCCGCACTGGTGACGGCCTGCCGATACACATAATCCTGGACATCGCCCGCAGCAAACACCCCTTCGATACTGGTGGCGGTGGCCATGCCATCCCGGCCACCCCGGGTGATCAAATAGCCGCCGGCATCCATTTCCAGTTGTCCCTTGAAAATATCGGTATTGGGTTTGTGGCCGATGGCAATAAACACCCCCATCAGCGCTAAATCCTGGGTGTCGCCATTATCCACATGCTTGATGCGCAGGCCGGTCACTCCCGAGGCATCACCCAGCACTTCATCCACGGCATGATCCCAGATGATGGTCACATTTTCCTTGGCCATCAGTTTGTCCTGCAGAATTTTCTCGGCACGGAACTTGTTGCGGCGATGGACCACGGTGACATGCTTGGCAATATTGCTCAGGTAGAGGGCCTCCTCTACTGCCGTGTTCCCCCCACCGATGACGGCGACGTCCTGATTGCGATAGAAAAAACCATCACAGGTGGCGCAGGCGGAAACCCCTTTGCCGCGAAATTTGTCCTCACTGGGTAAACCCAGGTATTTGGCCGAGGCTCCCGTCGCCAGAATCAGGGCGTCGCAGGTGTAAGTATGCTGATCACCGCAAAGTCGAAACGGGCGCTGACTCAGGTCGGCTTGGTGAATATGATCGAAAACAATTTCCGTATCAAAGCGCCTGGCCTGCTTTTCGAGCTCCTGCATCAGTTCCGGGCCCATGATGCCCTCGGCGGCACCCGGCCAGTTGTCCACATCCGTCGTGGTCATCAATTGTCCGCCAGGCTCCATACCCTGGACCAGCAGGGGCTGAAGGTTAGCGCGCGCAGCGTAAATGGCTGCCGTATAACCTCCGGGCCCGGAGCCCAGAATCAATAAACGGCAATGCTTTTCATCTTTGACACTTTTGGAGTCGCTCATGGGTTTCCTCATCAGTCAGGGTATAAACTTAGTCTAACATCTACCAGAAAGTTCAGTAACAGTTACTGTAGGCATGTTTGCGGATTTCCATGACACAGCCTGGGAATTATTGTCCCCAACCCCTTATGAATCCGTGCTTAAATTTCCTTTTGGTTGACCCTGCTGGATAATTCTTCAGCAGACTCCTTGCGTTCGGAATAACGATCTGTCAGATATTCACTATGTTTACGCGTCAGCAGGGTGAATTTCATCAATTCCTCCATGACATCCACCACCCGGTCGTAATAGGACGAGGGTTTCATGCGACCAGCTTCGTCAAACTCCAGAAAGGCTTTGGGAACAGAAGACTGGTTAGGTATGGTGATCATCCGCATCCAGCGACCCAGAAGACGCATCTGATTGACTGTATTGAATGATTGTGAGCCTCCACAGACCTGCATCAACGCCAGGGTTTTTCCCTGACTGGGTCTTACGGCCCCGGAATTCAAGGGGATCCAGTCAATTTGTGATTTGAAGACCCCGGTCATGGCCCCATGGCGTTCTGGTGAACACCAAACCTGTCCTTCAGACCATTCTACCAGCGCACGCAACTCGACAACCTTGGGGTGGGTGGCGGGAGCATCATCCGGCAACGGAAGTCCATCTGGATGAAAAACGCGGGTTTCGGCGCCAAATTCCTGCAGTAGTCGTTCTGCTTCCAAGCTCAGTAAACGGCTGTAGGATTTTATCCGATTGGAACCATAAAGCAGCAAAATGCGGGGTGGATGGCTAGTCGCCGAAGCTGCTTCCAAGCACTTCTGGTCAATGGGATGCAGCAGTTCAGGGGTGATGTTGGGAAGGTCGTCAGACACGATTTTCTCCGACATGAGTGTGCGGTCCTGATGTAATGATATTCATACAGTTTTAAGGAACATCGCGTATTTGTCAATATTTCAAGAATAATTCGCGTGTCTGGTGGTTATGAATTTGCAGCTTATGTCTCCTGAATCTTCATCATAGTTGACAGTAAAGTTAATGCCTGTTAATAATGCAACTGTGTTGCATTAAAGGAATTTGAGTGATGACCCAGGCGGATGCTGCTTCCGAAAGCCTGAAAGGCGATGTGGTCAGTCTTTGGGGATTGATCAGTCAAAGTATTTCCGGCATGGCGCCGACTTGCGATGTGGTGGCTTTCATGACTGCTGGCGCTGCCTTTGCGTTGGTGGCCTTGCCCTTGTCCTACCTCTGGGCATTTGCGCTCATGTTCATCGAAATGAACACCATCTATCACCTGAGCAAACACCGGGCTTCGGCAGGCGGGTATTATGCGTATGTGGCGGCGGGTCTGGGGGCTCGCCCGGCATTGCTGACCGGGTTTATGGTGGTGTTTTATCAGTTACTCAGTGTGGCGGCCATTCCGGTATATGTTGGCGGTGTGTTTCTGCCGGGACTGGCCAACAGCATGGGTTATCCCTTACCCGCCTGGTTCTGGTTGGTCACCATTTTGTTTTTTATCGGGGTTCCCTGGATGCTCAGTATCTCCGGCATCCGTCCCAGTATTCGCGTGGTGGCGGTGACCAGTTTTGTGGAGGTGGCCTTTCTGGTGGTCGCCTCCCTGATCATCATCGCCAAAGCAGCGCCGCTGCATCCCTGGGCGCCCTTTTCTATTCCGACAGCTGGCTTCAAGGGCGTGGCCATGGGGATGATATTTGCCATCACCAGTTTTATTGGCATCGGCAGCCACACACCGCTCGGCGAAGAGGTGCGCGGCCCTCGCACCCAGCGTGGCCGGTTGATTGGCAAGGCCGCGTTGCTTTCCCTGACCCTGGTTGGTGCGGCGCTGGTGCTTTCCGCCTATGCTCTGACGGTCGGCTGGGGAGCTACTGATATGGCCAGTTTCGCCCAAGCCGATGCGCCCGGTGTGACGGTCTTTCTGCGTTATCTCGGCCCCGTGGGGGGTATCACCCTGGTTATCCTCGCCATCAATAGCGCCATGGCTGATAGCCTTGCGTTGCTGAACAGCTCCTCCCGGGTACTGTATGCCATTGGTCGGGACGCCCTGATTTCCGAACGCTTTGCGCAGGTGAGTCATACCCAGGCCCCGCAACGCAGCATTTCGGTGATCACTGGCCTGACTATCCTAGTCGCGGTGCTGGCGGTTGTAATATTCGGGGCCAGCAATGGTTTTAATGTGTTGACCACGGCGGTGCTCTTCGGGCTGGTCACCGCCCATACTTTGATGAATCTATCCCTGATGCGTCTCGCCCATGCCGATCATGAAGGGATCAGCACCCGCCTGCTTTATCATTACCTTCTCCCGGTCATTGCTACCGCCTTGTTCTGGTGGGTGTTATATGAGTCCATCATGCCGCTGGCCTATCCTCTGGATTGGTCTCTGGCTGTCTGGTTGGGCTTCGGCTTGCTGGTGCTGCTGTATATGATGCGGGTACATGGTCGTATTCACCCCGATCACCGTCATCATCTGGGCACGGCACGCCATCCCCGATAAGTTCTCCGGATGCTTTATCATGAAGCGCTAACAGCCCCATTTGTAAGTGTTTCTTGTGATCCTGAAGCTTGACACCCGGGCACGCCTCGTTTAGCTTGCCAGCATGAGTTCTGCCACCCGTAACCCTTCCCGAACGGTTCGCCCCTCCCCGACCGGACCAGTAAAAGTCGCGCCCCGAAAACCCTGGCGCCGCGAGGTGTTATTGTTGATCATGCTCGCCATGGCGACCTTCATGGCCATGTCTCTGCTGAGCTTCCATCCTGCTGATCCCAGTTGGTTTAGCAGTGGCAAAGGGCTCGCTGTTCAAAATTGGGGCGGCGAAGCCGGGTCTTATCTGGCGGATTTTCTGGTGCAGTTCATGGGCATGGCCGCCTGGCTGCTGCCGGTGGCGCTCTATGCCTGGGTGGTGCAGCTCTGGAATCACTGGTTTCGACAGCGGCCGGGGCGGCGCCTGGCCCCCGTCGGCGGCCTGGCCATATTGCTGGGTATGATGGCGTTTCTGGCCCTGGTCTGGCCTGCGGCCTGGTGGCCGGTAACTGGCAGCTTCGCCGGTGGTATTCTCGGTCAGGAAATCTCCAGTCTCTTTCTGCCATTGGTGGGTGCGGGCGGAAGCGCCCTGCTGTTTCTGGCGGTTTTCGTGCTCGGTATCTTTCTGCTGACAGGGTTGAGTCCCCGGGAGATGTGGACGAAACTGGGGAGTATTTCCAACGGATGGCGTGGGCGGAAAATCATCACTATCCCGCGCATGCATATCCCCCGATTCCGGCGCAGGGAGCAATCTCAGCCGGAAACTGCTGTGGTCATATCCAACCCTTCTCCGGCCGTTGTGGAAAATAAGGCCCCTGCAGCCACTCCGGGTTTTTTTGCGGCCAAAAAAACGCGTTCCGTCGCCGCCCCGGCGCCCAAAAATACCCGGCAGATGCCGCTGCCAGCACCGGTGGGTCCGCCCCGGGCCGATGGTCTTCCAGACTTGGCCCTGCTCGACCCTGCTGATCCCATGGATCCCACCGGACAACTGGATCCTGAAACTCTGGCCCAGCAGTCGCGCATGTTGGAAGAAAAAATGGCGGATTTCGGGGTGCAGGCCACAGTGGTGGCCGCCAATCCCGGACCCGTCATTACCCGCTTTGAGATCGAACCGGCTCCCGGGGTTAAGGTGAGTCAGGTAGCCGGGCTCAGTAAGGATTTATCCCGTGTGCTGGCGGCCCGGGTGCGGGTGGTGGAGGCGATTCCCGGCAAGGCCACCATGGGCATCGAGGTGCCCAATCCCCGGCGGCGGACGGTCCGGCTTTCGGAAATTCTGTCCAGCTCCGGTTTCATTCATAGCAAGAGTCTGTTGACCCTGGCCCTGGGACAGGACATTGCCGGACAACCGGTTTCGGCGGATCTGGCAAAAATGCCCCACCTCCTCGTTGCGGGAACCACGGGTGCCGGCAAATCCGTGGGCGTCAATGCCATGATATTGAGCATTCTCTTCAAGGCCACGGCTGCCGATGTGCGGCTGATCATGGTGGACCCCAAAATGCTGGAGTTATCCATTTATGAGGGTATTCCCCATTTGCTGGCGCCGGTAGTCACCGATATGAAAGAAGCGGCCAACGCCCTGCGCTGGTGTGTGGCGGAGATGGAAAGACGCTATAAACTGATGGCTTTTGTGGGCGTTCGCAATCTGGCGGGTTATAACCAGAAGGTTCAGGAAGCCATCGCTGCGGGGCATTCTCTGCCGGGCCCTGACAAGGATCTGGACGGGGAGCCCATTACTCTGAATACCTTGCCAGCCATTGTCGTGATCATCGACGAGTTTGCGGATCTGATGATGGTGGTCGGCAAGCAGGTGGAAACCCTCATCACCCGTCTGGCCCAGAAAGCCCGGGCCGCAGGATTGCACTTGATCATGGCGACCCAGCGCCCTTCCGTGGATGTCATCACCGGCCTGATCAAGGCCAATGTTCCTACCCGCATTGCCTTTCAGGTGTCTTCGCGGATTGATTCACGTACCATTCTCGACCAGATGGGGGCTGAAACCCTGCTGGGTCAGGGCGATATGCTCTATCTGCCACCGGGTTCCGGTTATCCGCAACGGGTGCATGGCGCCTTTGTCAGTGACGACGAAGTGCATCGTGTCGTAGAGTCGTTACGGCAGTTGGGCGCACCCCAGTATGATGAGCGAATTTTACAGGGCGGTGAAAGTGCTGATGGTGAAGATCTGGAGGGGGCTGGCGGTGAAGATGCCGATCCGCTTTATGATCAGGCAGTGGCTATTGTCACCAGTAGTCGCAAGGCCAGCATTTCCTACGTGCAGCGGCAACTGAAGGTGGGCTATAATCGCGCCGCACGCATGATTGAAGAAATGGAAAGAGTGGGTGTTGTCGGCCCTTTGCAAAGTAACGGGAGCAGGGAAATTTATGCAGCAGCGCCACCGGGTCGTGATTAAAGCAAAAAGCCGAGGGTTTTTCGGGCTGTTACTGGGTCTCGCTATTTTGCTCGGCTGGACTACAGCGGCAAATGCCGCTTCGGGCATGGATATGCTGCATCATTTTTTTCAGAGCACCCACACTATTACCGCCCGGTTCAGTCAGGAAGTGGCCAACCATGATGGCCAGATTGTCAAAAAGGCCAGTGGCAGTTTGTGGATTTCCCGTCCCGGCCAGTTTCGCTGGGATTACAGCGGTGCCAATGGGCAGACCATTGTTTCCAACGGGAGCAAAGTCTGGCTTTATGAGCCCGCTCTGCAACAGGTTACCGTGCAACCTCTGGGAAAGGCCCTGGGCTCCACTCCGGCGGCGTTAATTGCCGGCAATGATGACTTGAGCCAGCGCTTTGATATCAGTGATCTGGGCACAAAAAATCAGTTGCACTGGTTATTGTTGCGTCCCAAAAACGGGCAGGATCAGGGTTTTACTTCCCTGCGTCTCGGCTTCAATCAGGCCGGTATCCTGCAGGAAATGCGCATGGAAGATGCTTTCCAGCAGGAGACGATTCTGCATTTTACCCATATAGAAATCAATCATGCCATTCCGGCCAAGGAGTTTCAGTTTACCGCTCCTGCCGGAGTCGATGTTCTTTCGCAATAAATTTTTCTGGAGTGCTGCATGCGTAATGTCAAAACCGGTTTGACCCTTCTGGCCCTGGGCCTTTTCGTCAGTGTGCAGGCCCAGGCATCGGGGTTTGCGGTGCCCACATCGGTCGTGGGGCTTTCCGAAGCGGGAGCCACCGTGGCGGATGCCAGTCCCGTCAGCAGTTTTGCCATTAATCCGGCGGATATGGTGTTTTTCCCCGGAACCCGCGCCAGTCTGGATGTGGTCGCCGCAGAGCCCAGCTATAAAAAAGATGGAGTGGGTGCCAGTAATAATCTGCTGATCATGCCCAATTTGTTCGTGACCCACCGCTTTGATAACTTACCCCTGGCTGCAGGGCTGGGTATTACCTCTCCCTATGGAATCAACGCCACCTGGCCAGCAGGTACAGTCGGACCGGATTCTTATAAAAATGATTTGCGCCTCATCGATATCAATCCGGGGGTGGCTTACCTGATTCTGCCCAATCTGAGTATTGGTGCCGGACTGGACTATTACCAGAGTCTTAGTGCTACTTTTGGACCGCATTCCCGTAACGGCGGCGGCGTCGGCGGCAATGTCGGCCTCTTTTACACCACTGAAATCTTCAATGCAGGACTGAGTTACCGCTCAACTGCCAACGTGGGCAGCGATATTCGTCTGCCCAGTCAGGTCCAGGCCGGTATCCGCTACCGTTTCACCCCCGCATTTGCGACCGAGTTGGATGTGGACTGGAATGACTGGAGTAATACCCGCCTACCCGGTTATGGTAACCTCGGCTGGAAATCAGCCCTCGCCTATCGTCTGGGTTTGAGCTATCACTTCAGTCAGTTCCTGGCTTTGCGTGGCGGGCTCGCCCACGAAGACAGTCCGACCGATGGTTCCAGTATCCAGGCTGCTGCCCCTGCGCCCAGCAGCAATCTGGTATCCTTTGGTCTGGGTATCGGGCTTGGACACTGGCAGTATGACCTCGGGGCTTCCTATGCCCTTTCCGGTAATGCCACTTCCTATTCCTCGACCTTTCCCGGAACTTACAAAGCCAGCACCTTTAACTTCGGTGCGGCTATTTCCCGGCATTTCTGACCCTGGTCAGCCTCGGAGATCCTTTGCTGAATCAAGCGCGTGATCTCCGCCCTCTGGCGGCGCGCCTGCGCCCTCAGCGTCTTGAGGATTACGTCGGCCAGCCGCACCTGCTCGGCGAACAGGGGCCATTGCGTGCCATGCTCCGCTCCGGGCACCTCCACTCCATGATTTTTTGGGGCCCACCGGGCACCGGTAAAACCACCCTTGCCCAATTGCTGGCGCAGTCAGCGGGTTATCATTTTCAAGTGCTTTCAGCAGTCAATAGTGTCGTCAAGGAAATCCGCGCCGCCATCAGCAGTGCCGAAGCGCATCGGATTGATGGGCAGGAAACCGTCCTCTTTATTGACGAAATCCATCGGTTCAACAAAACCCAGCAGGATGCATTGCTGCCCTATGTGGAAGAAGGCGTTATTACCCTGATTGGTGCCACTACAGAAAACCCCAGTTTTGCCCTGGTCAATGCCCTGCTTTCCCGGGCGCGGGTGTATGTGCTCAAGACTCTGGATGAAGCCGATCTGGCTATCATTCTTGCCCGGGCCTTGCAGGATCCCACCCGGGGATTGGGTGCGCGTTCCATTGATTTTCCAGTTGAATTGCGTCAAGGCCTGTTGCGTGCGGCGGATGGAGATGCCCGCCGCCTCCTGAATCTGCTGGATCTCGCGGTACAGCTGGCGGAGCAGCAGGAAGATAACGTACGGATTACGCCCCAGGCCTTGCTTGCCGCGACTGGGCAAAGCTGGCGGCGTTTCGACAAGGGTGGCGAGGCTTTTTATGATGAAATTTCCGCTTTCCACAAATCCCTGCGCGGTTCTGACCCCGATGCCGCCCTGTATTGGCTGGCAAGAATGCTCGATGGTGGTGCCGATCCCCTTTACCTGGCCCGGCGCCTGGTACGGATGGCCTCGGAAGATGTGGGCCTTGCAGATCCGCGCGCTCTTGAAATGGCTCTGGCGGCCAAAGATGCCTACCAGTTTCTGGGCAGTCCCGAGGGTGAGCTGGCCCTAGCGCAAGTGACGGTGTACCTGGCCAGCTGTCCCAAAAGCAACCGCGTGTATGCGGCCTGGAACCGGGCACAATCTCTGGTCAAAGCTGGAAGCAGTCAGGAAGTCCCTCTGCATTTGCGCAACGCGCCCACCAAATTGCTCAAAACGCTGGATTACGGCAAGGAATATCAATACGATCACGACTATCCCGATGCCATTGCCCCTGGACAGAAATATTTTCCGCCGGCACTGGCGGGAACCCGTTTTTATGAACCCAGCGAACGCGGGCTGGAACTGCGCATTCAGGAACGTCTGCGCTGGATTGGCTCCCGTCGCGCCACTGCTGAAGAGAAAAAGCCCCATGCTTGACCCCAACTTGTTGCGCAATGAACCCGAAAAGGTCGCTGCCGGACTCGCCCGTCGGCATTTTACGCTGGACGTCGATGCCTTGAAGGCGCTGGATCAGCAGCGCAAAACCTTGCAAATCCAGATGGAAGAACAGCGCAATGCGCGCAACGAAGCCTCCCGGGAAATTGCCCAGGCCCGTCGGCAGGGATTGGATACCGGCGCCATGCAAGCGGCGGCCGGGCAATATGGAGAAAGCATCAAGGCGCTGGAGCAATCTCTAGAAACTGTCCTGCAACAGTGGGATACACTGGTCAGTAGTCTGCCCAATTTACCCCAGGACGCTGTCCCTGATGGCCGTGATGAAGCCGACAATGTGGTGTTGCGCCATTGGGGAACTCCCCGTGAATTTTCGTTCACTGCCAAAGATCATGTAGACCTCGGCGAGGCCTTGGGGATCCTGGATTTCGCCGCAGGCGCCCGACTGGCTGGTGCGCGATTTGTGGTTTTACGGGGCCTGGGTGCCCGTCTGGAAAGGGCGCTCATCCAGTTCATGCTTGATTTGCAGGTGAATATCCATGCTTATACCGAAATCGCTCCGCCGTTTCTGGCCAATGCGGACTCATTATTCGGCACCGGACAATTGCCCAAATTTGAAGACGATTTGTTTGCTCTACGCGATGACCCTTATTATCTGATTCCCACAGCAGAAGTACCGCTCACCAATTTGTTGCGCGGCGAAATCGTCACGACGCTTCCCCAGAAGTTCTGCGCCTATACTCCCTGTTTCCGTCGCGAAGCAGGGGCTTATGGTCGCGATACCCGGGGCATGATTCGCCAGCATCAGTTTGACAAGGTCGAGCTGGTGCAGGTGGTGCGCCCCGAAGATTCCGCCGACGCCCTTGAGGCGCTCACCGGGCATGCCGAAAAAGTCCTTCAATTACTTGAACTTCCCTATCGAGTCATGGCGCTCTGTGCCGGCGACATGGGTTTCAGTGCGGCGCGCACTTATGATCTGGAAGTATGGTTGCCGGGTCAGAACCAGTATCGTGAGATCAGCTCCTGCAGCAATTTTGAGAGTTTCCAGGCGCGCCGATTGCAACTACGCTATCGCGGCGAAGATGGAAAGCCCCAGCTGGTACATACCCTGAATGGCTCGGGGCTGGCGATTGGCCGCACCCTGGTGGCTTTGCTGGAAAATCACCAGCAGGCCGACGGCAGTGTGTACATTCCCGAAGCGTTACGGCCCTATATGGGTGGTATGGACACTATCCGGGCATAAGATGTCAGATCCCTATCTGCCTGTCAGTTGTGCCTTGCACAGCGCTTTGGAGCTTGCAGCCCTGCAACGGCGGCCAGTGATACTCCAACTGCATGATGGCCGCCATCTCCAGGGACAGATTCTGGATGTCTGGACGGCTGCGGGAAGGGAGTGGCTCAAGCTTCTGGACCAGCACCAGGAACATATCCTCGACCTCACTTTCATTGATCAACTCCAGGAATCATCTTTTCATGAAAATTAAGCCTATTCATTGGGTACTGCTGGGCGGACTCTGGTTCAATGGGCAGACCGCGCTGGCGGCAGAGTTTCCCCTGCCTGCGGCAGGCAGCAATATGGTCGGACAACTCCGGGTCGTGCTGGCCCGTCAGCAGGATACTCTGCTGGATATTGCCCGCCATTATGACGTGGGCTACAACGAAATCCGTGCAGCCAATCCGGGTGTGGATCCCTGGTTACCCGGAGCCGGCACCCGGGTGCTCGTGCCTACCGAATACATTCTTCCGCCCAAGCCCTGGCAGGGCATCATTATCAACATTCCCGCCCGTCGCCTGTATTATTTTCCGGCAGGACAGAAGGTGGTCTACACCTTTCCGGTAGGCATTTTTCGTCCTAACTGGCCCGATCCGGTGGGCAGCACGAAAATCATTGCCAAGGTCAAAAATCCCACCTGGACGGTTCCCAAAAATATTCAGGAAGAACATGCCAAGGCTGGCGAACCCATCCCGGCATTTTTCCCGGCGGGACCCGACAACCCCATGGGTGAACTGGCGCTTGAAACCGGATGGTCGCAAATCTTTATCCACGGCACCAACAAGCCCTGGGGCGTAGGAATGCGGGTCAGTCATGGCTGCTTCCATGTGTATCCGGAAAATGAGGTACAGTTATTCAAAATGGTCAAGGTGGGTACGCCTGTGCGTAGTATCGACCAGCCCTATGTGGTGGGTAGCAATGGTGATGGCAACCTGTATCTGCAGAGTTTTGAACCCGTAGAGGCCTATCACAAGGGCAGTAACAATCAGCAGCGTGCAGTAGATGCCATTACTACTTTCAGCACGGCGCTGCATCAGGCCTGGACCATCAACTGGCAGCGGGTCATCAATCTGGTAGAAAAACCCAATACCGTCCCTGTGGCCATCAATATCAACACCCCGGACTTGCAGACGGTAGCCCGTCAGTTGCAGGCGCAACCCTATGATTTTGCCCCCTACGGAGACAACGCCAATACCGCTACCCCGCCTCCGGCCCCCGTAGCCATGGGCGAATCCGCCCGGTAAAAAGGAGAGAGGGAGTGTTGAAAAAAGTGCTTGCACACCCCCGGACCCCCATGTATAGTGCGCTCTCTCGACGGGGCAGCGGTCCTGAAAGAGAGCGACAAAGCAGAAAGGTATTGACAGTAAAATAGCTTACCTCGTATGATTGTCGACCCTGTTGCGGGGTGGAGCAGCTTGGCAGCTCGTCGGGCTCATAACCCGAAGGTCGTAGGTTCAAATCCTACCCCCGCTACCAAGATTTCGCAGTAAGCAGTTTCGTTCTTTCACAGCCGAGTGGAGATGTGTGGGGTTTAGGCTCTAGGTATTGATAGTGCGTTTAAGGACGGGCTATTGGTACTGGAAGTTGAACAAATTGTATGGATTGAACTTAAGAGTTTGATCCTGGCTCAGATTGAACGCTGGCGGCATGCCTAACACATGCAAGTCGAACGGTAACAGGTCTTCGGATGCTGACGAGTGGCGGACGGGTGAGTAACGCGTAGGAATCTGTCTTTGAGTGGGGGACAACCCAGGGAAACTTGGGCTAATACCGCATAAGCCCTGAGGGGGAAAGCGGGGGATCTTCGGACCTCGCGCTGGAAGAGGAGCCTACGTCTGATTAGCTAGTTGGTAGGGTAAAG